>PMHP01000197.1 GCA_003158195.1 Vulcanimicrobiota bacterium | reverse complement strand
AGCGCCGACGGCCAAGCGTACTGGTACCCGATGTAGCCGATCATCGCCGGCGAAATGAAGGCCATCATCTTCTGTTGCTGCGCTTGGGCCGGATCGATCGCGGGGCTCGTGAAGCGAATGCTCAAATACATCGACACGATATAGAGCGCGAGCAGCACGAAGTCGGGATCGGCGAGGCTGGGAGCCAGCAAGTGGAGCGGCGCATGGTGCGGGATCGGCTTGTGCGGAATTAAGGGCGAGCCGATCGCGACCTTCGAGCCGATCCAGAGCCACGTCTGGGTCGCGAACATCTTGGAATCTTTGAGAACCGCTTGATAGAGCGAGATGAGGATCGGCATCTGCAGCAAGAGCGGCAGGCAGCCCGCGGCCGGATTGGCGCCCGTCTCTTTGTACAGCGCCATCGTCTCCGTGTTGAGCCGCTCCTTGTCGTTTTTGTAGCGCTGCTGCAGCGCCTTGATGCGCGGAGCGATCGCTTGCGTCTTCAGCATCGCTTTGAACTGCATGGTGTTCAGCGGCCAAAACGCGAGCTTGATCAGCAACGCGAGGACGATCAAACTCCACCCGTAGTTGTGAACGACGCCATCGATCGAGGTCAGCAGGCCGTGGAGGACGACGATGATCGGTTCGAGCGGGTTGGGGAACGCGAGCATGGGGGCGAACGGGAACTCCAAGGGCCAGCCTTTCAGTGCGGAGTCTACGGAGGGGCGTCGACGCCCCCAGGGCTCCAGGGATGACAGCGCGCGATGCGCGCGACGGCTAGTCCTACGCCCTGCCGAATCCCGTGTTTCAACACCGCCTCCTTCGCGTACTGCGAGCAGGTCGGCAGGAAACGGCAGTTGCTGCCCAGCCAGGGCGAGAGCGCGATCTGATAGAGCCCGATGAGCCCGGCCAGGACGTGGCGCATCCTAGCGCCTCGCTAACTGAGCCACCGCGGCCGCCACGTCGGCAGCCAGCTGCCGGTAAGGCACCTGCGCGGCCGGCGGCCGGGCCACCAAAAGCAGCCGTGCCGGCGCCGGCTGCGCCGGCCCGAGCTCATCGAGGGCGCCGCGAATGCGGCGCCGCACCAGATTCCGGCAAACGGCTGATCCGAGCGCCTTCGAGACCGTTATCCCGATTTCCGAAGCGCCGCCGGAAGCCGCCAGCCCGTAAGCCGAGAGGGTCGGCAACGAGACCCGCCGGCCGCGCCGGCGGACCTGGGCGATGTGCGCCGCGCGGCGCAGCGATCCGTACCAGCGCACGCGGCTCAGACGGTCAGGCGCTTGCGCCCCTTCTTGCGGCGCGCGGCCAGCACGCGGCGGCCGTTCTTGGTCGACATTCGTTCCAAGAATCCGTGGACGCGCTTGCGGCGCCGGTTATGCGGCTGGTAGGTCCGTTTCACAGTTCATTCGCTCCCAAGAAGACCCCAAAGTATAGCGAGCAATCGTACGAGCGTCAAATTTTTGGCAATGATAGACTTGGCGCACGCGGGGGCTGATCATCGGCGGCGGCTAGGGCATCCTGCGGGTGGGCGTAGCGGCGGAATAGCGCGGCGGTCTGCCAAAAAGTGGGGGATAACTAACTTCACGCACACCGGCGGGGTCTGAAGAGGAACGCAACCCGCCCCGCGTTGTAAGAAAGGGCGCGGCCCCCGCTTGCGCGGAGGCCGCTGACGTGAGACCGGACTAGGGTGGTATTATCGCGGCGCTCATCGCACCGATCGCCCCCTTCCTGGAAACCTGAGGCGCTCGCCCTTGCCGGCGAGCCCTCTTTCGTTTCCGGCGGGCGGGTTTCGCCGCTTCGCCAGACACACCTTCTCTCTGGTAGTTGCCGGGTACAGGTTTCCTCGGACCAGGCAACGGATAGGGTAGGAGAGCGAAGCTACTCTGAGGCGACCGGAGTCAACTCGTGCCAGCGTGGAAACGGGACATCCTCAGCCAGCTCCTTAACAGCGGCGGCGTCGTACCGATATACATCCTCGGTTGGGAGCGCGACCGCCCCCGATCGGTCCCCTCGAAGTAGACGCGCGAACGCCTCATCCTCTGCGACGACACATCCTACTGGCTCAACCAACCAAAGCCTTCGAACGCGTGCATAGCCACCAAAAACCCTGACAATGACCCGCTCGCCGATTGTGTACTTCATGTCCTGAATTGTAGCTGTGCCTAAGTCTAGGCGCAAAACTTTCTCGGATAGGCACATTGACCAGGCACAACATTCGTGCTATTCTAGTGTATAAGGCACAGCTTTGGAGGAGCTACGACATGAATGCCAACGGGGGAGATAAACAGAGTCCGGAAGCGCCTCCGTATTTCTCTGGGACTACCTTCGCAAACTTCGTAGAAGGGCACAGACGTACCCAGCCAACGCGGTTCGATCGAAGCATTATGTCCTCGATCGCCGGTGGCGACCAATCACGCATTTTGAAGGCGTTACGGTTTTTTGGCTTATCCGACGTAGACGGCCGTCCTACTGACACCTTTGCCTCGCTTGAAAAACTGGATTCTGAAGGGATGCAGCACGCATGGGGCGACCTTTTAGCCCGCGCCTATCCCTTCTTATTCTCCGGGTTTAACCTTGAGAAGGCTACTCAATCACAGCTTGAGGAGAGATTCAGAGAGCAGGGTATTCAGGGCGATACCGTGCGGAAGGCGGTCGCCTTTTTTATCACTCTGGCTCGGATTGCTGGGCTGTCACTATCTCCTTACTTTAAAACCGTGCGCAGCAGGAGTCCCCGTGTCCCTAAGGGCGTTGCCACCAAAACGGTCCGGGTTCATTCCGTGCGCGTTGATCGTCCCCGAGCGACCGCGCCGGTTGCCCGTCAGGCTGGCAGCGATGCAAAAACGATAACCTTCCGAAGCGGCGGGACCGCCTCACTAGTTGTGAACGCTGACCTCTTTGCGCTTTCCGCGGAAGATCGTAGCGCGCTGTTCGGCTGGATTGATGCCATGACCGAGTACGAGAATGCAAGCGCCGACGACTCTTAAAGAGGCCATCGCGACCTTTGCAGACGCGCAAAAGGCGCACGAAGCTATCGTCGCACTTCGCTGGCCCAATGGCGTCGCGTGTCCGCGCCTTGGGTGCGGTTCCGCCGACGTTCACTTCATCGCGACTCGGCGCATTTGGCGTTGCAAGGAATGCAAGCGCCAATTCTCGGCCAAGGTCGGCACGGTTTTTGAGGACTCGCCGATCGGCTTCGACAAGTGGCTCCCCGCGCTTTGGATGCTGACGAACTGCCGCAACGGTGTTTCGTCCTACGAGATTGCGCGCGACTTGGGAGTATGTCAAAAGACGGCCTGGTTCATGTTGCATCGCCTTCGCCTTGCGATGAAGGACGACGCGGACGACCAAATGCTCGGGCCCGTAGAAGCAGACGAAACTTTCGTCGGCGGAAAGCGCCGCAGGTCAGATTGGGACGAGCGTAAACGCGGGCCCCATGATGATAAGGCGATTGTCATGGGGATTGTCGAGCGTGGCGGACGGGCGCGGGCGATAATTATCCCAAACGTCCAAGCGACATCGCTTTTGCCGAAGATTCGCGAGCACGTCGCGCGCGGCGCTACGGTTTATACCGACGAGGCTGCTGGCTACCGCAAACTGCGCGATGACTACGTTCACTACGTCATCAACCACGCCCAGCGTTACGTTGACCGCCACATCACGACGAACCGCGTCGAAAACTTTTGGTCGTGCCTGAAACGGACGCTCGGCGGGACCTACATCGCTCCGCGCGCCTTCCACCTCGAACGCTACCTTGACGAGCAGATTTTCCGGTTCAATGTGCGCGGGCAAGAGGACGACAGCCGGTTCGTGCAAGCCGCCAAGGGTGCGGACGGCCGCCGTGTGACCTACAAGGAGCTGACGAAGTCGCATCCGATCTGGAGACTAAAGCCAGGGCGCGCGAAGAACTCCCCGATCTACAAAGCTACTCCTTAGGCCTTCTTAAGGCGTTTTAGGATCTCAAGCGCCCTCTCGTCGATGACTTGCTGAGTAAGCCCAAGGCGTGATTGAAGCTCGGCAGCACTGTCGTCAAGCAAGTAGCCGACGTTCAGAAAGCCCCTCTTCTTCGTCGCAAGCTCGAAGATCGCGGTGCTGCGGATATTCGGGCTAAAGCGGATCGTAGGGCGCAGCGAAAGTCTATCGGCGCTCGGCGGCCGACCGGCTGGCTGCCCGGTCCTCTTGTAGCTCAAAGGAAGGGATTATATAGCACATAAAACCCCTCTCGCGCTAGGCGAACACTTGCGCCGACAACCGAGGCTGCTTTTACTGGCGGCAATCCACAAGATATGGGCAGTCGGGGTTACTTATGCTACCATATCCCTACCGCATCGCGAAGGGACCATAAGGCAAGCGGGCAAACATCTGTTCGATACCGGGTGCTTGGGTTTTTCACAAGGTCCCTCGCAGCGCGTTCGCACTATTTGCGTTAAGGAGATGGAATTGGACGAGGTACGTTCTGTGCTGATAAAATGCACCGTGAAGGGGGAGGGAATGTTTCCCACCGAGCTTACGGTCGAGATTCAAACTACTGAAGGCCCCGTGTTAATCTATGCAGATAGGAGCCTTCTATCGGAACGGCCTGGGACCGCCCTAAGAGTCACGCGGTTTTCTGTAGAGAAAGATTTCGCCGTTTGCTTGCTACCGATCGAGGACGTTGATTCGCGATGGGTGCGAATACCAACGCAAGACGTGGAAGAGTCCGACGCTGCATGATCCTCAGTAACGTCGATATATTAAGTGAGATCGACGCCGGAAGAATCAATATCGAACCCTTGGCAGGCCGGGATGTTTCCCGGCCTCCTTTCAATACGTCATCGGTCGACCTCAGGCTCGCGCGGACGTTGTCGATTCCACAGACTGGCCCAATAAATATTCGTTTGGACATGCCTTATGATCGCGAGTTCGCTGCTCGCAACTCTAGCCGACATGACCTCCTGGACAACGGCCCATTTGAGCTAACGCCGCGCCATATGATACTGGGTCAAACGCTTGAACGAGTAAAATTTCCCATGGAGGGGGAGGGACCGTTCTATGCAGCACGGATCGAGGGGAGAAGCTCGCTGGCTCGCTACGGTCTGCTTGTGCATTTCACCGCGCCTACGATCCATACTGGCTTCAGCGGTCCAATTACGCTCGAAATAATAAACCTCGGTTGCAATACCATCACGCTTCACGCCGAAGACTATATCTGTCAGTTGATAATCGAGGCGATTTCGGGCCGCCCAGACAACGCACCGAATCAGTTTCGCGGACAGACCACGCCGACCGGCTAGGCCGGAGCCGGGTCCGGAAACGCGCCTGGGTCCCGAATCAAGGCCGTTAAGTCAGGCCCGAGAGGCCCAGCTAGGGCCCTTTCCGCTTCACCTGGCGGGCCTGGCGCTCGGCGGCCTTTATCTTAGCTATCTCGTCGGCTGGTAGCCCGAGAACGTGCTTCGCCGCCTCCTCGAACCGCTCGTAGGGGGTCGGCTTCTTGGATGCCTTTGGCTTCTCCACACCCTGATTTTACCACAAAGGGGCGTCGCGACTAGGGCCGTCCGTGTGCGCCAAGTCTATCATTGCCAAATTTTTGAGGACGCCGGTAGTGGGTCAATTAGACTAAAGTCGCAACCGTCAATTAGCCGCATTTCGTGTTATGCTCCGGGGCATGGCAAAGCCTAAGCGGTCAAGCAAACCGATCGTGTCCCAGGGCGTG
>PMHP01000217.1 GCA_003158195.1 Vulcanimicrobiota bacterium | reverse complement strand
CGCGGAGGCGATGCGATCCCGGCTCGAAGCCGAGGGACCGCTGACCCCGAGCTGCTCGAAACGTTGGCTCTCAGCCTTGCTAGGAGCCTCGCTCGGCGTGAACGTGCGTTAGCGCCGAACGGCACGAGGGCCAGAAAGCCATAATGGCGGAACCCGGTGCCGATAAGATTAAAAAGGTTCTCATTCTCCACCCAGCTAGCAAGCGCCATCGACGCGGTCTTCGATCAGTTCTTGGAGGCCGAGTTTTCAGAGAATGATCGTAAAATGGTCGTCGATACTTCAGAGCCGAACAAAAGAAGAACCCGCAAACCCATACAGGCTGCGGGTGAAGTGGTGGAGATGTGCGGATTCGAACCGCAGATCCCTTACATGCGAAGCAAGGACGAGCCTGATTCGGATTCCAACCGGAAAACGAGAAAAAGCCGGAAAAGCCCGTGATTCCGAGCAAAGAAGGGGCTTCCGTATTCTCCGAATCTTAGCCGAAAATGAGAACATTTCCGCGCAAATGGTCGTAAAATGGTCGTAGTGCCACCGGCAACGTTGTGCGCCCGGTACCAACCGGTTGGATTGCCTTTTGACCATGGCCAGTGACGCCTCTGTGTTTGAGAAGAACCATTTAGGCGATGTTCTCGCAACTGTTACACTTAGACTTAGATCGTAGAAATGACCATCTTCGACGCGGGTCCGAGCGACGCTCGGACGCTATCCGCTGCTGAAGCGCATCTACGACGATGCCGCACTGGCCGACATCATCAGGCAGCGTTAGCCCAACAAGAATGCTCTTCTCTTTTGGTTGGTGCTTCCGGCTGACGACGAGCGGTCAGTCAAATTCTGGACGTCGGTCACTGACGACCTCACGGTTGTAGAGCCATTCGGCGCGATTGAAAAATGTCGTGACAAAATGCGCCAAAAGGAGCGAGAATATCTTGAATCTTGGCGTACCGAGGTGTGGATTGCGGCCTGGCTTGTTCGAAATGGTATCCGGCTTACGCTTGAGCCAGCCGTCGGACTAAAACGCCCCGAACTCGTCACGGAAACAACGCCGGCGACTTGGTGGGAGATTAAGACTCCGCTGAATCCCAAGCCGGTATCGGACGACGCCGCAGTGCTCGCCGACGTCCAGCGCCGCATCCGCGAAATCCCTGAGCCCTTTGTCCTGCTCGTCCGGAGCGCCGATCTCCGGCTGCAAGCTGTTCCCGCTGCTGTCAGGGGAATCAAAGCGCAAGTCCGTGCTTTCGCGCAGAGCGGCGGCGAACCACCAACGACTATCGCATGCGACGGGCTCATCGTGGAGATCACCGCCCGGACGAAAAATAGGCTATCGGGATTCCTCGGTGGGTTGATCGGCTGTGGGTATCTTTTTGGAAATCCCTATAGGACCTCAGCGGGCACTCAAAACGTACCACTCGTGGGCAGTTGAAAACGTACCANNTCCGACGCCGTGAACAAGTTGAGCATGACCGACGAAGCTGCAATCATCGCCCTGCTGAGCCTAGGCTGGAGCGAACGGCGCATTGCCCGTGAGAAGGGCGTTCACCGATCGGCGATCCGCCGTATCCGAGACGAGGCCGGACTAACGCCGGCAAAACATACCACTGCGGCCCAAGTGCCCACCGACCCGACGGCTCCGAAACGTACCACCCCGACCGAAGTGCCCACCGAGGCCGCCCAGCGAAGTAGCGCGGCGGCATTTAGCGCGTTTATCGAGGCGGAGCTCGGGAAACGACGCAATGCAACGGCGATCTACCAAGATCTCGTCGAGCACCACGGCTACGACGGCTCGTACGACGCGGTGAAACGCCTTGCGCGCAAACTGCGCAAACGCGAGCCAAAGATCGCGTGTCGTTTCGAGAGCGATCCGGGCGAAGAGATGCAGGTTGACTACGGCGAGGGCGCACTTACTCGAGATCCGCGAACCGGGAAGTATCGACGACCGCGACTTTTCGTGCTCACACTGGGCAACAGTCGTCATGCGTTTCGTAAGACGATCTGGAAATCGTCGTCGCAAGCGTGGTGCGAACTGCATGAGGAGGCGTTTGCGTTCTTCGGCGGCGTCGCACGAACGATTCGTTTCGACAATCTCAAAGAAGGCGTCATCAAACCTGACGTCTACGATCCGCTGCTCAACGCGCTGTACGCGAAGATGCTCGAACACTACGGCGTTACGCCGCTGCCGTGCCGCCCATATTCACCTGATCTCAAGGGCAAAGTCGAGTCCGCGGTCGGCTACACGCAAGCGACGGCGTTACGTGGCAAACGTTTCGAGAGCATCGAAGAGCAAAACACGTACCTGGTCCGCTGGGACGAACGCTGGGCATCGACGCGAATTCACGGAACGACGAAGCGGCAAGTTCGCGCGATGTTCGNNGGCGGCGCATACTACTCCGCGCCTCCGCGATATGCCGGCCGCAAAGTCACGGTTCACATCGGCCGGCTCTGGCTAAGGATCGTCGATACGACGACGCATGCCTGCGTCCGCGAACATCCGATCGCGCTGCNNGAAAGGGCAGCGCCGTACAGTCGACGCCGATCGCCCGAAGCAAACACCGATCCAAGTCGAAACGCTCGCGCAACGAATTGGGGGCGCTGGCCCTGGTTGCGCGGGCTTCTGTCGCGTGCTCGTCGACGACCGCGGAGCATTGGCCTTACGCGCACTATACGGCGTACTCGATTTGCTTCGCCGCTACGGCGCCGCCGATGTCNNTTTCGCGGTCTCTTCGTCGAGTAAGAGCCTGCATTTTGTTCGCATGTACCTCGCGCATCACGCGACGGCAACCACAATGCGAGACAAGCATCGAGTTATCCCTGAAGTTGAGACGTACAGCAAACACTTTGAAGCAACTGCACAAGGAGCCTTACCGTGACCAACGACGAACTCATGCAATCGCTGCGTCATCTGCGCCTCGGCGGCATGGCCGACAGGCTGTCGATTCGAACTCAGCAAGCACGAGCTGAAAACCTCGGACCAATCGACTTCATAAGTTTATTGGTTAACGACGNNGCGCCCTCATCTTCGAACTGGCGACAGGAAGATTCATCGAGGCACATGAGGACGTTCTCTTGCTCGGAAACGCTGGCGTTGGCAAAAGCCACATCGCGCAAGCCATCGGCATGGCTGCGATCCTTGGCGGGTTTCGTGTGCTCTATCGCGAGGCGCATTCGCTCTTCGACGAACTGTTGCTCGCCAATGCTCTGGGGAAACGAGCNNGAAACGATCGCGATGTACAGCGATATCCCACTGCTGATCATCGATGACCTCGGAATGCGAAAGTTGCAAGCGAACGCAGCGGAAGACTTGCTCGAGATCGTCATGCGCCGATATGAGCGAGCTTCGACCATCCTTACCTCGAATCGTCCACTCGAAGACTGGGCCAAAATATTCGGAGACACTCCCGCAGTCGCCGCTTTCCTCGATCGACTNNCTCATCGAGATTCGCGGCAAGAGCTACCGCCTGCACGAGCACGCCCAAGCAGCGCGAACGCGAAAGGCTAAGCCAGCCCTCTGACTGAACACGCCCCGACATTCATCACAACGCTCGGGCTGGTACGTTTTGAACTGCCCACGAGTGGTACGTT
>PMHP01000171.1 GCA_003158195.1 Vulcanimicrobiota bacterium | reverse complement strand
TTGTCGAAGCGCCGCCGGAGTCTACGCCACGGCGGGCCTTCGACTTCGGGCCTCCGGCCCTACGCTCAGGATGACAAATTTTCATCCGCTTCCATGTGGCCCCATGGGCCATGTACAACTCAAGAGAGGTTCGTGCGATGCAAGCGACGTTGACGCCGAATGCGCCTTTTACGCCACCGCCCGTGGACGGTGATTTCTACCGGATCGCCGACGTACTTGACGACCGTGAGCGCGCCGTCGCGGCGCGCGTGCGCGACTTCATGGAGACGGAAGTCGCCCCCATCATCGGCGACTACTGGAACCGGGATAAGTTCCCGTTCGAGCTCATTCCGAAGATGGCGACGCTCGGCATCGGCGGCATCGGCTACGAGGGTTACGGTGCCGCGGGCGGCAGCTGGCTGCTCAACGGTATCGTCGCCATGGAGCTCGCGCGCATCGACTCGTCGATCGCCACGTTCTGGGGCGTCCACACCGGACTCTCGGCAGGTTCCATCTATCTGTGCGGCTCCGAGGAGCAAAAGCAGCGCTGGCTGCCGCCGATGATGCGCTTCGAGAAGATCGGCTCGTTCGGATTAACCGAGCCCCTTGTCGGCTCGGCCACCTCGCGAGGCATGATGACGACGTGCCGTCGGGAGGACGACACCTGGATCCTCAACGGCGAAAAGAAGTGGATCGGCAACTCGACCTTCGCCGATCTCAATGTCATCTGGGCACGCGATGAGGACTCGGGCCAAGTCAAAGGCTTCGTCGTCGAAAAGGACAACCCGGGTTTCTCCGTCGCCAAAATCGAGCTGAAGATGGCGCTGCGTGTGGTGCAAAACGGCCACATCACGCTGACCGATTGCCGCGTCCCCGAGAGCGACCGGCTTCAGGACGCGAACACGTTCAAAGACACCGCGAGGGTCCTGCGGATGACGCGCGCGGGCGTGGCCTGGTTCGCGGTCGGCTGCGGCCGCGGCGCGTACGAGCACGCGCTGCGTTACGCGACCTCGCGCTATCAGTTCGGCAAGCCGATCGGCGGTTTCCAACTCGTCCAAGACCTCCTCGCGCGCATGCTCGGGAACGTCACCGCCACCGAATGCCTCATGCTGCGCCTCGGCCAACTGCAAGACGAAGGAAAGATGGCCGACGAGCACGCCTCGCTTGCGAAGGCGTTCTGCACGGTCAAATGCCGCGAGACGGTCGGCTGGGCTCGCGAGCTGCTCGGCGGCAACGGCATCCTGCTCGACCACCACGTCGGCCGGTTCGTCGCCGACGCGGAAGCGATCTACTCGTACGAAGGCACGCGCGAGATGAACACGCTGATCGTCGGCAAGGCGATCACCGGCCTCAGCGCGTTCGTGTAACTCCCACCTCCTCCACCGAAAGGCGAGACGAGACCATGACGATCGGCGTAGAACAGCGTCCCCCCAAAGCGGCCGCGACCGGACGGCTCATCGCGGTGACCGAGTCGGCCTACCAGTACCCGCTCATCTTCAAGCAGCTCTGGCACGCGCCGCTGCGCCAGTCACCCGATCAGGAGATCGTCTACCGCGATCGCCTGCGCCTGACGTACCGCGAACTCTACGCGCGCGTCGGCCGGCTCGCCTCCGCCCTCGCCGCGCACGGCGTGCGGCCAGGCGACACGGTCGGCGTCCTCGATTGGGACAGCAACCGGTTCCTCGAGGCGTTCTTCGCGATCCCGATGATGGGCGCCATCTTGCAAACCGTCAACGTTCGCCTGTCGCCCGATCAGGTCGCGTACACGATCGACCACGCCGGTGCGTCGACGCTGCTCGTCAACGACGAATTCGCCGGCCTCGTCCGCGACTTGCTGCCGCGCCTGCCCAACGTCAAGACGCTGATCGTGATGTCCGATCGCGACGAGCCCGATACGGGCGGCCTGCCGTTCGCCGGCGAGTACGAAGCGCTGCTCGCTGCGGCCTCGCCCGACTACGACTTCCCCGACTTCGACGAGAACACGCAGGCGACGACCTTCTACACGAGCGGTACGACCGGCAATCCGAAGGGCGTCTACTACAGCCACCGCCAGCTCGTGCTCCACACGTTGAGCGACCTCGCGCTTTTTGGCCCGGCCGGACAGCAAGGCCGCTTGAGCCGCGACGACGTCTACATGCCGATTACGCCGATGTTCCACGTCCACGCGTGGGGCTTGCCGTGGGCCGCGACGCTCGCGGGAATCAAGCAGGTGTACCCGGGCCGCTACGAGCCCGCGCTGCTGCTCAAGCTGATCAAGTCGGAAGGCGTGACGTTCACGCACGGCGTGCCGACGATTCTGCAGATGCTGTTGAACGCCGCGTCAGCCGCGGGCACCGACCTCGCCGGCGTCAAGATGGTCATCGGCGGCTCGGCCTTGCCGAAGGCGCTCGCGAAGCAGGCACTCGAGGCCGGCATGGACGTTTATGCGGGCTACGGCATGTCGGAGACGGGCCCGATCGCGTCGGTCGCGCACGTCCGGACGAAAGACCTTGGCGGCGATCCGGAAGCGGAGCTCGAGATCCGCACGCGCGCGGGCCTCTCGGCGCCGCTCGTCGACCTGCGCGTCGTCGATTTCGACATGAACGACGTGCCGGCCGACGGCGTCACCGCGGGCGAGATCGTCCTGCGTTCGCCGTGGCTGACGATGGGCTACTACAACAATCCCGAGGCATCCGAGCAGCTCTGGGCCGGCGGCTACCTGCACACCAACGACATCGCGGTCCGCAGCCCCGACGGCTCGGTCAAGATCACCGACCGTCTCAAGGATGTGATCAAGACCGGTGGCGAGTGGGTGTCGTCGCTGCAGATCGAGGACCTCATCACGCAGTGCCCGGGGGTTGCCGAAGCCGCCGTCATCGGCGTCAAGGACGAGAAATGGGGCGAACGTCCGCTCGCGGTCGTCGTTAAANNGCCGAGCAGCTTCCGAAGACGAGCGTCGGCAAGCTCGACAAAAAGGTCCTGCGCACGAAATACGGCGACGGCTGACCATCAGTCTGCTATCCGGCGATCGGCCCCTCGCTACTCAATTCAGGTGATCCGCGCGGCTCCCGGCTGTGGCACGCTCGAGTGCGTGATTTGATCGGGAGGGACCCATGCACGCGATCTCAGCCGAACATCGAAAACTGGGTGGAGGCGTTGCAGCAACTCAGCAACACATGAGCGCGATGGTCACGCGATTCGACGAGGTTGGCGGACTGCGGGTGCGGGTCGCGGAGGGCGGCGTGCAGGACGCAACGACGGTGCTCATGACGAGCCCGTGGCCGGAGAGCATCGTCGCGTTCCGAAACGTTTGGCCGGCGCTCGCGGATCGGTACCACATCGTGGCGCTCGATCTGCCGGGCTTCGGACAGTCGGCGTCGCGCTCGGGCGTCCTCAATCCGCGCGCGATGGGGGATCTGCTTCTGGGCGCGATCGGCGCGTTCGGACTGAAGACGCCGCACGTTGTGGCCCAAGACGTTGGAACGTCGGCTGCGCTCTTCGCCGCCCTCACAGAGCCCGATGCGTTTGCCAGCCTTACGATCGGGAGCGGTATCATGCACGAAGAGCTCGCGACGGGATCACTCAAAGAGCTCATGGAAGCGCCGGCCCTCGACCAACTCGCTGGACTCGACGGCGCGCAGCTGATCACCGATGCGCTCAATCGATTGCTGCCCACGCTGGATCAAGAAAGCTTGGCCGACTATCAAACATCGTACAAAGGCGACCGTTTCGCCGTTTCGGCCGAATACGTCCGCAGTTATCGCGAGTGGCTGCCGCAGCTCCGTTCGGCCCTCCCGCGGGTGCGCACGCCGGTGAACGTGCTTTATGGACGGCGAGATCCGCTCGTGCCTCGCGTCCACGCAGAGATCCTCGTGCGTGGATTGCCGAATGTCCGGCACACGCCGCTGGATTCCGGGCACCTCGCCTGGGAGGAAGTCTCCGGCATCTACGCAGCTGAGCTTCTCGATTGGATAACCACCGGTTATCGAGGCTTTTCGCGCTTCTAGTGCAGAAATCGCTCGTAGACGCAGCCCAAGGTCAATCTCGTCGTCACCGGAGCGGCCAAGGTCCGATGCCTGGGCTAGCGAAATCGGGGGGCGCCGCGCAGGTGAAGTCTGCGTTTTCCGAGCTGCTGAAGCGGCATCGGCGCGCCGCCGGATACTCACAAGAGGCTTTAGCCGAGCGTAGCGGCCTCAGCGCTCGCGCCATCGCGGCGCTGGAGCAGGGTAGTCGGCGCGGCCCGTATCGCGAAACGGTGACGGTCCTCAGCGATGCGCTTTGCCTCTCTAAGGACGAGCGCGCTCATCTGGAGGAAGCCGCAGCTAGCGCGCGTGGCCGCGCGCGCAAGGTGGCTTCCATCCTCCCAGCGCCTCTGACGTCATTCATCGAGCGGTCGGAGCTTGGTGAAATTCTCGGGCTACTCTGCGCGCATCGTCTGCTGACGGTCACCGGAAGCGGGGGCGTCGGAAAGACCCGCGTCGCAATCGAGGTTGCTCGTCGTCTCGAAGAATCGTTCGACCAGACCTGGTTCGTCGATCTGCTGACGGTTCGCGACGCGACGATGCTAGCACCCTATATCACCGCTCGACTCAATGTGTCGGTGAGTGGCGGGGACGCTCTCGACGAGATCGTCCGGCAAGTCGGCTCGCAGCACGCGCTCCTCGTGCTCGATAACTGCGAGCACCTCATCGCTGAAACGACGACCATCATCGCAACGCTGCTTCGCGACTGCCCGCACCTCACGGTGCTTGTGACCAGTCGCGAAGCCCTCGGACTCGTCGCAGAAGTGGTCTTTCGCCTTCCGCCGATGAATGCCGCAGCCGCTACGGAACTCTTCGTCGCTCGAGCAAGAACGCAGGACCGCTCATTATTCTTCGATGCTGAGCGTCTTGCGATCGCCGCCGAGATTTGCAAGGAACTGGACCGTATCCCGCTCGCTATCGAGCTCGCCGCGTCACGTCTCTCGACGCTTGGGTTCGCGGAACTCCGGAAACGGCTTAAGAGCGGTACGACGTTGGCCGGCAACCGTGACCTGCCGGTACGCCATCAGACGATCGTTGACACGATCCGATGGAGCTACGATCTCTTGTCGGACGTCGACCGGCTGCTGTTCGAGCGGTTGAGCGTTTTCATTGGCGGCTTTACGTTGGCGGCAGCGGAAGCCGTCTGTGCGGACGAATCCGTACCGGGCACCGTAATTGCGGATTCCGTTCTTCGTTTGGTTCAGAAGTCGTTGATCGACGCCGAACTCATCGGGACGTCGACCCGTTACCGGTTTCTCGAGACGATTCGATCCTTTGCCTGGGAGCGCTTGTCGCAGAGGGGCGACGATGCTCGCACGATGCAGCGGCTCACCGAGTGGCTCGGGGACCAAGCGCGCACGCTCGAGACGAGCCTATCGCAGGAAACGCTGGCTCGTCTACGAGCGGAGTTAGACAACGTCGCGTCAGCCTTGCGCTGGGCGGTCGGAACGGCAGATGCCGAAGCTATTGTCGCCGCAGCCGAGGTTTTGATCGGCTTTCGGTCTGTTTGGTACGGAACAGGCCGTCACGTAGAGGTGAGGCTGGTCGTGTTTAGGCTCTTGGATCAGCTTCGCGACGACGAAAACCCGGAAGTGGTCGGACTTCTCGTTAGTGCCATCGCGCCTTACCTTACCATAGAAGAGCTGACTGCGCTGTCGGCCCGTGCGATACCACTTCTGTGCGCGACAGGGCATGGTAGCCTGGCCGCCTACGTGCACTCGCGCGCCGCGCAAGCCGAATGCGTCCGGGGCAACGCCGAGGCAGCCGAAGCGCATCTCGTCGCAGGCGCGGCATTGCTAACTGCGGAGGAACGCAGGCGAACGCGGACCGGCTTTGCATTCTCTACAAACTGCGCATACGTGCGCTGCGTTCTCATGGATTTCGCCGGTGCACGTGCGGCGCTTCAAGATTTGGTAATTCCAATCGGTGATTCATATGAAATCGAGGCCGGCATAGTGCTCGCCGAAATCGAGTTTCGCGAAGAACATTTTGAGAAGGCGCTTCAAGTCTTGGAGGAAGCGAAGCGCGCATTTGCACGCTACTCGGCGCCACAACCGCTCCGAATGATGATTTTCGGGAACGCCGCGAAATGTGCGGTGATTCTCGGTGACGCACGTACAGCGGAAAATGACCTTCGTCAAGCGCTCGCCGACATCTTGAATGCACCCGATCGCGCTGGGCTATTCGCCACCGTTGTTCTCGGTTATGCTCGTTATGCGGCTCTTTTAGCCGCCAAGGCAGGTCGTGTAGAGCTCGCAACTCGCCTTCTTAGCGCATGCGAAACGTCAACGAACCCCTCGTCGCTTGACGTTGACGGGCGCCCGCTGGATCTCGTCACACCATTCCTGAAGAGTCTTTCGCCCGGGCGGGCCAAGGAGTTGCGCACCCTTGGCGCAGGTGAAGACCTCTTCGATCTCATCGAAGAGTTTTTGGCCGACTGACACAGTTACGAACACAGAAAGAACCGTGCGTGGCATCGGGCTCGGCTTGAGTCGTAGACTCGCGATGAGTACACACACCAGCCTCAAACGCTCGACCTTCTTGTCAACGTGCGCGGTAGTGGCCGGCGCGTCGCTGCTGGTGGGCGGCAGGGCACAGGAGATTTCGCAAGTGGCAAGCTCTACGAACGGCAAACCCAGCATCGTCTTCTGCCATGGGATCTGGGCAGACGGCTCGTGCTTCAGCAAAGTCATTGAGCCTCTTCAAGCCGCCGGCTATGAATGTATCTCGGCGCAGTACCCGCTCAACACGACTGCCGACGACATCGCCATCGTCAAGAAGACACTGAGCCGTGTCAGCAGTCCGTCCATCCTCGTCGGACATTCGTACGGCGGCCAGGTCATTACCGGCGCCGGGACCGACGACCGCGTTCGCGGACTCGTGTACATCTGCGCACTCGGCCCCGACGAAGGCGAGACCGCGCAAGGGCAGCTCGGTATGTTTCCGACGACGCCCGTCTTCGAGCACGTTGAGGTGGCCGACGGTCGTATATGGATGAAGCCCGCGGGAATCGCGGACTTCTGTGGCGATCTTCCCGAAGCGGAGCAGAAAGTCGTCTGGGCGACGAGCTATCCGCCCGCGGCGGACCTCTTCAGCGCCCCCATGAGTACCCCGGCATGGAAGACGAAGCCGAGTTGGTACATCGTCGGCAAAAACGACAAGGCCGTGCCTCCCGACCTCGAGCGGTTTGTTTCTAAGCGCATGGGCGCGCACACGATCGAGCTGGACTCGAGCCACTGCGCGATGCTCTCGCAAGCGCAAGCCGTCGTCGACATGATCGAAAAGGCTGCGAACGCAGTCCTCGAAAAGGCCGCAGTCTAGCCTCCCGGTGTCAAGCTAGCGCGTCACTGAACGGCAACGTGCGTGCGCGCTTTCCGGTCAATGCGAAGATTGCGTTTCCGACCGCGGGGGCGATCGGGGGCGTGCAGATCTCGCCGATCCCAGTCGGCGTTTCGGTGCTCGGCACGACGTGGACTTCAATTGTTGGAGCATCGGCCATTCGTAGGACCGTAT
>PMHP01000149.1:23570-25909 GCA_003158195.1 Vulcanimicrobiota bacterium | reverse complement strand
TTGGGCTTGCCCTCGAGCATCATCTGCAGCGCCATCTGAACGCCGCCGAAATTGTGCGGGTTCTTGGTCGCGAGCAGCCGCGGAAGCCGCTGGGTCCCGCCGGCGCCCGGAATCAGGCCGAGCAGAATCTCCGGCAACCCGACTTTTGACGAGGCCGTGGCGATCCGGTAGTCGCAGGCGAGCGTGGTTTCAAAGCCGCCGCCGAGCGCGTTGCCGTCAATTGCTGCGACGAAAGTCTTATTGCTTTTCTCGATCGCGGCGACGACGTCGCGCACGGTCTTCGCGTCGGGCGGTGGCGGCTTCGAGAAGGCGTTGATGTCCGCGCCGCCGCTGAAAAACCCGTGCGCCCCGGTGATGACGATCGCCCGAACCGCCGGGTCTGCGTCGGCCGCTACGATCTCGCGCAGAAGCGCGGCCGACAGCTCAAAGGAAAACGCGTTCACGGGCGGGTTGTCGAGCGTGAGGATTCGTATTCCGTCGCGCGTTTCGACGTTCACTACCGACCCCGGGCGGGCTTGCGTCTCTAACATCGTTTCTCCAGGCTTTTGTGAGGACGAACCCTGTTCGTTCCGGGGTTAACAACGCCTTTTGATGCCCGCCTCACACCATGTCGCGCGGGCCGAGGGGGTTGCTTCGCGCATCGTAAAAGACTGCGCAATGCAGACTCTCGGGGAATTCATTTCCAAGGCGCTGTCGGTACCCAACGATCAGGCGTTTGCGGAACGGCTCGGGGCACCGCGATGGAGGTTTACTTCCTCGGAGCGGATGCTCGAGCGGGTAACGGCGATCGCGTACGCGGTGCGGGCGGCAGGCTGCACGAGCGGCGATCGGGTCGCACTGATGTCCGAGAACCGGATCGATTGGCTGGCCGCCGACTTCGGGATCCTGGTTGCCGGCTGCGTCGTCGTTCCGATCTTCGCAACCTTGGCGCTCGATCAGGTCGAGTACATCATAAAGGATGCGGAAGCGAAGCTCGTCTTCGTCGAAACGGAAGCCGACGCAGATCGACTGCGGAAAACGTGCCCGAGCCTGCCGCGCTGCATTGTGTTCGACGGCACCGGGCCCGACTCGCTCGCTGCGTTTGAAGCGGCCGGCGCGGCGGCTGCGCAAGCGGACCCCTCCGCACTCGCCGGATTTCGCAGCGGAAGCACGCCCGGCGATCTCGCGGTACTCATTTACACCTCGGGGACGACAGGCAATCCCAAAGGCGTGATGCTCTCGCACCAAAACTTGATTTCGAACACGATGGCCGGTTCGACGGTGCTGCCCGAGCCGCTGAAGGGCGAGAAAGACGTCGTCCTCTCCGTGCTGCCGTTCGGGCACATCTTCGAACACACCGACGCGCTCGGATTCGTCAACAAAGGCATGAAGCTCTACATCACGCAGCCCAACTACTTGCTCGCGGATCTCAAAGACGCGCGCCCGGTGATGATGGCGCTCGTGCCACGCATCTTCGAACGCGTGCTCGCGGGCATCATCGGCAAAGCGAAAGCGGAAGGTGGCCTCAAGGCCAAACTCGTCCCCTGGGCGCTGGGCGTCGGGCGCGACTACATGTCGGCCCAGGTCGACGGCCGCAAACCGGGCGCGATGCTCCCGCTGCAATACGCGATCGCGCAGAAGCTCGTCCTTTCCAAGATCAAGCCGCAGATCGGCCTCGATCGGCTTGCGTTTTTTGCCAGCGGCAGCGCGCCGCTCCATCGCGACATAGCGCTGACGTTCGCCGCAATGGGCATCCCGATCGTCGAGGGCTACGGACTTACCGAGACCTCGCCGATCGTGACCGCGTCGCGTCCGGAGTCGATCCGCTACGGTTCGGTGGGTAAGCCGGTCGCGGGCGTCGAGATCAAGCTCGCCTCCGACGGAGAGATCCTGGTCAAAGGCCCCAACGTCATGCAAGGCTATTACCATCTGCCCGCGGAGCATCCGTTCACCGAGGACGGCTGGTTCATGACGGGCGACATCGGCGAGATCGACAAGGACGGCTACCTGTTCATCACCGATCGGAAAAAGGAACTGATCAAGACCTCGACCGGCAAGTACATTGCGCCCGGCCGCGTCGAAGCGGCGCTCAAACGCTCGATCTACATCGGCCAGTGTTTTGTCATCGGCGACGGACGCTCGTTTCCGCTGGCGCTGGTCAGCCCGAATTGGGATATCATCCGCAAGGAGTTCAACATCCAAGACGACGTCCCGAGCGCGGCAATCGCCGAGCGCGCCGACGTCCGCGACCTCATCACGAAAGAAGTCATCGAGAAGACCGCGGATCTCGGCAGCTTCGAGCAAGTCCGCAAGGTCGCGCTCCTCCCGCGCGACCTCACGATCGAGGACGGCGAACTCTC
>PMHP01000149.1:1430-23547 GCA_003158195.1 Vulcanimicrobiota bacterium | reverse complement strand
CGCTCCGCTCAGGATGACATGGCTGCGGTGGTCGCTGACATGGCTGCGGTGGCTGATATGGCTGCGCCGGTCGCTGACATGGCTGCGGTGGTCGCTCAGGGCGGGGACAGCGACATCATTTCAACGAGGGCCCGCGTTAGCGGGCTCGTTGGGTTTGCGAGTTCGAGGGCGATCGTGAAGTGATTGTGGCCGGTCGCGTCGATTTCGCGGTAGGCGTGACCCCACGCGCGCCAGGCGTCGACGTAGGCGCGCTGCTGGGCATGGAAAGCCGGCTGTTCGTCGCCGCCGGCCGCGACGACGAGCTGCGGCGAGCCGAGCGGCGGATTGTGGATCGGGCCGTTGCGGATCGCGGTCGCCGCATCCATTGCGATCCATTCGTTGATGTGCGTCGCGCGCAGCGGCTCGAGATCGTAGAGCCCGCTCAGCGCGAAGAGGCCGCGCACCTCGAACGCCGCCGCGATCATTGCGGCGAGCTGTGCCCCGACCGAATGGCCGCCCACGAAGACGTTGCGGGGATCCGCGCCGAGCGACGTTACGTGCTCGAGCGCGTAGGCGTGTGCGCTGCGAACCGAGGCGACGATTTCGTCGAGGGTCGGGCCCGGTGCGAGCGGATAGTTGACGACCGCAACCGCGGCGCCGGCCGCAACCAGCGCCGGCGCGACGAAGCTCGAGGCGTCCTTCGACATACGCCGCCAATAGCCGCCGTGAACCCACACGAAGAGCGGAGCGCCGGGGCGCTCGGCGGGAAAGAAGTCGATCGTCTCGCGCACGTGTGGCCCGTAACGATGGTCGAGGTCGCAGCGCACGGACGCGCGCGCGCGTTCACTTAGTGCCCCGAAGCGTTCCAAGTACGGCGTGACGTCGCCGTCGGGAAGCTGCTTGGAGGTGTCGTAGTGATCGTCGAGGTTCACGTCGCCGCACGTGTGGCGGATCTCATGGGTGCGACGTTCGACCTCGCGCAAGAGAATCGCTTCGTCGAAAAGACCAGCGCGAGGGCGGATCCCGTAGTGCGGTGAAGACAGACAGGCTATGACGACAACCGCGAACGGCGCTGCGACGCGCACCGAAACCGACTCGATGGGGGCCGTCCAGGTTCCCAGCAACGTGTACTACGGCGCCCAGGCGGCGCGCTCGCTGCACAACTTCGACATCGGCGACGGCACGACGCCGCGCGACGTCATGCCGCGCCAAGTCATCAAGGCGATGGCTACGCTGAAGAAGGCGGCGGCGCTCGTCAACCGCGATCTCGGCAAGCTCGATCAGGAGAAGACCGACCTGATCGTGCGGGCCGCCGACGAGGTGATTGCCGGGAAGCTCGACGCACACTTCCCGCTGCGCGTTTGGCAGACGGGGTCGGGCACGCAGACGAACATGAACGTGAACGAGGTGATCTCGAACCGCGCGATCGAGCTTGCCGGCGGCGAAATGGGTTCGAAGAAGCCGATCCATCCCAACGACCACGTCAACATGTCGCAGTCNNGCGGTACAGAAATTGCGCGACGCGCTCGACGCGAAGGCGAAAAAGTGGGCGGGCATCGTCAAGGTCGGCCGCACGCACCTGCAGGATGCGACGCCGCTGACGCTCGGCCAAGAGTTTTCCGGCTACGTGACGCAACTCGACCGCGCGATGGTCGCGATCCGCGAAGCGAACGACCACATCTTCGATCTCGCGATCGGGGGGACGGCCGTCGGCACGGGCCTCAACGCCCATCCGGAGTTTGCCGATCGCGCCGCTACGAAGATCGCCGAGTTGACGGGTCTGCCGTTCCGTTCGCATCCGAATAAGTTCACGGCGCTCGCATCGCACGACGACTTCGTCTTTGCGTCGGGCGCGCTCAAGCAGCTCGGCGCGGCCCTGATGAAGATCGCAAACGATATCCGGTGGCTCGCTTCCGGTCCGCGCGCCGGGATCGGCGAACTCGTCCTCCCCGAGAACGAGCCCGGCAGTTCGATCATGCCGGGCAAGGTCAACCCGGTNNATCATGCCGGGCAAGGTCAATCCGACGCAGTCCGAGGCCGTGACGATGGTCGTCGTGCAAGTCTACGGTAACGATGCGGCGATCGCGTTCGGCGCGTCGCAGGGCAACTTCGAACTCAACGTCTTCAACCCGGTGATGATCTACAACTTCCTGCACTCGACGACGCTCTTGCGCGACGCGTGCACGATGTTCCGGCTGCACGCGATCGAAGGCCTCGAAGCAAACGAGAGCGTCATCGGCGCTTACCTCGCGCAGTCGTTGATGACGGTGACCGCGCTCTCACCAAAGATCGGTTACGACAAGGCCGCCGAGATCGCAAAGAAAGCGCACAAAGACGGTTCGACCCTCAAAGAGGCCGCGCTTGCCTTGGGCCACGTCAGCTCCGACGACTTCGACAAATTCGTCGTCCCCAAGGACATGACGCACCCGTAAAAAGAGTGCGCAGGACCTGGGGGGGTCGCGGCGGGCACGCCGAATTATAGACGGACGATGGGCAGAGTGTGCGGGCGGCTTCGCGCCGTCGCTGTCGGCCTGATCGCCTGCGTCGCGTTGGTGCCGGCGTTTGGCGGGAGAGGTTGCGCCGTGGCCGCTCCTGCTGCGGCCGATACCGCAAAAGCCGATACCGTGAAAACGGATGCGGCAAGCGCGATCGATTCCGCGCGGCGCCGGGTTGCGGGCGGCGATTTGAGCGGAGCGATCGAGGAGCTGGCCGTCTACGTGGCGGCCCATCCGAAACAACTCGAGCCGGCTCGGTATCTCGGCGACCTATACTACCGAGCATCGAACGTTTCGGCCGCCGAAAGCACGTACCGCGCGATCCTCAAATTCGCCCCCGACGACCGCGAAACGCACGACCGGCTCGGGGGCATCTACGCCGCCCAAGATCGCTCGGACGACGCGATCGCGCAGTTTCAGGCGAGCTTGCCGTTCGCGTCGGCTTACGGACATCTCGTCGACGTCCACCGCCGCATCGGCGACCTTCCGCAATTCGAACGCTCGTATCGCGAGGCGGCGGACAGTGCCCCGTTCGATGCCGGTGCGCAGTACGCCCTCGGCGCGGTCTTACGCGCCGAGCACCGGCCGAGCGACGCGGTGCAGTATCTGGTCCGCGCGTTGAATCTCTCCCCGCGCTCGTGCCAAACGCTCTCGGAGCTCGGGAATGCGTATCTCGACTTGCACGAAGGCGACCGTGCGATCGGCGTCCTGCAGCGTTGCCTCTCGATGGAACCCGACGACTATCCGGCGCTCGTCAATTTGAGCAGCGCGTACCTCGAAGAGGGCCGCGATGGTGACGCACTTCCGGTGGTCCAGCATGCCACCCGCGAGCGACCCGATCAACCCGAAGCGCTCGTCAATCTCGGATACATCGAAGACGACCTCGGTCGCTGGCAGAATGCGATGTCATACTATTTGCGAGCGATCGCGCTCGATCCACTCGACCGCGATGCCTATGTCGACCTCGGCTACGACTACAGCG
Organism: Vulcanimicrobiota bacterium; assembly: GCA_003158195.1. Lineage (GTDB taxonomy): Bacteria > Vulcanimicrobiota > Vulcanimicrobiia > Vulcanimicrobiales > Vulcanimicrobiaceae > Palsibacter > Palsibacter borealis. The sequence continues at coordinate 20,091 of PMHP01000149.1, read as the reverse complement.
TCCACCGCCTTTACGCGCTCGCAGAGGCCGCGTTGCTCAAGGGACTGAGCGTCTCGCCGAACGACGGGCGGCTCCACTACCTGCTCGCCTCGACCTACGCGGATCAGGGCAAGCGCGATCTGGCCCGGGCCGAGTACAAACGCGCAGCGCAAAGTGACGAGCCCGAAGTCGCACGTGCCGCGAATCACGACTTGGTAACTTTCGGGGGCTAGCGCCTCACGGAAAAAATGGCGGTGTGACCAGCCGCGATGCGTTCGCGCTGTTATCGTTGAGCGAGATACTCTCTTCGGAGAGCAACCCGCCACCAGACGTCATGTCGAGATAGACTTCCAGGTACAGGTACTGACTCGCGCCGAGCGTGACGGCACCGGGGGACGCGATGGTAACGGTAGCGGTCGTCGCGCTTGTGGACGGCGTGAATGCCGGTGATGCGGCACCCTCGGCGACGAGTCTAGTGCTCGTGACCGCCGTCGTCGTCGCGGTCACGACCCACAGGCTTGCCTTGATCACGGCGGTCCCAGCGCTTGTCGTGTTCAACCCTTCAAACGTAAACGTCCAATTGCCGTTATCGTACGTACCGGGTGTCGAACCGTCGAAAATCCAGCCCTTGGTGTCGGGCGTCGCTGCGAGCGTATACGACGTCAGGTTACCCGTCGTCCCGGGGACGAACTGCCAGGTGCCTGGGAGGAGCAGGGTGAGAATACTCGAGCTCGTATTGGTCGCGCTGCCTTGCGTCGAGGACAGCTCCTCGACGCTCGTGGATCCGGTGACGACCGTCGAAGCCGTCGTCCGTAGATAGAGCGTCTGCGGCGGTGCTTGATTGTCGACGATCGCGCCGCCCGTGCAGCTGTACGTATGCATCCCGCTGACGTTAAGGGCCGATGACGGGTAAGTCGCCGCCACGTCGCTCAGCTGTGCGGCGGTCAGTCCGACCGTCGAGCTTCCTGAGGCTGCCGTAACGCTGAACGTACCGGTCCCGGCGGCGGTCCCGCACGCCGCGGTAAAAGCGTAGTTGTTTCCGGTCGCGTCGGGCGTAGCTTGACTGGGGGGAGCAAAGCTCGGGCTGCCCGAGGTAAAGCCGAAGGCGCTGGTGCCGAAACTAAGCGTGCCGTTATCGAAGGAGCTCGAGCCTCCGGCAGTCGTGATCGGAACCGACGAGGCATCCTCGACGGCGTAAACTCCGGTGATGCTGCCGCTGGTGTTCGATGTGTTCGACTCCCAAGTCATCACGCCGGCGACGCCGTTTAGCGTGATAGTGAAATTGTTGCCCGATCCGGGAACGACCGCTAGGGCCTGTTCTCCTTGCGCGAGGACAACGTTTGCGCTGTTTGCGATCTCCGCTTTGAACGTGTGCGGTCCGGCGGTCGTTTGATAGGCGATCGTGCAACTGCCGCTCGTGCAGGCGCTCGTCGTGCCGATGGCCCTGGCGTTTGTGTCGATGAACAACGCGGCGGTGGCCGTCGCCGACGAGATGTAGCGTGGTCCTCGAAGTTTGTCCACCACGGTCCGCGGCACGGTGATCGTCAACGTGCCGGTGGCTGCCTGTGCCTGCGCTGCAAGCGGCGGCGCAGGGCGCTCGGGGGTCGTGTTCGATACCGCGCTCGAACACGCCGCAAGCGCGGCGGCGGTCATCACGGACAAAACGAGCGTTCGCGGCTTCATCGTCGATCCTGGGCGGCCTCCCGCTCGCCGAAAGCTGAGCGACGGCGCGTAGAGGATTTATTGAAGCGTGGCGGTGCCGCTGGAGTCGGAGATGACGCCTGCGGGGTTGCACGTGTAGGTGTGGGCCAACACGGTGAGCGCCGCGCCCGGATAGGTCGGCGTCGTCGATGCGCCGCCAAGCTGAGCGGTCGAGACGGTGGTACTGGTTCCCGAAGTCGCGGTAGCGGTCACGGTGAACGTACCGGTCGTCGTGGCCGGGCAGGTCGCCGTAAAGGCGTAGTCGTTCCCGAGTGCATCTGGTGCGGCGAGCGTCGCCGGCGTAAAGGTCGCGCCGGTGAGGCCGCCGGTGGGCACGACGGCGAATGCGATCGCGCCGTTATCGAAGGCGCTCGAGGATCCCGCGGTCGTGATGGGCACGATGGACTCGTCCGCAACGGCATATTTCGTGGTGAGGCTAGCGGTGGTGCTCGCCGTGTCCGATTGCCAGTTAAAGTTGTTCGAGGCGCCGTTCATCGTGATCGTAACGGAGTTGCCGGGGCCGCCGACGATCGTGACGCCGGTCGTTTTTCCTTCCGAGAGAACCTTTGCTGAGGCGTTGTCGATCTCTGCTTCGAACGTGTGCGTCCCGGCCGTCGTGGTAAAGGGGAACGTACAGGATCCCTGCGTGCAGCCTGAGGTACTCTGGCCGACAGGCGCCGTGGTCGTATCGACGAACGCGGCCGCGTGCGCAAACCCGCTCGAGATGAAATCGAGATGCCGGGAGTTGCTCGATGCGGTCACCGAATTATTGATAAGGGTCAGCGTGCCCGTAGCGCGCGCGCCTGACTGCGGCTGCGTTTGCCCGGCCCCAGACGGCATGCTGCCGGAGCCCCCGCCCCCGGAGCACGCCGCTAGCAAGCTCGCGCTCAACAGAAGCGGCGTAATGGTGCGGAAAGTCATGTTCGATCCTTTGCGTGATGATGCGTTGTGTTGATGGTTCGCGTGAAAAGGTTCAAGGCGAAACGACGATGGTATCGATCCCATTCCCGCCTGGTTGGCTGACAAGCGCGAGGGTCGTCGTGCCGGCCTTGAGCCCGGTGACGTTAAAGAAAGTGTAGGTTTCGTTATTAAATTGTTCGACGGTGGCGATTGTCGGATCCGTGAGGATCCAGGTAAACGATCCCACGTAGCCCTGCGCGGTGCACTCGAGCATCGACTTCTGACCCACCGTAACGGCGAACGGAGAAGGCGAGCAAAGTACCGGCGAGGGCGAGGGTACCGTCAAGTTGATCACGCCGGTGCCCGCCGGTGAAGCGGCCGCTGACGGGGTTGTTATGGGAGTTGGGTCCGGGTCGGGTGACGTAAGTGGGAATCCGACCGTGGTTCCGGCGCCGCAGCCGGCGACAGCCGCTGCGAAGACGAGCGCTGCACCCTGTGACGCGACGTTCAGCAGAGTGGGCGTGCGCCGCCGAGGTCGTGTGATATGGCACACCAACTACATGGTCGGTTGCGAACCCGAGGACTTTAGGGAGGCGACCGATACGCGGTCGATCTGTGAGGCCTCTACGTCAGCGCGATGACCTCGATCTCGACGCGCGAGCCGCGGGGCAGTGCGGCGACCGCGACGGTCGAACGCGCCGGCGCGGTTTCGGTGAAGTACTCGCCGTAGACGGCGTTGACCGCCGCGAAGTCGCTCATGTCGACGAGGAAGATCGTCGTTTTGACGACGTTCGCAAACGTCGCCGACGCCGCCGCGAGGACCGCGTTTAGGTTTTTCATGACCTGCCGCGTCTGCGCAGCGACGTCGCCCGCGACGATCTCGCCCGTGGCCGGATCGAGCGGAATCTGGCCGCTGCAAAACACGAAATCGCCGACCCGCACCGCCTGGTTATAGGGGCCGATCGGCGCCGGCGCGTCAGCGGTAAATATTTTCTCGACCAAGGTCTAGGCGCTCGCAGCCGCGGGCGCTTGTGCGATGTCGGCGTAAGACATCGTCCCCTTGTAGTTCATCGTCTCAGACTCGACGCCGAAGTTCGTCTTCGCGAGTTCGGCGATGCGGGCGAGTTCGTCGCTCGTCAGCGCCGGGGTATCCGGCGCGGTCGCGAATTCCACGAGCTGCTCGCGGTCGTAGATGTTCGGAAGAACCGTCATCGTGCGCGGCTCGGCGAGCAGCCACTGAATTGCGGCTTGGCCGAGCGTGCGGTCACGCTCCAGGAAGCGCAAGGTCTCGACTTTGCGAATCCCGTTGACGAGCCACGAGCGCGGGCGGTGCCGGCGATGATCGTTCGGCGGGAACGTCGTTTCGAGCGTATACCTTCCCTCGAGCATACCGCTCGAGTGCGGGACGCGAATCTGATACCCGGTTTCGGCGCGCGCGTCGTTCGCGGCGCGCAGCATCTCGTTGCCGGGGAACTGCTCGAGCATGTTCCAGATCATCTGGACGTTCGTGACGTTGCGCCGGCGCGCCGCCTCGCAGCCTTCCACGAGCCAGCCGATCGCGGGCCCGAGCGCGACNNTAGATGTCGATCACGTCCGTGCGCAAACGGCGCAGCGATTGTTCGAGGGCGTAACGCACGAACGCCGGCGTGAAATCGTGCGGGATCTCGTTCTGCCCTTTGCGCTCGCCCGCATAGGTGTAGAAGTCGTAACCAAACTTCGTCGAGTACACGACGCGGTCGCGCCGGTCGGCAAAGGCCGCGCCGAGTTGCTCCTCGCTGCGCCCGTTGCCGTACGTATCGGCAGCATCGTACAGCGTGATCCCGAGGTCGAGCGCCTCGTGAAGAAGCGCGATCGCCTCGGCGTCCGTCATCTCGCCCCACCATCCGGTCGAGGTGGTCCACAACCCGAAGCCGACCTCGCTGACGGCGATGTCGGTCTTCGGATACGTGCGATACTTCATGCTTGCTCCTTTGAAACGGCTCGGCACGTTGCGCCGAGCCTGGCGCTCCGCTCAGCTTTTTCGACTGCCGCCGAAAAAACTGAGCTGCGCGCCCCCGCGCCGACGCGGCGGCGCGGGCCCCCGTTGTGGTTCGCGGCATTCTCTCTTTTCCATTGGCGGAACGTCCACGACAGGCGTCGGACAAGGCCGCCATGGACCTCCTTGCCGCCTTCGAGCGAGCCTCGCGCTGGATCGACGCCTACTATCGCGAGCCGGAGCGCTATCCGGTCTTGTCACGCTCGCGGCCGGGCGACATCGTCCGGGCGTTGCCGGAGCGGCCGCCGGAAGAGGGGCAGAGCTTCGATGCGATCTTCGACGATTTCGAGGGGATCGTGCTGCCCGGCATTACCCACTGGAACCACCCGCGCTTCTTTGCCTACTTCGCGATCAGCGCGGCGCCGATCGCCGTCGTTGCGGAAGCTCTGGCGGCGACGCTCGACGTCAACGCGATGCTGTGGCGGACGTCGCCCGCGGCGACGGAACTCGAGGATGTCGTGCTCGCGTGGCTGCGCGATCTGCTCGGCCTCGACGCCGGCCTGCACGGTATCATCTACGATACGGCGTCGATCGGCGGCTTCACGGCCTTAGCCGCGGCGCGCGAATCGCTCGGGCTCGGCATTCGCGAGCGCGGCATGGCCGCGCGCGGCGACGTTCCGCGGCTGCGCGTGTATCTCACCGAACACACGCATTCCCACGTGGAGAAGGCCGCGATCGCCCTCGGCGTCGGTCGAGAGAATGTCGTGCGCGTCCCGGTGGACGAGCGGTTCGCGATGCGCTCGGACGCCCTCGAGCGAGCGCTCCGCGAAGACGAGTCGCGCGGCTATCGGCCGATGTGCGTCGCCGCGACCGTCGGCACGACGTCGACGACCTCAATCGATCCGGTTCCCGAGATTGCGCGGATCGCGGGCGCGCATCGCGTTTGGCTTCACGTCGATGCGGCCTACGCTGGGCCGGCCGCCATCCTGCCGGAATTCCGCTACCTCCTTGCGGGCTGCGAGCGCGCCGATTCCGTGGTCGTCAATCCGCACAAGTGGTTATTCGTGCCGATCGACCTCTCGGCGCTCTACGTGCGCGACCCCGAGATCCTGCGACGCGCGTTCAGCCTCGTCGCCGAGTATCTGGAAACGAGCGACGGCGACGTTCACAACTACATGGACTACGGACTGCAGCTCGGCCGGCGCTTTCGCGCCCTGAAGTTGTGGTTCGTGATGCGTCACCTCGGCGTATCGGGGATGCGCGAGCGCTTGCGCGGCCACATCGCGCTCGCCCAGAGTTTCGCGGGCTGGGTTGGTGCCGAACCGGACTGGGAGATCCTCGCGCCGCACCCGCTGTCGGTCGTCTGCTTTCGGCACGCGCCGCCCGCTACCGAAGGCGCGGCGCTCGACGCGCACAACGCCGCGATCGTCGAGCGCGTCAATGCCGGCGGCGAAGCGTACCTCTCCACAACGCGCCTGTACGGCCGGCTCGCGATCCGTGTCGCGATCGGCAACGAGCGAACGAAGGAAGCCGACGTCGCCGCCCTCTGGGAGATGCTTAGGAGCGTTTCACGACCCGCAGGTTAGGGTCGCGCGGCTCGTTGCGCGCGACGACGCGATTGCGGCCCGTGCGCTTGGCGCGATACAGCGCTTGATCGGCGCGTTCGTAAAGCGACTTCGCCGTCGGCACGCTCGCTGCGTGCTCGACCGCGAGGCCGATGCTGACCGTCATCGCAGCCAGCGGGATCTCCGGCGCGTGGCGGATGCGCAGGCGCATGACGCCAAGACGCAGGCGCTCGGCAACCGTTATCGCGCCGGCTTCATCGGTACCGCCCAGAATAATCGCGAACTCCTCGCCGCCGACCCGGCAGCACGCGTCGGTCGGACGGTTGACGATGTTCGTCATCTCGGCAGCGATTTTGCGCAGCGCCTCGTCGCCTGCCAGATGACCGAAGTGGTCGTTATAGGCCTTGAAGTGATCGAGATCGAGCACGAGCAGCGCGATCGGTGAGTTCGCCGTGCCGCACTCGGCGAGCGCCGATTCGAAACGGTCGTCGAAGCCGCGGCGGTTGAACAGGCCCGTCAGCGCGTCGCGCTGGGTCTCTTCGACGAGCGTCCGCGTATCGGCGGCAAATGCGGCCAACTGCTCGTTCGCATGATGGAGCTGCACGAAGAGGAAGAGCGTTTGCCACGCTGCGGCTTCGAGGTATGCCATGTACCACCCGAGCGAAAACCGCGACGTGACGATTTCGCCGCTGACGTAGATCTCGATCGCGAAGGCTACCAGCACCACGCAGAGCCAAAGATGGGTCGTGTGCCGCAAGGCGTTGCGCGCAATCATCGTCGCCATCACGATGCAGGCCGACGCGAGCAGAAGCTGTTCGACCAGGAGATGATAGAGCGGCGTATAGCCGCCGGCGGTTACGAGTTCCGGTAAGTCTTGGTGGAACGAGACGATCGCGGCGATCGAGCCGGCCGCACAGACCCCGGCGAGCAGCGTGTAGCGGCGGAGGAACTCGGCAGCATCGAGCGGCTCGACGGCCTTGCGGGAGAAATAGCTGTCGGCCCAGACGTACCCGGCGACGAGCAGCACGAAAGCCGCGTGCCACGTGAGCCAGAAATACGTTGCGACCTGGGGGCCGAACCCAAAGCCGTTGATCGAGACCACGTGCGGAAAGGTCAGCAGATACGGGAGCTGGAGGAGCGCCGTCGTCGAGTACGCGACGGCGAGCACCGCAAACGGGACGTAGCGCGTCGTGTGGTACTGGTTGCGCAGCATCCCGGCTGAAACGAACATCGCGACCATCACGGCCGACGTAATCGCGGGGCCGAGCGCTTCGAAGTCGCCCATCCGGCGTTCGCCGAACGGCGCCGTAAGGAGAGCGAAGAAGAGTAACCCGAGTACCGTCGCGAGCGCCGCGCGGCGTTGGGAGAGGCTTGCTACGACGTGGGTGAGGTGCTCGGCAAGGGGACCCCGCGACATATATGGGCCCCATCGGCGCTCTTTGGTAAAGATTTAGTTACTCGGACACAGCGGCCAAAACCGCAGATTACGTGTGAGCGGCCACACAGCGAGCACGCGCCTGCCGGCCTCACCTTCCTTTTAGTAGATGCGCAAGTAGGCCGTGCGCTCCCAGGGATGGACCGCGCGGCGATAGCTTTCGTATTCGGCGAATTTTGCGTCGCGGAAGGCGTGATAGATGTGATCGCCGAGGGCCCCGCGCACGACGAGATCTTTCTCGAGTTCGACCAATGCCTGACGCAAGGATTTGGGCAACGTGCGGATCCGCCGGCGCTCGCGCTCGCGCTCGTTGAGATCGTAGGTCGATCCGGTCAGCGGGTCGCCCGGGAGCGCGTGCGTGCGCACGCCGTGCGCGAGGCTTGCGAGCAACACCGCCATCGCAAGGTACGGGTTGCAGGCTCCATCGGCGCTGCGCATCTCGATACGCGAACCGCCGTTCTCGGAGCTCGGCACCCGGACGAGCGAATTTGCGCTGCGACGCGACCAGACCGTGTAAATCGGTGCGTCCCAGGCAGCCACCAAGCGCTTGTAGGAGTTCACGGTCGGGTTGCAGATCGCGGTAAATGCGGGCGCGTGTTCCAGCAGGCCACCGATCGCAAACAGCGTGTCCTCGGCGAGCTCGTCGTCACTCTGGCTAGCGCTTTCCGCCGCGCCCTTCGGCAACGTGAAATAGACGTGCGCGCCGCTGCCCGCAAGCGCTTCGCTCGGCTTGGGCATGAAGGTTGCGTGCAGCCCGTGCCGCGCGGCAACATGTTTGGCCACCGTGCGAATCGTGACTAATGCATCGGCCGCCCCAAGGGGGCCGGTCTCCTTGATATCGATCTCGTGCTGTCCGGCGCCGTGCTCGTGATGGGCGCTTGCGACGGCCAGGCCCATCGCTTCGAGCGCGGAGACGATCTCCATCCGCACGTTCTCGCCGCGATCGCTCTCGTTGATGTCGAAGTAGGAACCGCAATCGGCCGAGCTCGTCGTTGGCGCGCCGTCGGGCCCGAGTTCGAAGAGGTAAAACTCGACCTCGAAGCCGCTCGTCACGCCGCTAAGGACGTCGCTTGCATCGTCGATCGCGCGCTGCAGCGTCGTGCGCGGGCAGCCCTCGAAGGGCTCGCCGTCCGGGGTCGCGATGTCGCAGATCAGGCGTGCCTCCTGATGTCCGCCCGCCGTCCACGGATAGACCGCGAACGTCGAGAGATCCGGCAAGAGCATCATGTCCGCTTCCTCGCCGCGCACGAAACCGTCGATGGAGCCGCCGTCGAAGGTAACCTTACCGGCGAAGGCGCGCTCGAGCTCGGTCGCCGGAATCATGACGTTTTTGCTGATGCCCAAGATGTCGACGAACGCCATCCGGATGTAGCGCACGTCGCGCTCCTTAACCAGACGCAGGATCTCGCGTTTGTTCGGGGGTTTACCGTTCGTGAGGATTGAGTGCATCGATCGCCATCGCAGTCCGAAGCGTGAGTTGGTCGTGCGCGGAGTCGAGATCGTGCCCGCTGATTTCGGCGATCTGACGCAGCCGATAGAAGACGGTATGCCGGTGGACCGAGAGTTCGGCCGCTGCGGTCTTGACGTTTTGACCGACCTCGAAGTAGAGGCGCAGCGTGCGCACGAGCTCCGTCTGATGTTTCTCGTCGTAGGCGCGCAGCGGCGCGAGGATCCGATCGGAGAACGTGCCGAGCTCGGCCGACGTCGCGCCGCCGCGCAGGAGCAGCGGGTACACGCCGAGATCGTCGTACGGGATCACGCGCGACCCGCCGAAGAGGCGCCGCGCGATGAACATCGATTCGCGCGCTTCGTCGACCGTGCGATGCGCGGCGACCGCCTCGGCGGCGCGCCCGATGCCGCCGACGATCTTGGCCCCGAAATGCGTCTTGGCGGCCGCGCGCGGAATCAGCGTAGCGGCGGTTCGCACGTTGGCCGCATCGACCTCGAGCGGCGCGGGGCATAAGAAGACGAAGCCGCCGCCGCGCTCGAGAACCGCGATGTCTCCCGAGCCCGAGCGGAGCGTCTCGAGTGCGATCCTGCGCAGGTCGCCCATCTTCACGGTCGCGACCGACTCCTCGAGGCCCTCCGCCTCGATTGCGACCCCAACGTAATGGCTGGCCAGCGCGATGCCGCGCGCCGAAGCGTCGTCCTTCGCCTCGATCGGGTCGTCGTAAGCGCGCGCGATCAGGCGGTCCCAGAACGATTTGCGACGGTTCTTCCCGCCGCCGGCGTCGCGCGAAAGCTCGACGCCGATCGCCGCTGCGGTCAAACGGAGCGCTCCGACGCGGCCGTCGGCCGGGGCGCTCGCCGGGAAAACCGAAAGCCAACCCATCGGCGCGTCACCGCCGCGAATGCGCACGGCGACCCCGCTCGGCCCGCTGCCCGGCGTCTCGATCCGAACCGGACGTTCGTCCTTCGGGGCACCAGCGACCGCGTCGCGGCACGAGGGCGGAACGGCCCGCCCGCCCGCGCCGGTCAAGGCCACGTGGCGCCACTCCGCATCCTCGACGAGGACTGCTGCCTCGAGCAGCGCGGCGAGATGCGCCGCGAGCGCCTTCGGGCCGCCGCCGGTCCCCGCGATCCGCGCCAAACCCTCGGCGAACTCGATAAGTTCATCGGCCGACATGACGGCGCTCTCGATCACGCGAAGCCCTCCGCCCAATGATACTCCTCAACGTTCATTATGCGGTCGGACTCGTGCTCTTCGTGACCGCGCTGGCGGCTATTTTCAATGCGACGGCGCGTCGAGCCGTCGTGTTCGTCCTGCTCGTGCAGGTTCTGCTCGGCATTGCGACGTGGTGGACGACGAAGCTCGTCCCGCCCGCCCCGCACTGGATCCTGGCACTTTTGAGCGGCGGGATCTGGCCGATGGCGAATGCTTTCGAACGGCGCGGACGGCCACAGGCCGTGGTCATGGGAATCTGTGCGTTCGCCGCAGTCGTGGTGGCTTTTGTCATCTATCTAGGGATGCACGCGTTGCACGCTTAGACTCCTTCCACCTGAGGTGACGCCGGCTGACGAAAGAGGTCAGCCCTGCGGACCGTCCGTCCGCCCAGTCGCGCTCAACGCGGCGCGCAACCGCGGCTTGTCGACCTTTCCCATCGCGTTGCGGGGCAACGCGTCGATGCGGTGGATTTCCTTGGGGACCTTGAAGCTCGCGAGCCGCGCACGCAGCACCTCAAGGAGCATCTGCTCGTCGAGTTCGGGGCCCGACTCGATGAACGCGACCGGGATCTCTCCGCGAGCCGCGTCCGGCTTTCCGACGACGGCGCAGGCGCGCACGCCGGGGAGGCGCAGGAGTTCGTCCTCGACCTCGAGCGGGTAGATGTTGAAGCCGCCGCTGATGATGAGCTCTTTGATCCGGCCGGCGATCGTGTAGCCGCGCTCCGGATCGAACCAACCGAGATCGCCGCTGCGGTACCAGCGCTTGCCTCCGGCATCGACGATGAACGCGGCGGCAGTCGCCTCGTCGTTGCGCCAGTAGCCGGCGCAGACGTTCGGGCCGGATACGAGGATCTCGCCAACGTTGCTTGGCACCGGCGATCCATCTTCGGGCGCTCGCAGCGCAACCTCCACCCCGGGAAACGGGAAGCCGACCGTGCCGGCGTAGCGCGGGCCGCGGTAGCGATTGGTTAGCGCGAAGCCGAACTCGGTCGAGCCGTAACGCTCGAGAATCGAGGCGCCGAAGCGTCGCGCGAACGCTTCGTGCACGCTTGCGGGCAGCGCGGCGGAGCCCGAGACGAAGAGCCGCACGTGCTCGAAAGGCACAGCGCCCGCGTTTTCCAAGAGACGGACGTACATCGTCGGGACCCCGAAGAACATCGACGCCTCGCCCTTGGCGAGCGTCGCCGCGACCTCGACCGCATCGAAGCGTTCGCGCAGCAGCACGCGCGCACCGGAAAAAAGCGTTCCGTTGAGCCCCGCGCCCAGACCGTGGACATGGAACAGCGGTAACGTCAGGAGCAGCACGTCGCGGCTCGTCCAGTGCCACGCCGTCGTCACTTGCTCGGCGATCGCGGCGAGGTTGCCGTGCGTGAGCATCGCGCCCTTCGCGCGCCCCGTCGTTCCGCTCGTATAGATGAGGATTGCGAGATCTTCGGGCCGCGGATTCGCAGGCAGCGCGAGCGGAAGGTTGGAGTCAGCGGCCCAGCCGCGGAGTTCGTCGAGGTCGAGGAGTTCGCGCGTCAGCGTCGCGGCCGCGACCGTGCGGCTCTGCTGCGATACGGCGACCGCGCGTGCATCCGAATCGTCGATGACGCGCGCCAGATCGGCTTCGCGGTACAACACGTTCGTCGGGACGACGATCGCCCCCGCGTACAGCCCGCCGAGGTACGCGTAGACGAACGCGCGGCTATTTTCGGCGTACAGGGCCAGCCGTTCGCCGTCCGCGATTCCGCGCCGGCGCAATTGCGCCGCGACCCGCAATGCCCCGGCGCGCAACTCGGCGTAGCTCACGTCGTCGAGGGCGAGCGCCTCCGGGGCGGCAGCTGCGCGCCTGTCGAGCGCCTCCGGGATCGTCATCGCCGGGCCCATTCGATCGCGTCGCCCAGCGCCTCTTCGCCCCAGAATAACTCGCTGCCGACGACGCAATTCGGCGCACCGAAGATGCCGAGTGCGATCGCGCGCTCGGTATTCGCGCGCAACAGCGCGCGCCGTTCATCCGCGAGCGCGGCCTGTACGGTCGTCGCGGGGCGTCCACACTCTGCAAGCAGGGTTGCGAGGACCTCGGGCTCGTCGATCTCGCGGTCCTCGCCGAAGTTCGCGACGTAAACGCGGCGCACGAAGTCGCCGATCCACGGCTCGCGCGCGAACGCGGCGGCCACGCGCGCCGGGTTGGACGTAGGCCGCGGGAAGCGCGACGGCTTGCGCCACGGCAGCCCGAATTTGTCCGTCAGCCGTTCTAGATCGCGCCACATGTAGGAACCGCGGCGCTCGTTCAGGTTGAAATGCGAATCGTTCCAGCCTTGCAGCGCAAAGATGGGCCCGAGCATGAAGGGCTTCCAAACGAGTTCCACGCCGCCTTCGCGACAGAGCTCTTCGATGCGCATCGCAGCAACGTACGAATACGTGCTCGCGAATTCGAACCAAAATTCAAGCGGTTTCATTCGCTCGCGCCGTGTGGCGCCGTCTCTGCGTCGAGGGAGACAGTCTTCCAACTGGCTGCGGTGACGGCCGGATCGCGCGCGAGCGCGGCGACGAGCTTCTCGAGCTTCGCGTTCGGACGGCCGGCAGCGGTGAAGGTCGCATCGATCTCGATCGAGTCTTTCGCGTCAGGCGCGTCTTGGCTTGCGATCTCGTGCATGATAAAATTTTGTTCCTTGAGCTTCTCGAACAGCAGCGCGCGCACGGTCTGCTCGGAGGCGGACGGGCAATTCACCGAGATGCGATAACTCGTCGTCACTTCGGTACCCTCGGCCGCACGCCGGTTGATAGCTTGGCTGATCGGGCGCAAGACCACGTTCGCGGCCAGGACGAACGCCGCACCGACCGTCGCTTCGATGAACGCGCCCGTTCCCGCGAGTGTCCCGACAGCCGCCGTCGCCCACAGGGTTGCGGCCGTGTTCAGGCCGACAACGCTCATGTTCTCCTTGAAGATCACGGCGCCGGCGAGAAACCCGACGCCCGACACGATGTAAGCGGCGATCTGGGTCGGATTTTCGTTGTGCGGGGTCAAGGTCGCGATCGAAACGAACAGGGCGGCGCCGGTCGCGACCAGGGCGTTGGTGCGCAGGCCCGCCATCCGCTGCCGAAACTGCCGTTCGAGGCCGATCGCCGTTCCGAGCGAGAACGCGACCAGCAGCCGCAGTGTGAACTCGAGCGCCGTCATGTCAAGACAAGAGGTCTTTCGACGATCGGGAAGCTTACCATTATGCAATCATGTCTGCGCTAGTTCGCGGCACGCTCCTGGCGCTTCTCTCCGCACTTGCGTTCGGCGCAAGCGCTCCCCTCGTGCGCCGCTTTGGCGTTGACGCGGGACCCTGGGCTACGGCCGCGCTGCTCTACGCGGGCGCGGCCTCCGTGGGCCTCGTAACCTCGCGCTCGGGTGCGCGCGAAGCTGCGCCGCGGCGACCGGAACTGGCGCGAATCGGTCTCGCGGCGCTGCTCGGGGCGGCGCTTGGGCCGGCGCTCTTCGCGTGGGGTCTGCAGCGCACCACTGCGCTTGGCGCATCGCTTGCACTCAACGTCGAGAGCGCCGCGACCGTCGTGCTTGCCGCCGCGTTCTTGCACGAGCACATCGGGCGCCGCGTCTGGATCGCCGTCTCGCTTACGACCATCGGCGCAGCACTTGTCGCGTTCCGCGGAGGCACGCACCTCGACCCCTCGTCGATCGGAACCCTGGCCGTCGTGGCGGCGACGATCCTGTGGGCCGCCGACAGTACGATAACGGGTTCGCTCGCGTGGCTCGATCCGGGACGGGTGACGTTCTGGAAATGCGCCGGCGGCGCGCTGCTCTCGCTTGCGGTGGCGCTGCTTGGACACGATGCATTTCCGAGCTGGCAACATGCCGCGTTGCTCGCGCTTACCGGCGCGATCGCCTACGGTGCGAGCCTGCGGCTCTACCTCGGCGCGCAGCGTGCCTTCGGCGCAGCACGCACCGCTTCGATCTTTGCGCTCGCGCCGTTTGCCGGCGCCGCGGTCGCGCTCGCGCTCGGCGACCGTGACGCCGGCGCACCGCTGATCGCCGGGGCAGCACTGATGGTCGTCGCCGTCTATTTGCACGCGAGCGAACGCCACGCCCACCTTCACGAACACGTCGCGGTCACCCACGAGCACGCCCACTCCCACGACGACAGTCATCATACGCACGCCCACGAGCCCGCGGTCGAGCACGCACACTCCCATCCCCACGCGCACGACCCGCTCGTGCACGAACATTCGCACGGTCCCGACTTCCACCACTCGCACCCGCACGGGTAGCGGGTCGCGCTACGGCCTCTCGGCGACGACGCGGGCGATGAGTTTTTTCGGCGCCACCAGACAGTAACTTTCGAGGATCCAATCGCGCAAGACGGCCGCCGGCGGGGGGCGCCCGTGCAGCGGGACGATCACCCAACCGGCCTTGCCGAGGCCGTAGCCCATCGGCTTCGCGCCGGGCGCGGCGAGCGCCGCAAGCTGCGATTCGACGAGCTTGACGCCGAGCATCGCGTCCGCGCCATCGCCCGGGCCGAGGAACGCAAAGATTTTCTTGTTGACCTTGGCGACCCGGTCACCCCAAGGAAATTCCTCGTGCGCTTCGGGCAAGTCGAGCGCAAACGCCCGCACCTGCGTCCAGACCGAACGCGGCTTTGCCATTGCTAGCGAGGATTGACTTTCGGGAGTAGATGAGGCATACCTAACTTTGAATCTAGGAGCACCTAACTCTTGACTTGGAGGACCTTTGCCCCGAACGAGGCCGCTCGCCGTCCTTCTGCGTAGGCTCTTTGGTACGCTTGCAACGCCGCTGCTCCTCGCGGCGATGGCGGCGACGACGCTCGCCGCGCCGGATGCTTCCGCCTCGGGTGCGGTCACCTCGACCGACGGCGCGCCGATCGCCGGCGCCGCGGTGACGCTGTCCGGGAACGGTCCGACGCTCGTCGCCCACAGCGATCGGCAGGGTGCGTTCGCGTTCCCAAGTTTGGCCGCGGGGACATATACGCTCGCCGCCGCGGCTCCGGGATACAATCCGATCGTCGCGCGAACCGTCGAGATTGCGCCGAACGGCAAAACGACGATGGAGCTGCGGCTCCCGCGCCTGCAAGCATCGTCGCTAACCACGATCGGTTACGTGCGCACGAACGGCGGCCAGGCGATTTCGACCTTGCCCGCGCCGACGCTCGACATCTCGATGCAGCCGTACGCGCAGCAGGGCCAGACGCGGGTAAGCGACATCCTCGGCAACCAGCTCTCGACGACCGTGATCCCGATCCTCGGCGGCGGTCTCAACGCCCCCGAAGCCGTCTCGCTCCGCGGGCCGGACCCGAGCGAAACGCTCGTCGACATCGACGGGCACCAGGTCAATAACGGCAGCACCGGAGATTTCGACCTCTCGTTGCTGGATCCGGCGGATCTGACGAGTTCGCAGGTCGTCTACGGCATCGCTCCCTCGTCGCTCTACGGTCCCAATACGCTCGGCGGCGCGCTCAACGTGCGGACGCTCGAACCGACGACCGAACCGCATTTTCTCGAACGTCTGACCGTCGGTACGTTCGATACGAACGGTCTCACGTTGCAAGCGACCGGGACGGAGGGTCGCCTGGGTTATGCGTTCTCGTTCCATCGCCTGACGTCGGGCGGCGATCAGGAGAACACGCCGTATCCCAACGCCCCGGGCGGAGGTTTTTCGCCGATCGGCGACTCGCTCGATGCGTCGTCGACAATCGCGAAATTGCGCTACTCGCTCGATAACGGCGCCGGGTTCATCGGCGTCTCGCTGCGCGACCAAGCCGTTTATCGCGACCTCTCTTCGACGCTCTCATCGGTGGAAATCGAGCCGGACGGCGCCGCTTCGTATTCGAACTTCTCCGGCACGTCGGTCCTCTCGCACAACGCCGCCTACGATCTCGACGCGCAGGTCCCGCTCGGGCCGCAGAACCCCTCGGGCGTGTATCCGACGACGGCCATCTTTCGCCATCAGACCTCCGTTGCGGATCAGACGACCGCCGGACCGGGGGCGGCGACGTCACCGTACCTCTACGACGATCGCGACGTGATCGGCGACGACACGCTTGAAATCGATCACGTTCTTCCCCGCGGGGAACTTTCGGCGCGCTTCGCCCTTACGGACGAAAGTCTGGTGACGACCTTCGTCCCAGGCGTCGTGTATGCCGACGCGGATCTCCGGCGTTCGGCAGCGCAGCCCGATGCGATTCGGCTCGCGGACGACATTGCCGCGCTCGACGACGACTCGGCCGTCAGTTCTACCGAGATCTCGCAGCAGTCGCTCGCACAGACCCAGCGGTCCCTCGGGCTGCGGTACTCCGCCGAACCGACATCGCACCTGCACTACAACTTCGCCGGCTACTACAGCGACTACAGCACGTTCGGCCGCAGCCTCGATCCGCGTTTCGGCTTCGTCTGGACGCCGACGGCCCAGAGCGCGCTGCGCTTCTCGGTCGGTTCGACCTTTCAATCGCCGCAGCTGCCGACATTCATCGTCCCGCCGTCGCTGCCGGCGCCTGTCGACGGCTACATCAGCATCGGTAATCCGAAGGCGACGGCCGAGCGGGCGACGTCGTACGACGCCGGTTACGAACACCGCTTCCACATCGGCGGAGCAAATCTGGGGTTCGGCGGCGACGTGTATCGGACCGACTTGCACAACGGCGTCGCGACCTACATCGGGCCACCGATGACCGCGTCGTCAATTGCTTCATCAACGACGTCAACGTGCACGCAGAGTACGCCGTGCTTAACCTATCCGGTCAACGTCACCCAAGAGGTCTACCAGGGCTTCGAGCTGCGCGGCGACGTCGCGATCGGCAAGCAAGACACCCTGCACCTCGGCTACGACATCGACAGCGTCTACACGCAATCGGTTCCGGCCGATGCGCTCGACAACGTCGCCCTCGACGAGCAAGCCCAAGGGGTCCCGCTTCACAAGATCACGCTCGATTACGAACACGATCCGGGGCTCGGGCTCGCGTACTACGCCGGCGTCCTGTACGAAGGTGCGTACAACGAGACCAACCTCGCACCGTACGCAACGTTGCGTGCCGGGGTCACGCTGCATCTTGCCCATCTCGACGTCGGGCTCTATGGAACGAACCTCACCGACGTCTACGACTTCAAGCAGCAGCGCCTCGGTGCAGGCGTCCTCTACGGCACCGCCGCAGGCCCGATGCTGTCGACCAACGGGATACCGCTCGCCCCGCGCACCATCACGCTCTCAATCGCACACAAGACGTAACGGTAACTACATCGCCTCCCGGTGTTCGTCCGTAGCTTCGGGCAAGTACAGCACGTCTTCCATGGCGTCGTATTCGAAGAGTTCCGCATAGCGGCCCCAGGTGACCACCGTTTGGAGCTGCTTTTCGGTCTCTGCGGTCGGGAAGTACTCGTCCCAGAGATCGCGGAAGAACTCGGCGCCCATCGACTTGTCGTCTTTGGCCGCCAGCGTTTCGAGGATCGCCGGGAAAACGGCGACCCGCTCGACGAGCTGGCGCCGAAAGAGTTCCTTGCTCTCCTGAATCTCGCGGTTTGCGTAGTCGCGACCCGTGTCGGTAAGCGCAACCTCACCGTCCGCAACCTCGGTGAACCCGAGCAGTACTGCGGCATCGACGATCGTGAGCAGGTCGTCGACCGGGATGCCGACCCGCTCGGCTAAGCTCGATACCTCTTCTCGGCCGTCCGGCTCGTCGACGAGGAGCTCGAGGAGGCCACCGATGCCGCCTTCGCGCGCGTGGGGGATCGGGATCGCGAAGGGTGAGGGCGGCGCCTTTTTTTTCGTGGGTATCGCGGCGCCGCTCGAGTCGCGCTCGATCGCGACCACGTCGCGATCGGGGTTGGTCATGATCGCGTACAAATGATCGACCACGTCGATGAAGCGCACGTCCGTGCGCTTGTGCGGCCGCGCCAGATCGATTGCGACCTCGCCGCGTATGTGACCCGGGTTCGAGCCGAGCACGATGACGCGGTCGGCGAGCGTCACGGCCTCTTCGATGTTGTGCGTGACGATCAGCACGGCTTCCGACGGAAACTGATGCGCGTTCCAAAGATGGTCGATCTCGCCGCGCAGGTTCTCCGCCGTCAAGACGTCGAGCGCGGAGAACGGCTCGTCCATGAACAGGATCTTCGGCCGCATGACGAGCGCCCGCGCAAAGCCGACNNCGCTGCTTCATCCCGCCCGAGAGCTCTTTCGGATACGCGCTCTCGAAACCGTCGAGACCGACGAGGTCGATCGCCTTGATCGCGCGGGCGACGCGTTCCCCGCGCCTGATTCCGCGCGCTTCGAGTCCGAGCTCGACGTTCTCGAGCACCGTCAGCCACGGAAGAAGGGCGAAGCTCTGAAAGACCATGGCAACGTCGCTGTTGGCGCGATCGACCCGCTTGCCGCACGAATCGACCGTGCCGGAACTCGGCGGTATGAGCCCGGCCATGATCCGCAAGAGCGTGCTCTTGCCGCTGCCG
>PMHP01000149.1:1110-1399 GCA_003158195.1 Vulcanimicrobiota bacterium | reverse complement strand
CTCACAGGTGGTACCTCGTTTCGGCGATTCGATAAAGGCGGCGCCAGACCGTGCGGTTCATGCCGACGACGTACAGGCTCATGATGCTGACGCCGAGCGTGATGCGCGGCCAATCGCCCTTCCCGGTCGCATCGGCGATGTAGGTTCCAAGGCCCGTTGCGGTGAGTGTCTTGTCGCCCCACGAGACGACTTCGGCAACGATGCTTGCGTTCCAAGCCCCGCCGCTCGCCGTGATCGCCCCCGTCACCCACGAACCGAAGATCCCCGGACCGATCAGCTTGTGCCAGCG
>PMHP01000149.1:432-1058 GCA_003158195.1 Vulcanimicrobiota bacterium | reverse complement strand
GACGGGCTGCAAGACGTGCGCGAGCCGCCGATTGAAGCCGATCGCGACGCCGACCGGCGTCCAGACGACGCTTGCGAAGACGAGCAAGGTCAACACGCGCGCCAAGGTGGCGAGGCCGAGTCCGAGCGTCTTGAAGACTTCGCCGAAGCCGACCGTCGTCAGCACGAAATGCAGACCCACGGCCGTTAGCACGACGACCAAACCCAGCAAAACTGCATCGTATACGCGGTCGACGATAATCGATGCGCGGTGCGGCTCCTTGCGCGCGCGCGGCTTGGTGAGTGCCGACAAGAACCGGCCCACGAAATCGCTTGCCGGGCGAAGCGCGTCTTCGATGAGGCGCAACACGTGCGCGTCGCGCAACAGCGAGTAGACCCATGAAGTTGGAGCGCTCGCCGATGCACTCTGCTCGAGCCGGAAGCGATCGGACCAAGCCACTAGCGGCCGCCAGACCAGTTGGTCGACCACGACGATGACGATCNNNNAAACTCATCATCGTGTTCCAAACCAGGCCGATCGCTCCGTTCGGCAGCTCGAGTTTAACGAAGCGCTGCCAGGCCGAGAGCCCGTAAAGCGTGGCGGCTTCGTCGAGTTCTTTGGGGATCGTGCGCAGCGACTGGTAGAAC
>PMHP01000149.1:213-341 GCA_003158195.1 Vulcanimicrobiota bacterium | reverse complement strand
GACCAGAGGAGCCCGACAAACATGCGCAGGGTCGAGCGGGCCGCGTAGTACGGCAGCAAGCGCGGATCGAGGCTGACCGTCGGGAGGTTGTGCGGCGGTGAGAACGCGACGAGGGCGCCCGCACCGAC
>PMHP01000149.1:0-159 GCA_003158195.1 Vulcanimicrobiota bacterium | reverse complement strand
GACGATGACGACGGTCGCCCAGCAGATGACGTTCGCGGTTACGGTGTTTCGGAAGATCCCCATGACCCGTGCGCGGTTGATGATCAGCAGCATCAGCACGAGTTCGAGCGGAAGCAGCAACCCCTGAACGAGCTGTGAGGCGATCGACAGCTGCAAAAG
>PMHP01000225.1:12798-23433 GCA_003158195.1 Vulcanimicrobiota bacterium | reverse complement strand
ATTCGGCCGACGTCGTGAACGTATTCATGAAGAAAAGGCCGAGCATCGTAAGCAACGCGATGCGAACGCCGAATTCCTCGCGTATGAGTGCCGAAAGCCCTTTGCCGGTGACGACGCCCATGCNNACGACGATGAGCGCGACCGCGATCGGAATCAGCGGCCAGATCGCCTTATATCCGAACTGCGCGCCCGCGACCGAGTAGGTAAAAATGCCGCCGACGTCGTTTCCGGCAGACGCGGTGATGAACCCGGGGCCAAGGACCGCGGCGACGAACAGCATCGAGCGCCACAGTCGCGAGCGCCGCGGCGTTACAGCCGGGGCGTCGTCGCCGTGGGTGCCGGGGGTGAGGACCTCACTTTGCAACGGACTCTCGTCTGGGGTGATGGCGTACCAGGCGCGGCAGCGAATTTGCGATCTTCTCGGGAATGATCGCGTCGATCGCGTCGTCGACCGTTACGATGCCGAGCATCCGGGCATTTTCGTCGAGCACGGGCACCGCCAGGAGGTCGTAGCGGGCGATCGTCGCGGCCACGTCCTCGGCGCTGGTGTCGGGCGAGACGCTCACGAGGTCGGTGTCCATCAGTTTGTGGATGAATGCCGTCGGGAGGGCGAGCAGCAGGGTGCGCAGCGAGATCGTGCCGAGCAGCTTGCGGTTGTCGTCGGTAACGTAGAGGTAGTAGATGAATTCGGATTCCGGACCGATCTCCCGGATCTTGGAGATCGTCGCGGCCGTCGTGCGATGCGGGAAGATCCACACGTAGTCCGTCGTCATCAAGCCGCCGGCCGTATCGGGCGCGTATTCGACGAGATCTTCGAGCTCGTCCGCGTAGTCGCGATCTTCGATCTTCGCGAGGAGTTCGGCGCGCTTCTCCGCGTCGAGTTCGCCGAGCAAGTCCGCGGCGTCGTCCGAGTCCATCTCCTCGATGATGTCGGCGGCCCGGTCCGCGCCGAGGTCGGCGATGATCGATTGCTGCACGTCGGCATCGAGGTGTTCGAACGCGTCGGCGGCCGTTTCATCGTCGAGCGATTTGACCACGCGCGCGGCGTCTTGGGCCGACAGTTCGGTGATGATGTCGGCGAGTTCGGAGGGGTGCAGCCGCGAGAGCCTCGAGCCCGCGACCGACAGCTGAACCTGCGACGGGTTCACGTCGGTGATCGGGGAGACGTTGTCCCACGCGATCAACGAGCGTGGAACGCGGTCGAGCAGGTGTGGGGCGATTCGGCCGACGCCCAGGCGCCGAAGCAGGCCGCCGACCCCAACGTCCGCTGCGACCACGCGCAGCGTCCCGCCGGTATTTGCGACCTCGAGATCGTTGATTCGGACGACCTTGCGCCCGTTGACGTCGACGATCTGTTTATCGAAGAGGTCCTTGATCAGGTACAGCGCCAGATCGTCGGGAACGCACGGCTCGGATGGAGCGGTGCGCAGGACGATAGCCCCTTTCTCGTCGACGTCGATGACGTCGCGCACCGCACAGCAGCGCTCGCCCTCCGGCGTTCGTACGACGAGCCCGTCGATCCGCGGGAACGTGTCGTCCGGTTTGCGGACGTAGAAATCGACGACCTTGCCAAGCGTCCGGCGTTCGGGATCCGCCTGCAGCACCGCCGGCCGCCCGACGAATTCGGAGAGATAGCCGTCCTTGAAAGCCACGGTTGTTCACCTCCTTAACATCGGGGCGGCGTGCCCNNGCCCCCCGATGGCCCCCAAGCGTCTGTCCGAGGACCGCGCCTTCGACCGCGATAAGAAAATGCCCCGTGGACCCGCTCTCGTGCGCGATCGAAACGGCCCAGGCTGCGGGGGCGCTGCTTCTCGAGCGCGTCGGGAAGCCGCTTGAGTTGCGCGAGAAGAGCTCGCGCGGCGACCTCGTCACCGCGTCGGACCGCGCGAGCGAGGCCTTGATCGTCGCGCGCCTGCTCGCCGCCTTTCCGCGCGCGGCTATCCTCGGCGAAGAAAGCGGCAAACATGCCGGCGAAAGCGACGAGCGCTGGATCGTCGATCCCCTGGATGGAACGACGAACTACGCGCACGGCTATCCGCTCTACTGCGTCTCGATCGCGTACGAGCGCGCCGGCGAGCTGCTGGCGGGCGTCGTCTATGCGCCGGCGCTTCGCGAACTGTATGCGGCCGCGCGCGGCGCGGGCGCAACTTGCAACGACCGCCCGATCGCCGTCACGGACGCCGGTTCTGTTGCCGAGTCGCTCGTGTGCACGGGCTTCAAACCGGCAGAATTCGATCGCAATGGCAAATATTTCGAGCGCCTATCGCGCGTTGCGCAGGGCGTCCGTCGCGACGGCGCCGCCGCGCTCGACCTCGCCTTCGTTGCGGCCGGCCGCTTCGATGCGTTTTGGGAATTCGACCTCGCGCCGTGGGACATCGCCGCGGGCGCGCTCATCGTACGCGAAGCCGGCGGCACCGTCACCGCCATCGACGGCGGTCCGCTCGATCTGACACGCGGCTCGACCCTCGCCACCAACGGCCACGTGCACGCCGAAATGCGTGTCATCCTGAGCGGAGCGCCGTAAGGCGCGCAGTCGAAGGGCCAACGGAGGATCGCCAAATCCCGTCTGTGCTTCGACTTCGCTCAGCGTGACACGGGCGGAAGCGCACGTAGCGGGAGAGGTTCGGCAGGATTTTCCTTCGGCCCGCGGAGTTCGCGTTGCATCCAGATCGTGTCGTGCCAGGCGCCGAGCTTGTAACCGGCGTTGCGGTAGATGCCGACGTCGCTGAATCCGAGGCGGTGGTGGAAAGCGACGCTCGGGTCGTTGGGCAGGGCGATGCCGGCGAACGCGTTGTAGTACCCTTGCGCGCGCAGGATCTCGAAGAGTGCCTCGTAGAGTTGCCGCGCTCGGCCGCCACGGCGGAAGCCGTCGGCGACGTAGACGGACGTGTCGATCGACCAGCGATACGATGCGCGATCGCGATGCGGGTAGGCGTAGGCGAACCCGGCGACCTCGCCCGCGCGTTCGAGACACAAGAAGGGCCAAACACCGCTCGCGCGATCGATCCGGGCGCGCATCTCGGTTTCGTCCGGCGCCGTCTCTTCGAACGAGATCCAGCTGTCGGTGACGAACGGCGCGTAGATCGCCGCGATCGTCGCGGCGTCGCCGGGACCGGCCGTCCGGATGCGCTCGCTCAGGATCCCGCGATCTCCCGCACGATGCGATCGGCGTGATAGACGCTCGTCAGCCCCGCCAGCAGGGCGCGGCTGTCGACCGCTACCGCGCGGTTCGTCGATCCGTCGTAGCCGAAATCGCCGCCGAGCGAGAAGATGTTCCCATCGAAAATCAGCCCCACGATGTCGCCGTTCTTGTCGATGAGCGGGCTTCCGGAGTTGCCGCCGATGATGTCGTTCGTCGTACAGAGGTTCATCGAGATCGCGGAATCGAGCGAGGTTTTCGCCGCGAGCCAGGATGGCGGCAGGGCGTAGGGATCGCTGCCCGTGGCGCGCTCGAAGAGGCCGCCGATCGTCGTGTACGGCGTGACCTGATTTCCCTGGGCGTCGATGAATCCGCGAACCGCGCCATAGGTCAGGCGCGGCGTGAACGTCGCGTCCGGATACACGCTGGTTCCGAAAACGGCAAAGCGCGCTCGCGCGATCGCTTCGCCGAGCTGATTCTCGGGCGCCGTGACCTCGTCTTCGTACTGCTTGCGCGCCGCGCGAGCCGCGGGGTCAATGCTCGCCACGAAGCGAATCAGCGTGTCCTGCGACGCCGCGACCGCGGGAGCGCCGCCGTCCAGGAGGGCCTTGCGCACGGCGGGGTCGCCGAGTTTGGTTCCCGCGATCAGGTCGCTCGCCCAAGCTTCCGGCGACTTCGTGCCGAGAACGCTCTTCACGAATGGATCGTCGGGCCCGAGGTCTTCGCGCATTTTCTTGGCCCAGTAGCCGAGCATCAGACGCTCGGGCCCGGGATACGTTGGTATCGGCGCGAGCACGCGCTGCGGCAAGGTCACGAGCGCAGCGTCGGTATATGCCGGAAGGCGCTGTCCGTCGGGCTTGGCCTTTTCGACCGGTAGCCGCACCAAGATGCGAGCCCAACTGAACAGCTGCGAGTTCGGTCCCAGGCCCGTGTAGCTGTAGCGGAAGGCGAGTTGCGCCTTTCGCCGCTCGACTGCGGCGAGTTTGTCCCAGTCGGGCCCGACGCTCTGTTCCAGATCGGATCGCTTCGCGACCGCGGTGCGCAGCGCGCTTTCCTCTGCGACCTTCACGGCGAAGAATTTCGGATCGAGCAGCGCCGCCTCGCGACCGAACTCGGACTTGTAGTCGTTCTCGAGAAAAAACAGCGTGTCTTTCGTTTCGCGCGTTTGCTCCGGGCCTTCCGTTTGGTATTCTTCGAGCAAGCCGCGCTCTTCTGCAAGATACGGAAGGAGATGCGGGTTCTCGACGTCGCGAATGTAGGCGAGTTGGGCAACGGTCAAGCGGCGCTGCGTCCCGCCGGGATTGCCGGAGGCGAAGACGAGGTCGCCCGCCTTGCTGCCGCCGGCGCTCCAATGCAAGTATTCCGGTGTCGCCGCGGGCGCGCCGTCCACGTAGGCGCGCATGAAAATTACGTCGTAGTCGTAGCGCGGGAAGTTGAAGTTGTCGGGATCGCCGCCAAATTGGGCGACGCCGAACTCGGGCGCGAATACCAACCGCACGTCGGTATAGCGCGCGTAGTGGTAGAGTTTGTAGAGGCCGCCGTGGTACAGCGAGACGACGTCGCAGCGGATCGCTTCGGACTTGCCGCAACTGCTCTGGAGTTCTGCCTCCTTAGCCTGTAGGGCATCGAGCAGCGCGCGGCCCGATTTGCCCGCCGTCACGCCGTGGATGACGGCGGTGACGTCGTCGATGGCGTCGAGGCGGTCGAACTCGAAACCCGGGCACTTGCGCTCGTCCTCGGGCCGCTTGGCGTAGAAACCGGCGTCGACGTAGTCGTTCTGCGGGGTCGAAAACGCTTCGACGCAATCGACGCCGCAGTGCTGGTTGGTCATCACGAGACCGCGTGCCGAAACGAATGAGGCCGAGCAACCGCTGGCGCCGCTCGTCATGCGCAAGCTGCTCGCCCGGACGTGGTCGAGCCAGCTCTTGCTCGGCCCGAACCCGTAGATCTTCGCGACCTTCGCCGACGGAAATGCGTCGAACGTCCACATCCCTTCGTCGGCGCGCACCGGCGCGCAAGTCGCGACGAACGCGGACACCGAGAGAGCGGCAAGGATTTTCTTCATCCTCGAAACGTGCGACGCGCTCGGCCCCAACTCCGCCGGACCTTGCTAGCGCACGTTCGGGGCGTCGGGCGGCGGCACGAAGCAATCACCGGTGGCCAAGCCGTCCCCGATCAGGACGCTGAACGGCGTGCCTTTTGCGATGACGACCTCTTTGCCGCGATGCAACGCGTTGTAGCCGCCGACCGCGAGCCCGATCCCGGGAACGAACGCGAACGCGCCGTTGAGATTTCGCGTCGAGCCGACGACGAAGTCCTCGGCAAGCTGCGGATCGCCGATGACTTGGACGTGGGTGCCGCCCGGGAGCCGTAAGAAGCGTGGTTCGACGACCATCCGTCCCGGCGTGCCGCTGCCGCGCGCGTGGTCGGCGAAGGCGACGATTCCATACCCCCGCGTTCCGGGCGTGATTGCCGGGGTCGTTGCCGTCGCCGGGACGCTTTCGGTAATCTTGAACGTAAACGAATCGCCCGCCGTGGTGACGGCGGAATCGAGCCGCGTGAGGATCATGGCGTCGGCCGACGGGCAGCGTGGTAAGGATGGCGCGCCGCCCTGCGCACCGGCTGCAGGGCACGACCCCAGCGACGCCGCGACGACCACGAGCAGCCGGCGGCCCTTAGATGTCGTGGCGCACCTCGTCGAGGACGCGGAAAAACGTTTTGATGTCTTCGTCGCTCGTGTAGAAGTGCGGGCTGACCCGAATGCCGCAACCGTGCCGGTAGTCGATGAAGACGCGGCGCGCGACGAGCGCCGCCGCGGCTCGTTCGGCGCCGGGGAAATCGAGGCCGATCCAGCCGGTCCGGCGCTCGTGCTCGAGCGGCGTCGGAACGATAAACCCGCGCTCGAGCGCCGCTTGCGCGATTGCGTCGGTGAGCCGCAGGTTATGCGCCCGGATCGCGGTCACGCCGACTTCGAGGATCGCGTCGTGTCCGGGGCGGGCGGCGAGGTACCCCGGTACGGTCGGCGTTCCCGTGTTCCAACGATGAGCGGTCGACGCAAGCCGGATCGGCGCGGGCTCGAATGCGAATGGATCCGCGTGCGCCATCCAGCCGGTCACCGCGGGCGCGAGCGCGTCGCGCACCCCGGGGCGAACGTAGATGAAGCCGCAGCCCGCGCCGCCGCACAACCACTTGTGACTTCCCCCGACGACGACGTCGACGTCGAACGCGGTCACGTCGTACGGGTAGACGCCCGTCGTTTGGTACGCGTCGAGGACGAAAAGGGCGCCCGCTTCCCGGCAGCGCGCGCCGATCGCCGCGACGTCGAGGATCGAACCCGAGAGGTATGCGGCGTGCGAGAGGACCACGACCGCGGTGCGTTCGCCGATCGCGCTGCAGATGCGATCGGTCGACATCGTGCGCCCATCATCGGAGGGTACTTCGACGATGCGCGCTCCGAACCGTCGCCACGCATCCCAGACGTAGGTCACCGTCGGAAACTGCAGCGCTTCGATGACGACTTCGTTGCGCGCGCCGCGAAAATCGATCGCCGAGCCGATCGCAGCTTGGGAGAGCGAAACGTTTGGCGTCAGCGAAACGCTGCCCGCCGGCGCGTTCACGATCCGTGCGAGGTTGTCGGCGATCGCGACCATCGCCGGGCGCCAGCGCTCCCACGCTTCGGGACCGTCCGTCGCCCAGTCGGACCAGTACGCATCGAGTGCGAGCCGGGCTCCGAGCGGCGCCGCTCCCATCGAATGCGAGACCAAGTACGTACTGGTCTCGAGCATCGGAAAGCGATCGCGCAGCTGCGGCGCCGTTTTTAAAATCGGGGCGGCGTGCCCCCCGATGGCCCCCAACGACATCCCTGCGCGCTTTCCGCGACGAAACGCTGCTCTTCCTGGGTGGTATCATGGTCGGCAAGCCGCCCGTGCGTCCGAGGTACTCCATGGCAGCCACCATTCGCAACGATTCCGACGTGCCCACGCTCCCCGCACTTCTCTTGCTCAAGAACCTTTACGGCGACTTTCCGAATTTTCTGCGCGAAACGTCGGCCCGATACGGACCGATCGTGCGCTTCAAGGGCAGACTGCGGCTAACGCGACAGAACGTCTACTTCGTCAACGAACCGGCAGCGATCGAAGAGATCCTCGTCTCCAAGGGTACGGCGTTCGAGAAGTCGCGTGGGGCGCGCCGGCTGCGGCAAATCGTCGGCAAGGGGCTGTTGACCTCGGATGAACCGCAGCATCTCGCTCATCGCCGGTTGATTCAGCCTGCCTTTCATCGCAAGCGGCTCGAGGAGTTCGCGCGCGTCATGGCCGGCGCGACGGCGCAGCGTGTGGAATCGTGGCGCGAGGGCGAGTCGATCGACGTCGACGCGGAGATGAACCGGCTCGCGCTCGAGATCGTTTCGAACGCGCTCTTCGGTGTCGATCTTCGCGGCGACATGGACGAAATCGCGCGCTCGCTCGATGTCGCGATGGGCATGTACCACTTTTGGCAGAGCCCGTTCACGGAGTTGCTTGACGACTGGCCGCTGCCCAACGTCCTGCGTTTCAAGGCGGCGCGCAAACGGTTGCGCGACGTGGTGATCCGGATCGTCGCCCAGCACCGGGCCGAACGCATCGAACGCGGCGACCTCGTCTCGATGCTGCTCGCCGCGCGCGATGAGAACGGGCGCGGCGGCTTGTCGGACGAAAGCGTTCGGGACGAAGCGTTGACGATTCTGCTCGCCGGACACGAGACGACCGCAAACGCCCTCGCCTGGACGTTCTATGTCCTGCAGCGCCGGCCCGACATCGAAGCGGCCCTGCAGCGCCACGTCGAACGCGTGCTCGGCGATCGCCCCGTGACCTTCGACGACGTTGCGCGTCTCGATTACGTGCGCGCCGTGTTCGCGGAGACGATGCGGCTCTATCCACCGGCGTGGATCACGTCGCGCGAGGCACTGGCACCGGTCACGATCGGCGGTGTGGTCCTGCGCGCGGGCGACCTCGCGATCGTCTCGCCGTATGTGACCCATCGCGACCCGCGCTTTTGGCCCGACCCGGAACGCTACGACCCGTCCCGTTTTTTGGGGGCCATCGGGGGGCACGCCGCCCCGATTTCAACGGGGCCTGTGGGGGAGCGCGAGCGCTATGCGTACTTCCCGTTCGGCGGAGGATCGCGGATGTGCATCGGTGACTCGTTCGCGTGGACGGAGGGAGTCATCGCGCTCGCGACGATCGTCCAGAGCGTCCGGCTCGAGCGGATCGGGACCGGCGACATCAAGCCGCTGGCGCTCGTCACCTTGCGGCCCCGCACGCCGATCGCCGCGCGGGTCAGGCGCCGCCGGCAGCCCGCGGGCTCGCTCCCTTACGCGCCCGCCGGTCACTTTGAAATCCAGGCATGATTTTCGCCCGCCGGCGGGCTATGTTAAGGAATGACCCGTCGGCGAATCGACGCACGCGTCGAGCTGGAGTTTCTCCGCGCAACTGAAGCGGCCGCTATCGTTTCGGGCAAACTCGTCGGCCGGGGTGACAAGAACGGTGTCGACCAGGCGGCCGTCGATGCGATGCGCGGTGTTCTCGGCGAGGTCGACATCGACGGCGTCGTCGTGATCGGTGAGGGTGAAAAGGACGAAGCGCCGATGCTCTACATCGGCGAACACGTCGGCACCGGTGACGGCCCGAAGATGGACGTTGCGGTCGACCCGATCGACGGCACGACCCTGGCCTCGAAGGGCGGTCACGGCGCGATTGCGGTCGTAGCGGCGGCCGAGCGCGGCTCGCTCTTTCACACGCGGGTCGCCTACATGGACAAGATCATCGTCGGCAAGCAATGCCGCGGCGTCATCTCGATCGAAGCCTCGGTCGAAGAGAACGTTCGCGCGGTCGCCAAGGCGATGGGCCGTCCGGTCAGCGAGATCACGGTCGCCGTGCTCGAGCGCCCGCGCAACGACGAGTACGTGCGGCGCCTGCGCGAACTCGGCGCGCGCGTCCGGCTCTTCGGTGACGGCGACATCGCCAACGGCCTGATCGCCGCGCTCGAGGAGCGTAACCGCATCGACATGCTGCTGGGGATCGGCGGCGCGACCGAGGGCGTCGTCACGGCCTGCGCCGTGAAGTGTCTGGGCGGCGACATGCAAGGCCGCTTGTGGCTGCGCGAGGGCGCGGGCGAGGAGGAGATCGTTCGCAAGGAAGGGATCGACCCGTCGCGCGTCCTGACCCTCGACGATCTTTGCCGTTCGGATCTCTCGATGCTCGTCGCAACGGGTGTGACCGACGGCGAATTGCTGCAGGGCGTCAGCTACGTTCGCGGCAGCGCGTATACGCAGTCGATCATCATTTCATCGCTGACCAACACGACCCGCATGGTCGACGGGAAGCATGATCTCGCGGCGTTCGTCAACCTCTCGCAAGCCAATGCCAACGGCATTACGGCAACCACCCTGCTGAAGGAGCACGTTACCTGATGAGCAGCCAACTCGCAGCGGTCGCGAAAGCGATGGTCGCACCGGGCAAGGGCATCCTTGCCGCAGACGAGAGCACGGGTACCGCAAACAAGCGCTTCGCTGCACTCGGCATCGCCCAAACCGAAGAGATGCGCCGCGAGTACCGCAACATGCTTTTCACCGCCCCGGATTTCGGGTCGTTTTTCAGCGGCGTCATTCTCTACGACGAGACGATCCGCCAGCAAGCGAGCGACGGCAGGAAATTCGTCGACATCCTCACGTCGGCCGGCTCGATGCCGGGGATCAAGGTCGACACGGGCACGACGGCGCTTGCGCTCGCGAAGCCCGACGAAAAGATCACCGAAGGCCTGGACGGACTGGCCAAGCGCGTCGACGAGTACGTGAAACTCGGCGCGACGTTCGCGAAGTGGCGCGCGGTCATTACGATCGACACGCAGACCGGGATCCCGACCGACGCTTGTCTTCACGCGAACGCGCACGCGCTCGCGCGCTACGCGGCGATCTGCCAGGCCGGCGGGTTGGTGCCGATCGTCGAGCCGGAAGTGCTGATGGACGGCGACCACGCGACGCATTCGATCGAAACGAGTTTTGCGGTCCACGAGCGTACGTTGCGCGCGGTCTTTGCCGAACTTGCGGCGGCGAACGTACGCTTCGAGGAGATGATCCTCAAGCCGAGCATGGTGATCCCGGGGCAAAAATCCGGCCAGAAGGCCGCGGTCGGCGAGGTTGCGGATCAAACCCTGACGGTGTTGCTGCGCTGGGTCCCGGCCGCAGTAGCCGGCGTCGCGTTCCTCTCCGGTGGCCAAGCCGACGAGGAAGCGACGGCGCACCTCAACGAGATCAACGTGCGCGCGAAGCAGCGCAACGCTCCCTGGACGCTGACCTTCTNNCCGCGGCCCAGTCGGCGCTGCACCACCGCGCTCAGATGAACGGCTTGGCCGCGCAAGGCAAGTGGACGCCGGACCTGGAGAAGCAAAAGGATCTCGTCCTGAGCGGCTAGCAATCACTTTCACGCCTCCTTAGGGCCGGGCGCGAAAGAATTTTTGCC
>PMHP01000225.1:0-12723 GCA_003158195.1 Vulcanimicrobiota bacterium | reverse complement strand
GCGTCAGGCGACGCCGGGCGATCCGCTCTATCACCGGTATCTGTCGACGGTAGGGGCGCGCGCGCTCGTTTCGCCTTCCGGTGCGCGGGTCGCGGCGGTCGCAACCTACCTGACGCACAGCGGCTTCACAAACGTCCATGTGACGCCGGACAACCTCCTGCTGCTCGCCGACGGCAACGTTGCTACGGTGAGCCGTGCGTTCGCGACCGAGATTCACGTGCTTTCGACTGCCGGGGGCCGATTCTACGCGAACACCAAACCGGCGCTCGTGCCCGCGGCGCTGCGCGATACGGTCCTCGGGATCGAAGGCTTGCACGACTTCAGCATGCGTCCAATGCTCGTGAAAAAGAAGTCGGTGCAAAGCTGCACGGCGGTTCCGGTGCTCAACATCTGCGCGCTGAGCGCATTCGGCCCGGCGGATTTCCAACAGGTGTACGATGCGACCGGCGCTTCGACCGGAGCGAGCACGGCCATTGCGATTTTCGGCGAAGGCGATCTGACGCAAGTTGTTGCCGACCTGCGCACCCAGGAGAAGTTGTCGGGTTTGCCGGCCGTCCCCGTCTCGGTCGTGTTGACCGGACCGCAATCGGGCGACACGTCGGGCGCCGACGAATTCGATCTCGACACGCAGTACAGCACCGGGATGGCCGGTAACGTCGCACAGCTGACGATCTACGATGCGCCCTCGCTCAGCGATGCCGACACGACGACGGAGTTCGACCGCTTCGTGACCGACGACTCGTCGAAGGCCGCGAGCGCCTCGTTCGGCGAATGCGAAGTCCTCGCGGACCTCGACGGTTCGACCGCGACGGACGATGCGATCTTCCAGGAAGCGGCGCTGCAAGGCCAGACGGTCTTCGCCTCGAGCGGCGACACGGGCACGGGATGTCTTGGCGTGGAGAACGGCATCCCGCTCGGCGTCCCCGGCGTCGAATACCCGGCTTCTTCCACGTACGTCGTCGCGGTCGGCGGGACGACGTTGCTCGCGAATGCGAGCGGCGCGTACGATGCCGAGATCGGTTGGTATGCAGGCGGCGGCGGGACGAGCCTGGTCGAGGCGGCCGGCGCGTGGCAAAGCGGCGTCGCGCCGCTCGCGGCTCTCGGCCGCAAAGCGGTACCGGACGTCGCGATGGACGCCGATCCCGACACCGGCGCGAACGTCATCGTCTCGGGTTCGGCCGAGGAGGTCGGCGGCACGAGCCTTTCGTCACCGCTCTCGCTCGGCGTGTGGGCGCGGCTCGAAACGGCGCATGCGAATGCACTTGGGTTCGCAGCGCCGATCTTCTACAAGGAGTTCTCGGACGAGGGCGGGACCTCGCTTCTCCCGAGCGGCTTGACCCGCGCCATCGGCGGCTTCCACGACATCGAGTTCGGCGGCAATCCGCTGCCGGCCACCCCCGGTTACGATTACAGTACGGGACTGGGCACGTTCGACGTCGGCCTCTCCGTTAGCGACATCCTCAAGTAGCGGCGGGATACGGGACGGCGTTCATGCAAGGCCCGTAGGCTAAACGAAAGGCCGACCATGATCGCCGTCACCAACCGCCAATTCAAACTCGCCGCGCGCCCGATCGGTTTGCCCAAACGAAGCGACTGGGACGAAACCTCCGCGCCGGTCGTGGGCCCGAGCGACGGCGAGGTTCTCGTTGCGGTGCTGTATCTTTCGCTCGATCCCGCGATGCGTGGTTGGATGAACGAAGGGAAATCGTATATCGCACCGGTCGGTATCGGCGAGGTCATGCGCGCGGGTGGCGTCGGGCGCGTGCTCGAGAGCAAGGATCCGGCGTTTTCGAAGGGCGATTACGTCGTCGGCATCCTCGGCGTCCAAGAGTACGCGACCGTCCGCGCAAAGGGACTGACGAAGGTCGATCCTTCGGTCGCGCCGCTACCGGTATTCCTCGGGGTGCTGGGCATGCCGGGGATGACCGCGTACTTCGGCCTGTTCGAAGTCGGGGCGGCGAAAGCCGGCGAGACGGTTGTCGTCTCCGGAGCGGGCGGCGCCGTCGGCATGACCGTCGGTCAGCTCGCCAAGATCAAAGGGTGCCGCGCGATCGGGATTGCCGGTGGCCCGGAGAAGTGCGCCTACGTTACGGACGAACTCGGCTTTGACGCCGTAATCGATTATAAGTCAGCGGACTTGCTCGCCGGCTTGAAAGCGCACTGTCCTAAAGGCATCGACGTCTACTTCGACAACGTCGGCGGCGAAACGCTCGACGTCTGCCTGACGCGCCTGGCACCGCACGCACGCGTCGTCATTTGCGGGGCGATCTCACAGTATAACAACACGACGCCGGTCAGAGGCCCGAGCAATTACCTCTCGCTGCTCGTCAACCGCGCGCGCATGGAAGGGATGGTCGTCTTCGACTTCGCCGACCGCTACGGGATCGCGGTTCGCGAGATGGCCGGCTGGATGAAGGAAGGCAAGCTCAAGTCCTGCGAGCACGTCGCCGAAGGCTTCGAGACATTTCCGGAAGCGCTCCTGAAATTGTTCAAAGGCGAGAACCTCGGAAAGCTCGTGCTCAAAGTCGCCGACTGAGGGCGAAAGCACGACAACGATGCACGCGATGCGCTTAGCCGCCCGCACGCTCGCGACGGCCGCCTTGGTGTCCGCCGGCGCCGTCGTTAGCGCAAAGGAGGCGCCGCGCGTTCCGCCGTGCTCGGCTAGTCACCTCGCGGCAGCCGACGCCGGCACGAAGACGTTCGACGGCCGGCGCGTTACCACAATCATCGTCGTCAACAATTCCGCAAGTACCTGTTCCCTGGGCGGCTATCCGCAGATCCGATTCGCGAGCTTCTCGCAGGTCGCTCCGCCGGTGGCGCTCAACGACACCGCGGTCGACGCCGACTATAAGACGCCCGGCCCGACGTCGATTGTCCTGGGTTCGCTGCGGCGCGTGAGCTTTCTCTTGGGATATTCAAATACGAACGATCCAAAAAATCCGTGCGCGTCGATCAGCACCATCGACATCGTCGTCGGTCCGCCCGCGCACTCCGGAACGGTTACCCTCCCGGACACGATTGCTCCGTGCGGCACGCTCGACGTGTCGCCGTTCTTTCTTTCGAGGTAGGTCGACGTGTCGATTCGGCCGGTCAAGCGGCTCATCAAAGCGAAGCCGACGTTGGAAGGGGCGGGCGTGCACTTGCGACGGGCCTTCGGCTTCGACAATACCTCCGAGTTTGACCCGTTCTTGCTCCTGGACGATTTTCGCAACGACGTTCCGGACGATTATCTTGCCGGCTTCCCGTGGCACCCCCATCGCGGCATCGAAACGATCACGTACGTCCTCGCGGGAACGGTCGAGCACGGCGACAGCATGGGGAATCGCGGCGTCATCGCAGCCGGCGACGTGCAGTGGATGACGGCGGGAAGCGGCATCATCCACCAGGAGATGCCCAAGGGCGATCAGACCGGCCGCATGCACGGATTTCAGCTGTGGGCGAACCTGCCGGCAGCGCTGAAGATGACGGCTCCGCGGTACCAGGAGATCAAGGCCGCCGACATCCCGGTCGTCACCGACGACGACGGAACTGCGGTCCGCGTCGTGTGTGGAAATTTTTGGGGCACGTCCGGTCCCGTGCAAGGTGTCGCATCCGACCCGCTCTATCTCGACGTGTCGCTCGCTCCCGGCAACAGCAGGACGCTTCCGGTGGAGACGAACCGCCACGCCTTCGCCTACGTTTTCGCCGGTTCCGGAAAATTCTGCAACGCCTCGGAGCCGCTCGCCGTTCCGACCGAATCGATAAAATGGCTGGACACGGCGCCCCCGTCCGCGGCCGACAATCGGTCGCTCGTCCTTTTCGATCGCGGCGACGAACTTGCGGTGCACGCCGGCGAGGACGGAATTCGCTTCTTATTGGTGGCGGGGAAGCCGCTCGTCGAGCCGGTCGCGTGGTACGGGCCGATCGTCATGAACACGCAGGCCCAGCTTCGCGACGCTTTTACCGAGCTCGAACAAGGGACGTTCCTGAAAGCGTGACGATTCTTCGACGTCTGTTTACGGCATGCGCTTTGTGCGCGAGCGCTGCGCTGCCGATCGTTGCGGCCGCGTCGCCTCCCGAACCGAACCCGATGCTTCATGCATCCGGAACGAGGCTCGTCGATGGCTTGGGAGCGCCCATCCGGCTGCGTGGTGTCTTTCTCGACAACTGGCTCTTGTGGAGCGGCAACGGATTCGGCGCGGGCTTCGCTTCGGAGACAACGATAAAACACAGACTGGCGGAGGCTCTTGGCGATGCCGGAGCGCTGCGCTTTGAAGATGCCATCGAAGACTCGTTCGTCGGCGAAGCCGATATCGCTGCGATTGCAAAGATGGGCTTCAATACCGTTCGGGTTCCATTCAGCTACCGGGTGCTCGAGGATGACGAGCATCCGTTCGCCTACAAAAAGTCGGGCTGGGCCACGTTCGATCGGCTCATGGGCTGGTGCGAGACGCACCACGTTTACGTGGTTCTCGACATGCATTCGGCCCCGGGCGGCCAATCGCGCGCGTTCGTCAACGATCCGGGACCCGTGCTGCTCTGGGACTCCGACGAGGAACAGAACCGCACCGTGGCCCTCTGGCGAGCAATCGCAGCGCGTTATCGCGACCGGAGCATCGTCGCCGGCTACGACCTGCTCAACGAACCGAACGTGCGTGACGGATCCAAGCTGATTCAACTCTACACGCGCATTGCCGGCGCGATTCGCGCGGTCGACCGGAACCATCTCATCTTCTTCGAGGGCAACGTTGCGGCAACCGACTTCTCGGCCTTCACCAACCCCATCACGAGCAACGAGGCGTACAGTTTTCATTCATACGCCTTGTTTGGTATCGACCGAACCCCGGACCAACTGCAACATTTGCAGGCGTTGGCGAAAACGCAGGCGGTGCCCATCTGGAACGGCGAGTTTGGCGCCAACACGCTGGCCTGGGTAACGTCGACGGTCCAGCTCTTCGACGCGCCGTCGAACGGTGTGACCGGCTGGATTTTCTGGCCCTGGAAACGCGTCTCCAGCGGCAACGAAACCCAGTACCGCGACCTCCTCACGATCGAACCGGGCGCCCTTTGGCGGCGCCTAGCACGCTACGTGGCCGGCCTGCCCTTCAAGCCGTCGCCCGCAGATGCGGAGCAAGGCGCCCAGGACTTCCTGCGCGCGATGGCGGTCGAGCGTTGTACGGTAGACGCGCAGATCCAAGCAGCGTTGAAATGATTCCGTTGCCGGCTTAACGCATCGACAGGCGCTGCGCGACGCCGCGAAATACCTTCTCGTCCTGGGGTGTGAATTGATACGCCCTCAGGTAATCGTCGAGCCCATAGTGCGGGCGAGTCTTACGAATGGACGCAACATACGCGCGGCCTTCGTCAAGCCGGCCGTCAAGCGCAAGCGAAAACGCTGTGACCGCGAGGATGTGCGCGTGCGCGTTGGGGCGGGAAGCGGCTTTGACGCCAAAGTCCGCGGCTTCTGCGAATCGCCCGAGACGCATAAGCGCGAGCGCACGGGTGGCAAGCATGCCGAACAGCAGCGGATCGCATGGACTGAGATCGCGCGACCTGTCGCCGAAGGAGATCGCCGCATGCGGATCGCCCGATTGACAGTGAACGAACGCGAGCGTGTAGTGACCGAGGGCAAAGTTCGGGCTTAGGTCGATCGCCTGCTCGAGTTCGACGACCGAGCGATCGAATTGGCCCTGCAACCACAGTGCTCGGCCGACGGCCCAATGTGCGGCAGGGTCGCGTTCGTCGGCCATGATGCTTTGCCCGGCGGCTTCGAGAGCGCGATCCGTTTCGGGCCCGCGCTCTGCCCAGCCCTGGAAGGCGTTCTGCCAATGCGTGAACGATAGCCCGGCGTAAGCGCGCGCGAAAGTCGGATCGCGGTGCACCGCCATCTCGAAGAAATGCTGCGCCCGGTCGTTGTCGGGCTTATTGAACCGGTACATGTGCCAAAGCCCGCGGTGATGCGCCTCCCACGCGTCGAGCGAGTTCGGCGGCATCAAGACGGCGCGGTTGCGTTCGCTCGCCTCGATTTCACTCGCGATCGAGGCGACGATGCTGTTGCCGATTTCATCCAAGACTTCAAACGCATCGTCGAGCTTGCGGCTGAAGACCTCTGCCCAAACGATCCGGGCAGTGCGCGTTTCGACGAGTTCGATCGTCACGGTCAAAGACGTGTCCCGGCGCTGCACGGATCCGCTAGCGACGTAGTCGACGTCGAGCATACGAGCCGCCTCGTCCGGGCCGATTCCTCGCTCGTGCAGGGCGAATACCGTCCCCTGCGCGATCACGAACAGGCTTCGCAGTTTGGCTAGCCTCGTGATGACATCGTGAGCCAGAGCGTCGGCGGTTCCGCCGCGAGCGCTCGTCACCGTCGAGCTGTCGACAAACGGCATTACCGCTACCGACGCACGACGCGCAACGGTGAGCAGGTCTTCGTCGGCGCCGCCCGCTGCCGGCAGCAGGCCTGCCGCAGCGGCCGGAACGGCCGCGGAAGAATTGCGTTGCGTTCGGGCGCGGCGCCACGCGTCACGAATCGACGTGACATCGAGTCCCTCGTCTTCGAAAAGCCGGACGGTCGCGGCCACATGCTCCTGGGCTTCCCGAACCCGGTCGTGCCGCACGAGCGCGCCGAGAAGCAACTCGTGAGCGCGTGCGTCGAAGGGAGCGAGCTCGATCCATCGCTCGAGATATCCGACGCCCTCGTCGTCGGGGGCGGTCGCGACGAGACGTTCCAACACGGCCGCGTGGCGGCCGCGAAATCGGCGCCGCTGCGCGGCGAGCCAGGCCGCGAACGCCGGGCAGCCGTCTAACTCGAGCCCGTCGAGAAAGTCACCGGCGAACAACGCGGCAAGCGCTTTTAGCCGCACGTAGGGAAGCGCTTCGATCGCCTGCGTCGCCGCGGCAACCTCGGTCGCATCGACGAAGCAATCGGTCAAATCGAGCTTGACGGTGTCGCCTTGGGCAGAGATTCGGCGCCGATCGGGCTCATCGACGAAGCCCCGAATCTTGCTGAGGCTCCAACGAAGTTCTCCGCGTGGATCGTTTGGGACGTCCCAGAGCAGCTCGCAAAGGTGGCTTCGCGCAATCGGGTGCCGCGCGAGCGCGAGATATGCCAGGAGCGCGCGGACCTTGCGTGACGCCGGCAGCATGAGCGTGACCTCGTGCCGGCGCATCGTTAGGGACCCGAGCATTCGGATCTCGAGCGCGGGGGCGCCCTGGCCTTGGCTTAGGAGGGCCGATTCCACGGCATTCCCACGCCGGCTACCACGCTCGTCTCAACGGGCGACTGCTACGCTCGAATCCGACAGTCACCCAACGTGACGAGGCCGGTCCGACCGTCGCCGTCACGAAACCCGAACGGAGAACGATCATGGAAACCGCTTCCACAATCACTCAAAATCCCCCGGTGCCGGGCGACCTCGGGGCGCTCAAGACCCGCCAGCAGGGAGCATGGTCGTCCGGCGATTATGCCGTTGTCGGCACGACGCTGCAAATCGTCGGCGAGGAGCTGTGCGAAGCTCTCGACCTTCGCGCCGGTTCGACCGTGCTCGACGTCGCGGCCGGCAACGGCAACGTCTCGCTCGCCGCCGCGCGGCGCTGGTGCGACGTGGTCGCCAGCGACTACGTGCCGGCGCTGCTCGAGCGCGCCCGCGAACGTGCCGATGCCGAGCGGCTGCGCATGGAGTTCCGTGAAGCCGATGCCGAAGCTCTGCCGTTTGCCGACCAAAGCTTCGATGTCGTCGTCTCGACGTTCGGCGTGATGTTTACGCCCGATCAGGACCGCGCGGCCGCAGAACTCATTCGCGTCTGCAAGCACGGCGGCAAGATCGGCCTCGCCAATTGGACGCCTGAGGGCTTCATCGGTCAACTGTTCAAGACCATCGGAAAGCATGTGCCGCCGGCCGCCGGCGCGAAGTCGCCCGCGCTCTGGGGAACACGCCCGCGGTTAGCCGAGTTGTTCGAGTCGCACGCGTCCTCGATCGCATCGGCGCAGCGGTACTTCGTCCTTCGCTACCGCTCCGCCGACCATTGGCTCGAGATCTTCAAGACTTACTACGGTCCGGTGCTCAAGGCGTTCGCCGCGCTGTCGCCCCCGGCACAATCGGCGCTGGAGCACGACATCCGCAGCTTAATCGCACAATTCAATCGGTCGGGCGACAGCACAATGGTCGTGCCGAGCGAGTACCTTCAGGTCATCGTTACCCGGCAGTAATGCCGCTCCCACGCGAAAGGATTCTAGCATGCGAATCGTATCATTGGCCGGCGCCGGGCTTGGTCTGGGTCTATTTCTCACCGGCTCGCTGCCGTGCGCTGCCGACCCCGCGGCCGCAGCCCCCGCACCGATCGTCGTCGTTCCCGGCGCCGAACAGTACGCTGCCGCTCCCAGTCCGTTTCCGAGCGGCGTGATGATTGCGGTCCTCTCGGGGGATCCGAAGACGGCAGGCGCCCCGTATACGTTACGGATCAAGTTGCCGGACGGAGCTCGCATTCCGGTGCACACGCATGGCGGCACCGAGAACGTTACCGTCATCGCCGGAACGTTCTTGGTTGCCATCGGCAAGACGTTCGATGCTTCGCAGTTGAAGGCGCTGCCCGCGGGAGCCTACGTCTCGATCCCGCCAAACCTCGCGCACTATGCGATGGCGAAGGGCGAGACGATCGTCGACGTGAGCGGCCTAGGACCCGAGGAGACGAATTTCCTCAAGTAGCGCGGTAACAAAAGCGCCCGGAGCCGGCGCCCAGCGGGCGCCGGAACCGGGACGCTGGGACGATTTGGGACGATGAGCCCGTAACATCGCGACTATGATGCGGAACTCTTCGCAGGCGTGTCACGAGGGTGCGGCCTGAGGTGCCCTCCCTTCGGACGAGCGCGCTTCTGTGCGGCGGCATTTTCGCGCTTATCGTCGGGCTCGCCGCGCTTGGAAATCTCGCCCCTGCGGGGACCGTCCGCAACCTGCCGTGGCTGCCGGTCGCGGCGAAGGTCGTGTTCCTGACGCTCGCGGTCGCGTTTGCGTTCGCGTTCGTGCCGCTGATGGTCAACGTCGTCTTCGGCGCGCAGGCCGCGCTTGGAAACGAGGCCCGGCTCGCACCGCTCTTTCGGCTTCGGGCCGCGATCGTATGGACGTTCTGGACGATCATGGGACTCGGCACGCTCGTCGCCGTTCCCGCGGCGATTTGGTTCGGTGCCTTCGGCGACGTGCAAGGTGCGCTCGTCAAGCGGGCGCTGGCACACTCCCAGGGGATTCTTGTCGCCGGTATCGGGATGACGGTTGCCGACATGCGCCGCGCGTCCACCTACGATCTGGGTCCCGAGGCGGGCCGCTACGCAACGATCTCCGACACCGGAATCTTCGACTTTCGCGTCGCCACGACTCCGACGATGTTCCGCGGCTGCCGGTTGTACTTCATCAGCCTCGACGACAAGACCAAGCGCGTTGCGCAGGTCCACGTGGCGATCGTTCCGGAAAAAATGAGCCGGCCCGAAATCGAGCGATTCTTAAGCGCAAGCCGCGCACGGCTGCGCACCGAGGGCTGGAGGGCGTTGGACCACTATACGTTTTTGCGCGGCGATACGTCACTTTATCTCACGACCGCGCGGATGGACGAATGGCACTCGCGCGAAGCCCCGGACGCGGAGTGGATCGCGACGATCGACTTGGATTCGGCGAAAGATGCCCGGTGAGGAACGAAGCGTCCCAGGCCTTACGTTGGCTCGAACCCGTTGCGCGTCCACGGGATGCGTGGGCGAAGCTGCGCCTCTTCGGGCTGCCGGTGCTCGTTTCAGCGGCATTTCTCTGGTTGGCGCTCCCGTGGCTCGCCGGTCTGCCGCTACTCGGGGGAGACGAGTCGCTCGCGTTCGTGCTTGACGGCACGATCGCGCTCGGTGTTTTCGAACTCGCCTTCTTCGCGACGTTGGCCCTCGACCGTCGCCGGATCACGCTCGATGCAGGCGGCGTCACCCTGCGCGGAGGCGCCGGACTTCTGCCTGCCTCGACCATTGGGCTCGCCGCGATTGCGTCGGTTCGTCCCGAGAGCGGGTGGGGCGTTAACACGACGCTGCGCCTGGTGCCGCGCGTCCTGGGCTCGCTCCCGAATGGACATGTTGCGATCGGACTGCGTTCGAGCGATCGCGATGTCACGGCCGTGCTCGACCGCTTTGCGGCGCTGGGCATCGTGGTCGACGAGCGCGCCGCGGACGTGCAAACGGCCCGCCGTCGTCGCAATGTGGGGCGGCAGCACGTGCTGTTCCAAGTCGTGATGACGCTCGTACTCGCCTTGCGCGCCGTCAATGACGTGCTGCAAGCACACAATCACTCGTCGACATCGTCCGAAATCAGCCCCTCCCTCTATTGCGTGGCGCTACGGCCGGGCGGCATCCTTACGATCGATGCAGCGAACGTGAAGGATCTCGTCGACGTCGAAATCGGCGATCGAACGGTGAACGCGAAGAACATCGAGGTCGCAAACCTGGGCGGATCGCGCCAGCGCCTCCGCCTGCCGCCCGGATCGCTGCCTTCTCCCGACCCGGGCATCGCGATACCGTCCGCAGGCATACGGCTGACGCCGGATCCCGGGCTCGCTGAGCTTTTGGTGACGGTTAACGCGCGCGGCCCCGGCGGCATACGATCGGATTGGACGGACTTCAATCCACAAATCCATCACCCCCAAGGCCGCAGTTGCCCGTAAAAAATCATGCGCGCTGACCCAGTTCTGCGCCGCAGAGCGTTCCATCGCGTCACGTTCCTTCTCGCTGGTGCGTACAACATCGCCTGGGGCTTGTACGCGGTCGCCGACCCGCAGTGGCTCTTCCGGTTCGCAGGCATGCCGCCGCTGAATTACCCCGCAATCTTTGCGTGTCTCGGCATGGTCGTCGGACTGTACGGCATCGTGTACCTCGAAATTGCGCGAGTCCCAGAACGCGGCTGGCTCTATGCGGCAGTCGGTCTCGCCGGAAAAATTCTGGGGCCGATCGGCCTCGCCGTGTTGATCCTGACCCACACGTGGCCGGCCGCCACGATCGTGCTGAGCCTGACCAACGACGTCGTTTGGTGGATTCCGTTCGGCCTCTATCTTTACGACGCGCGGCCGTACTGGTAAGACCTCCACCTTCGAGTCAACCGGTAGTCGGCAGACCTCTCGGCGCTTATCGGTTACGCTCTTCCCCGGAGAGGAGCCGTAAAATGGCCGCACAGTACGCCGAAGTCGAACGTCACAAGCTCGCGGGCCCGGAACTCGAGTGTTTTCGTGAGCGAGCTTGTTCTTGCCGTCGTCAGCGCGGTCATCCTGATCGGCGCAGGCCTTTACGCTGCATTCCAACTGAGTCGTAGCTGCGACAGCCGGCGGCAGAGCTGGTTTGCGCCCAACTTCGCCCTTTCAGTTGGTAACCACGAGCCCCAAGGCTGCAGCATCCGCGGAGTTTGGGTTAAATGGCTTAGAGAGCAGCGGCCAGACATCGAATGGACCTGAATCGCTTCTCTATCAGCGGGCAGCTGATGGGGCGCAGCTCGATGTTCACGTTCTCGACAAACGCTCACACGATGGAAGGCCTTGGGCGGTCAGGCCATTCAGGGTCTGCGGATTCGCTCCTCGGAACGGGAGGGTCTACAGAAACCCGTTAGCAACGTTAGCAAAATCGGGGTCCTAAAGGTCCGCCGAAGGTGCCGCGATGAGCGGCAAAACCGAATGAATACCTAACTCGCGGGTGTCTGGAGAGGTGGCAGAGCGGTTGAATGCAGCGGTCTTGAAAACCGCCGGCGGTGATGAATCGTCCGAGGGTTCGAATCCCTCCCTCTCCGAAGTAAAGTATTTAAATAGATAGGTTAACAACATCACAGAGTGCCACACTGGTGGCATTGTCATACTCCATACTTTCGATATGGAGATAAACACGAACGAGCCCTTTCATCGGGTGCGCGGCCGATCGCGCTTGCAACAGAAGAAGCAGCGGCAGCTCGGCGTGCCAATCGGAACGGCATCGCATAGGCTTCGCCGAATGATCATGTTTCAGCTTGTCAAAGAGTTAGGAAGAAATGTTTGCTTTCGCTGCGGAGCCATGATCGAGTTAGCTGATCATTTGGGGATCGACCACAAAATTGCTTGGTTGGACCGTGGCGCAGCGCTGTTCTGGGATCCAGCGAACATCGCTTTTTCTCACAAGGAATGCAACTCAAGGAGCAGGAGGACGATTTCCGGTCGGCGATTGGGCCCGAGTGCACTTCGAAAAGTTGGCCCTGAGGGAACCGCCTGGTGCGGCGTTCATCGCGCTTTTCTTCCCGTATCGCAGTTTGGACAGCATCGGGCAAGGTGGAATGGCGTTCAAAGCGATTGTAAGTCTTGTGCCCGTGCCCGCAGCGTCAAGCGCGAGAAACTCTTCGTACGTCACGAACCCCCAAGCGGCGCGTAGTGTGCGGCCGTGATTCCGCTGATCAAGCCCAGAGGTTCGGGCAGAAACCAGCGCAATCGCGACATGAAGGCGCGAAAGCGCGCTTCGTCGCCGCCGAAGTTTTCGGGACCCACGTTGAACAGCAGGTTTTGCTGCGGCCGAAAGGTGGGGTCCACGATCAACGCGACCCCGGGATCGGCAATTCCCGCTTCGCGCAGATAGCGGCCCAGGGCTCGACGGGCGCTAGCCGGCAAAAACTCCTCTGACGGCACGCCGGAAAAGATCTGCCGCGGCGTCTCGACCTTCTCGGAGACGACCGCGCCGTCCGCAAGCGCGGCGTCTTGGGTCCCCTCGGTGTCGAGCGT
>PMHP01000022.1 GCA_003158195.1 Vulcanimicrobiota bacterium | reverse complement strand
CGCGTGTAGATCCTCGTAAGTTTTGGCACGCCTTCGAGCTTCGCGGTTACAAGGCGGACACCTCACGGACACGGAACCGTAAACGCTGCTTGGGAGCATGCCCATGAGTGAGATGGCGAGCGAATATAAGCGCCGGCCCATTACGGTCGCCGAATACCACCGGCTGGGCGAGATTGGGTTTTTCGCCCCCGAAGAGCGCGTCGAGCTACTCGACGGCGAGCTGATCCTGATGCCGCCGATCGGCTGGGATCACACCTACTCTTGCGCTGCCCTCACCCAAGCGTTTGTGCTGCGCTTCGCCGGCCGGGCAATTCTGATGCCGACGGGCGCGGTGACGCT
The DNA here is from genome assembly GCA_003158195.1 of Vulcanimicrobiota bacterium. Lineage (GTDB taxonomy): Bacteria > Vulcanimicrobiota > Vulcanimicrobiia > Vulcanimicrobiales > Vulcanimicrobiaceae > Palsibacter > Palsibacter borealis. The sequence continues at coordinate 15,777 of PMHP01000022.1, read as the reverse complement.
CGACGACTACTCGGAGCCGCAGCCAGACTTCCTCGTCCTGAAAGGCTCCCTCGATCGCCATCCGCGTCGCTTACCGGTGCCGGGAGACGTTGCGCTCGTCGTCGAGGTCTCGAACACGTCTCTCCGCATGGATCGCAACCGGAAGTCAAAAGCCTATGCTCGTGCAGGTATCCCTGAGTATTGGATCGTCGATCTGGTGAACGATCTCATCGAGGTGCGCCGAGATCCGCGAGCCGATACGTATGAGAGCATCAGGGTCGCGCGTCGCGGCGAGTCGCTCGAACTCGAAGCATTTCCGGGTGAGGCATTCGAGGTCGACGCGTTCCTGCGCTGACGAATGCTTCGAGGACCCAGCGGCCCGGCTGCGAACTGCTGCGGCTTGCCATGTCCGACGACAAAATCGAGAAAACCCCGCTGGTCAAAGAGATCCCGCCCAAAGCGCGGGATCTTTCCGAGTGGTACCAAGCGGTCTGCTATAAGGCCGAACTCGTTTCGCTCGCACCGGTCCGCGGGTGCGTCGTCTTGCGGCCGTATGGCTTCGGGCTGTGGGAACGCCTGCAGAGCGAACTCGACCGGCGCTTTAAAGAGACCGGGCATGAGAACGCCTATTTCCCGCTCCTGATCCCGGAGAGTCTTCTCGTGCGCGAGGCGGAGCACGTCGAAGGCTTCGCGCCCGAGGTCGCCTGGGTGACCGAAGGCGGGAACGAAAAGCTCACCGAGCGCCTCGCGATCCGGCCGACTTCGGAAGTCGTCATCGGCGTGATGTACGCGGAATGGCTGCAGTCGTATCGCGATCTTCCGATCCTGATCAATCAGTGGGTCAACGTCATGCGTTGGGAGAAGCGGACGCGCCCGTTCCTGCGCACGCTCGAATTCCTGTGGCAAGAGGGCCACACAGCACACGCGACCGAGCGCGAAGCGGCAGAGGAAGTCCAGCGCATGCTCGACATCTACCGAAGTGTCGCGCAAGACATCGTGGGCGTGCCGGTTTACGCAGGCGAGAAATCGGAAAGCGAGCGCTTCCCGGGAGCGAACCACACGTTTTCGATCGAAGCGCTCATGCCCGACGGCAGAGCCCTGCAAGCGGCGACGTCGCACGAACTCGGACAAAATTTCGCGAAGGCCTACGACATCAAATTCGCTGCAGAGGACCAGACGGTGCAGTACGCCTGGACGACGTCGTGGGGCATGTCGTGGCGGATGCTCGGCGCGCTCATCATGGTGCACGGCGACGATCGCGGGCTGCGCATTCCGCCGAAGATGGCGCCGGTCGAGGCCGTGATCGTCCCGATCGTGCGCGCCGGGAGCGACGAGGTGGTCGCGGCGGCGCGCGCGTTGCTCGCGACACTCAAGGGCGCCGGCCTGCGCGTCAAACTCGACGAACGCGATCTGCGGCCCGGCAACAAATTTTCCGATTGGGAAATGCGCGGCGTCCCGCTCCGCGTCGAACTCGGCGCGAAGGACATCGAAGCCGGCGTCGCGACCCTCGTGCGCCGCGACAAAGAGAAGGGCGAAGAAGGCGGAAAACTGGTCGTGCCGCTTGCCGAGGTCGCGGCGCGTATCGCCGCGTTGCTCGAGGACATTCAAGCAAACCTCTATCGCGAAGCGCGAGCGTTTCTCGAAAGCCACACTCTGCGGCCGAGCGACCGCAGCGAATTCTTCGAGCGTTGCCGAGAGCGCGCGGGGATGATCGACATCCCGTGGTGCGGACTCGAGTCCTGCGAAGCGATCGTCAAGGCTGAAACGAGCGCCACCACGCGCGTCACGCGCCCGCTCGAGGGCGGCGAGAGCACGTGCGTCGCCTGCGGCGAGCCCGCCGCCATGCGTGCCTTTTTCGCGCAGAGCTACTGAGCGGTGCTGGCACTCGCCTTCGCCGCGAGCTCGCTCGTCGATCTCAACGCGGTCGAACGGGCCGAAGGGAACCGCCGGGCCGATGCGGTGCAACTCGGGCGCGTGCTCCTGCGCACGGTCTGGCCCGCGCAGGTGTTGAAGATCCGGATCGACAGCGCCGGCCGGCACGAGGTCGCCGGGATCGTGCTTTCCGGCGTGAAATTTCATCGCAAGCTCGACGCCGGAGAATTCGGCGCGGAGGTCGCGGCGCTCGTCCGGATGACCTTTGCGACGAGCGGCGTCGAAGAAATCGACGTGTGGGCGACCGTGCCGCTGCCCTACGTCAAGCAGGTACTGGTCCACGGCGAATACCTTCAGCCGACCGAACGCATCGTCTTCAGTGTGACGGTCCCGCGGTCGGAGGCGGCGACCTTCGCCGGCCGGCTGCGCCGCGGTGACGACGTGTTTTGGGACCCGGCCTGGCGCAGTTCGCTTGGGCGAACGCAAGGGTCCGCGCGGGGCAAAGCGCAATCGTTCTAGGTCCTGCCCTTTCGACGTTGGAGCGCCCGTTGTACCGAAAGTCCACCCTCGCGAACGGGGTTCGCGTGATTACCGAGGCGATGCCGCACGTGCGCTCGGCTTCCCTCGGCATCTGGGCCGATGTCGGCAGCGCCGCCGAGCGTCCCCAGCAGCGCGGCATCTCGCATCTGGTCGAGCACATGCTCTTCAAGGGGACCGAGCGCCGCAGCGCGCGCGAGATCGCCGAGACCATGGATGCGGTCGGCGGAAACCTCAACGCCTTTACGGATAAAGAAGCGACCTGCTACTACGCGAAGGTCATCGACCATCACGTTCCGCTCGCGGTCGACGTTCTAGCGGACATGTTCCTGCACTCGACCTTCGCCTCGGCCGAGCTCGCCAAAGAGCAGAAGGTCGTGCTCGAAGAGATCCGCATGTACGACGATTCGCCCGACGAAATGATCCACGATCTCTTTACGCGCACGATGTGGCGCGGCTCGAACCTCGGCGAACCGACGATCGGCTACGCCGAGACAGTCTCCGCGCTGACGAGCGACGATTTGCGCCGGCATTTGCGCGCGCGCTACGCTCCGAACACGGTCGTGTTCGCGGCTGCGGGCAACGTCGAGCACGACGCGATCGTCGCGCTCGTGGAGAGCGCGTTTGCCGGTTACGCGGGGCACGGCGAAGTGCCGGTCCCGGAACGGCCGCAGCTCACCCCGGCACGGCTCGTCAAGACCAAGGACACGGAACAAGCGTACGTCGTGCTCGGCTGCGAAGGTCTCTCGGTGCGCGACGACCGGCGCTTTGCACTCTCGGTGCTCGACACGATTATCGGCGGTGGGATGTCGAGCCGGCTCTTCCAGGAGGTCCGGGAGAAGCGCGGGCTCGCGTACAGCGTGTACTCGTTTCAGCAAGGCTATCGCGAGGCGGGCCTGTTCGGCGTTTCCGCCGGAACCTCGCCCGGAAGCGTTCAAGAGTGCGTCGACGTCGTCGTCGAGGAGCTCGCGCGCATGGCCGAGTCCGGACCGGCCGAGGCCGAGATCAATCTTGCAAAGGAACACATCAAGGGCAGCTTGACCCTCTCGCTCGAGGCCAGTTCGAGCCGGATGATTCGTCTCGGGCGCAGCGAGTTCAATCTTGCTCGACAGGTGAGCATCGAAGAGATCGAGCAGCAGGTCGACGCGGTCGATTTCGATGCGGTCATCGGTTTGGCGCGGGAACTGTTCTCGCCGGAGCGGCTTGGCCTCTGCGTGCTCGGACCGCTCGATGAAGCCGCCGTTCGCTGGCAGCGCGACGCGGCGTAGGCGGTCACGATTTCGCACGAGGCGGTCGCGCAGATCGAACCGTTTTGGTCCTATCAACTCGTACTCGCGATCGTCCTCAACGTTTTTCTGAACGCACTTCAGATCGGGGCCTACGCGGCGCGGCTTGCCGGCGTGACGACCGGGCGTGTCGGGACGTCAATTTCGCTGTTCAATCTGTTCGTCACGGCCAGCCGCTTTGCGAACATGTTTTACGCCCCGATGCTCGGTTCGATTTCGGACGCTGCCGGCCGGCTCGTTCGCGTTCCGGCGCTCGCCGGACCGGAAGTCGCGCAATACGCCGCGCAGATGCGGCTCATCATTCTCGCCGCGACCGTCGGCTCGCTTGCGGGCGCGGCCTTGCTGCCGACCTTTTCATACATTTTCGTGCGGGCGGTCGGGGCGTTCGAGCGCCGCGGCTCGCTGCCGCACGCGCTCGCGCGCGCTTTCGATCCGCGCGTGGTGCGCGACATCCTCGGCACCTTGCGCTTTCCGCCCCTCGATCTGTTCGCACGCTTCTCGATCCGCGACGTGCCGATTAAGCTGCTCGTTGGAAACGTCGTCGTGACGGGGATCTACGCGGCGGGCGTGGTCGCGTCGTATCTGGCCAGCGTCATTCGCCCGGACGTCGCGCGCACGGCGCTCTCGGCGTCCGGGCTCGTGAACGGCGTCGCGACGATCGCCTTCACCTTGATCGTCGACCCCACGTCGGCGCTGATCGTCGACAAAGCCGTCAAAGGCGAGCGGACGCTGCACGACGTCAAGACGATGGTCGCGTACCTCGGATTGACCGCCGTGCTTGGAACCCTTGCTGCGCAAGCGATCCTCTGGCCCGCCGCGGTCTTCATCGGCGGCGCCGCACATCTCATCAACATTAGGCACTAGGAACGGGACAATAAATCGTGATTCGAATCGCTCGTACCCTCATCTGCGCCGCGCTGCTGGCGCCGCTCTGCGGTTGCGCCGGCCCGATCGCCCAGGCGATCGTCGAAACGCGCAACCATCAGGGCGACTTGGCTCTCGATAACCGCAACTACAACGATGCGGCCCTGGCGTATCGCTTGGCGCTGCGCATCTCGCCCGACGACGAGCATGCGCGCGCGGGGTTGGCTGCCGTGCAGCTTCGGATCGCCGCCCAGGAATACGAGCTCTCGAAGTTCGACGAAGCGCTCGATGCGCTCGCGGTGGCCGCGAAATACGATCCCGATAGCGTACTGCTCGTCGAGCTGAAGACGCAGATCGAACAGGCCCGCGTCAAGCGCGAGATCGTCCTGTCAAACTACCCGACGTATAAGGAAACCGGCCTCGCGCTGCGCAAGTCGTACTTTCTGCTCCCGAAGCAAACGAATGCGATCGTTGCGTCGTTACAGCGCTTCGACTACAGCTACGACTCAAGCGAGCTCCTGACCGCGATCCGCCAATCGAACCAGCTCAACGCCGAGGTCGCCCGGCTCACCGCTCGCCTCGTCAACTATCGCCAACTCGTCGAAGCCGGCTCCCCCGAGCGCAGCGCCCAAGCCCCCCTCGCCCCCGCCGCTTCTCTCCTGCCGTTACCGTAACGCCTGTCACGCTGAGCGGAGCGCCGCAGGCGCGAAGTCGANNGCGCCTGCGGCGCTCCGCTCTGGGTGACAAGGTTGTTGCTCGTCTACGCTCAAGTGTTACGAGCTGGCGGGCCGAGGGATACACGGCGCGTGAGATTGACGTACCGGTAGCGGGAGGGAGTGGAACGCTTGGTGCGACCCAAGAATTTGCGGTTAATCATCGGCGGTCTGGTTCTCGTGTTATTTGCCGTCGTATTTTTCTTGTTCGGGGTGCAGATGATCCCGAGATCAAACGATCCGGCAGCCATGATGCAGACCGTCGGACAGGTTTGCGGTGTGGTCGGAACGCTCGGCCTCCTCTTGGCCATCGCGGGACTCCTCGGGTGGCAGGGCCTCTCAAAGAAACCGTAACGTTTTCAACCGGAGATACGCCGAGGGTGACGAGGGCGTAGCGAAACATCGGCCGGGTTCGGTCCGTATACTGCGCGTGCTGCGTCCTCGGATCACCGCATTCTGTGCGGTTTTGTTCTCCGTTTTGCCCCTTGCCGCGGGCGCGTCGGTTTCGCCCGGGCAAATCGTGACGGCGGTGAAGACAGCGACGGCTCCGCCGCAGGATGCGGCGTTGACGGATCCCGCCTGGGCGCCGGCGCTGCGCGCGGCCGGCTTTGAGAACGCGACGACGCGCGAGTCTGCGCGGAATGCGACGACTGCGCTGCTGCTGTACGACGATAAGAATCTTTATGTCGGCTTCATCGCCGAGCAGCACGGCGTGCCGCTCACGCAGACCCAGGCCAGCAACGACGTCGGTTACGGGCTCGACGACGAAGTGACGATCTCGATCGATCCGAGCGGCAGCAATTCACGTCTGTATGCCTTCACGTCGACTCCGCTCGGCGTGCGATACGAGTTCTCGTCCGAATCGTCGAGATATCAGCCGCCGTGGAAGACCGTTACGTCGGCCACGGCCGACGGCTACCACGTGATGATGACGATTCCACTCGCCGACATGCGGGTCGGAAACGGGAAGAACCAGCGCTGGCGGATCAACTTCAGCCGCTACGTCGCCGCGAACGGCGACCTGCTTACCTGGTCCTACGATGCCGGCTCGAGCACGTACTGCTCGAACAATAGCTACGGTGCGACGATCTACTGCGATTCGACACGCTGGCCGATCCTCAGCGGTATCGCACTCGCCGGCGTGGCTAAGGCGCCACCGCCGTACGCCGACGTCTACGCGCTCGGCAGCGCCGGACGCGACAAGAACGTGTTCGAAACGACACCCCAAGTCTTCACCGACCAGGCGGCACGCAACTTCGGGCTCGACGCGACGGTGCCGTTCACCCGCTCGATGGCTTTCGTAACGGCACTCGGCCCCGACTTTTCAAACGTCGAGACCGATCAAACCACGATCGCGCCCCAAGAGTTCGCAATCCAGTATGCGGAGTACCGGCCGTTTTTTGCGCAAGGTTCGAACTACATTTCGGCCGTGCCCGCAATCGGCATCAATGGACCGTCCAATCAAATGTTTTACTCGCCCTCGCTCGGCATCGTGGACGACGGATTCAAGGTCGAGGGCACGACCGGGCAGAGCGCGATCGGCGTTCTCGATGCTAAAGGCGACGGTTTCAACGATCAAGCGTTCGGCTACTCATTCCAGGAGCCCGACGGCACGCTGCAACTCGCGCTGCAAGGTGTCGACGCGAATCATCCGGGGATCACCGATCGCACGATCGGTATCGGCGGCACCTATCAGAATCTGCACTCTGGTTTTTCGCCGATCGTAAGTTACGAACAGGAGACGGGAACGCTCGTCGGCTCGCCGGGCCTCGGACGTCAGCTCGTCGCAGGGGAGATCACGAACCATGGACTCTGGCAGACCGGCGTCGTCTATAAAGACGTCGGCCCCGATTTTGCGCCGATCGACGGCTACACCGCTATTCAAGATGTCCGCGGGCCAACCGCATTCGCCGTCTACAATGGACTTGCCGGGCAGCAGAGCATCATTAAGTCGTATAAATTTGCGGTCGTCGGCGATCGACTCGTCGATCGCAGCGGCGCCGCGCATCAGGTCGACACGTACGAATCGGCCGCATTGCAACTCAAGAATCTGCTCCAATTTAAGATCAGCACCGATGCGAGCGAGCTTCGCACGTACGCCCAAGCGTATCCGCTCTACACCAATCCGAAGAATGTCGCCTTCGATACGAACGAAATCAGCCTCAATTACCGCGACGGTACGCCGTCGCCGACCGATTTCTCGTACACCTTCGGGCCGTTCGCCGTCAGTTGCGCGGGCTTACCCGCGTTCCCGTTGCCTTGTGCATCGGCCGTAAATACCTACACGCCGGCTTACACGCAACAGTTCACGCTTACGACGACTCGCGCATTCCGCGCCGGGTACGGCGCTACCGTTGAATACGCCGGCACGCTCGAGCGCGCGTTCCTGGGCACGAGCGACGCACAATTTCTGCGCCGCATTTCACTGACGCACGCGCTCGGCGGCGACGCGCAACTCGCCCTGAGTCTGCAAGGGATTAATGGAACCGGCGGCTTTGCGGCGCCGGGCAACGACCTTGCGATCTCGTACCACAAGCGCTTTCCCAATCAGAGTCAGCTGTATTTCGAGTACGGCAGTCCGGCTTCGTACAAGACGTTGCAGCGCTTCGTTTTGAAATACGTCTACCACATCGGCGAGGGGGGCGCCGGGACCTAACGTGCGCGATGCGCCTTCTCGGCGCGGCGAAAGGCTTTCCAACGCGCTTCGGCGCCGGGGAGGATCTTCGCGGGGTCGGTTTCGTAGACGGGCCAGCGGGCGTCGGGGTTGGCGAGCGGAAAACGCTGGAGCCAGGCATAGAGCTCGACGTTGCGGCGCAGGCGGCCGGGTTCGATCGCGATGAACGTGCGCGCGCCTTTGGCGATTGCGCTTTCCTCGTCGAACGGCGTCCAAAGATAGGGGTCTTCCTCCCAGCCTTTGCGATCGATGTAGTAGAGCACGGATGGATCGTAGTGGCCCATGACGACGAGCGCTCCCGGCGGCAGCGTCGCGGCGAGCGCCGTCGCGTCGCGATAGACGACTTTCGAATAGTCGTAGTAGGGCGCGACCGCGCGCAATCCGCTCCAGATTGCCAATGCCGCAGTGAGTGCCGCCGCCGCGGCGAGCACAGCGCGGCCCCACCCGGACGTCATCGTGCGCCATAGGAGCGCGGCGAGACCGCCGGTCCAGAGGGCCGCAAGCGGCAGCACCGGGTAGAGATAGTAGTCGACGCGCTCGACGGTAACGACGACGTAGGCGTAGGCGAAGCCGGCGGCGAGCCAGGCCCACAAGAGCGGGTTCGACTTGCTCTGCGCTCGGAAAACGCCCGTCGCAATGACCGCAACGCCGAAGATCACAACCCCGAGCGGCCCGAGCATCGTTTCGCGGAGCATCCCGAGCGCGTGCCGGAACGCCTCCAGTTTCGCTGTGAATGCCGGGAACGAACGGAACGACGCGGCAAGATCGGGCAGTACGTGCAAGGTCGTGATGCCGCTGGCCCAGTGCCACTCCGCGATCGAGCGCAGGTACGCATCGTACAGCGCGTACGGTGCAAGAGCCAACACAAAGAACGCATACGTTTGCGGCGCTGCGAGCGTTTTGCGCAAGCCAAGCCGCGCGAGCAGCGCCGCGCCGATCGGGATGAAGGCGACGATTGCGACGGGCTTTGCCAGCAACGCGGCTGCCGCAAGCGACGCCGCGGTCCAGAAGCGTTTCCCAAAGCGTGCCTCGTCGTCGACGATCCAGCGCGCGCTCGCAAAGACGGCCGCCGTCACGAAGAACGTCATCGCCGTGTCGGGCGTGTACGTTCGGCCGTAGTAAAACGCGCCGGGATAGATCGCGAAGGCAAGTGCGGCGACGATACCGGCGATCCGGCTCGAGAACATCCAGCGCGCGAAGTATGCGACGACCGTCACCGTTCCCAGGCTGAAGCCGGCCGAGATCAGCCGCCCGAAGATTTCGTGAACGCCGAAGATCTTATACAGCAACGCCGCGAGAAACGGGACGATCTGCAGCTCGAGNNTCGACGTAGTTCGGGGGCGGACCGTCGTAGTCGGCTTGGGGATGAAAAATGTTGAGATCGAGGGTCGCGAAATTGCGCGCGATCGCCGCGGTATCGCCTTGGCGCCAGCCGGGATGGTCGAGGATCGGCGCGTGGATACCGTGCAGGCGCAGCCCGAGCCCGAGCGCGAGCGTCGCACCGAGCGCGATCGCCCAGCGCCGCTCAGCTATGGTTCCTTGAACGTCCAATACTTATTGACGAAGAAGTTGACGAGGATCCCCGAAAGCGTTGCGATCAGCCAGGTCTTGTGGCCCGGGCCGAGATAGGGCACGAGCACCTTCGAGACGACCAAGCCGACGCCGAGCGCGATGAGCGACACGGTGATGAACTGGAGGCCTTGCTTGACCGCATGGCCGCTGGAGCGGAACGTCCAGATCCGGTTGAAAAAGTAATTCGAGACGCCCCCCGAGAGAAACGAAATCGAATAGTTCACCAAGAAGCGTGCCTTCTGCTCGGAAAGCGGCGTCACGTGCTGCAGAAACGTGAACAGCGCGAGGTTGACGAGCAGCCCCGACGCGCCGACGATTCCGAACTTCACGAACTGCCTGACCCCGCGCCGGCGCACGATCGTGCGGACCATCGTGTGCGGCAACAGGCGTGGTGCCACGGCCACGACCGGGAGGCCGGCTTCAGGTTCGTTCATTACGCGACCCAGTACCAATCGGCAAACAGGACGGTGAACAACCCAAGCAACGGGAGGAAGAACGCGACGATCAGGTTGTTAACCCACGAGCGTCCGCCCCAGAGCGCGAGAATGATGAACATCGGGAACAGCACGAGCGCGAAGCGCGGCATGCTCATCAGGCTTGAGGTCGACATCGGTATGAGGATCGAGAGCGCCATGTAGGCGGTAAACGACGGCCGCAGGCGCCGAATCCCGACCAAGACGAGCGCGATCATCAAGATCGTGAAGGCAACTTCGATCGATTCGTTCGACACGGAAATCATCGACTTCGCGCTCGCGATGATCTTGTACGCGTGGGTGACGGAGACCCACGGCGCTGCGAGATGGCGGTCCCAATGCGACTGGACGTGGGAAAAATAGAGCGGGTCGCCGTGTAGCACCCAGAGTAAGCCCATGTACGCGCCAAGGCCAAGCGGCATCGCGAGCGCGCCGAGCACGATGCGTACGAGCCGGCGCGGCAGCGCGAAAAAGCGCGCGAACCCGGCGGCGCGAGCCGCGGAAAACACTTCGATCNNTTGTGCTCGCGGATGTAGTAAAACGACGCGACGGTCAGGGCGAAAAAGAGCGACTCCGTATAAACGGCCGAGAAGAACACTGCCGTGGGGAAGATCGAGATGTAAAAGACGGCGCGGTGCGCGACCGCGCGCGTGTACTGGTGCTCGACCAGCTTGTAGAAGAAGAGCAACCCGAAAAAGAACGCGACGTTCGAAATCAAGAGTCCCGCGATCAAGTCGCTTCCGACGAAGATGGCGGCGACATGAATCAGCGCGGGATAGAGCGGAAAAAACGCCATGTCGGTCCCGTAGTAGCCGCGCTGCGAAATGTCGAGATAGTGCACGGCATCCCAGCGGCCCCAGACCGCGAGCAGCGGGTTCGTGGACTCAGCGATGTGCTCGCCCGGGCGCTGCGCGATCACGATCGAAGCCAGTTCGGCGATAACGATGATCGGGAGGCGCGTCACGACGAAGGTGCTCAGCACGTCGCGCACCGTGTGCACGAAGCGGGCTGCAACCAGGACCTTGATGAGCGCGAAGACCCCAGCCGCGAGTGCTGCGGAACGCGAGGGGCTGACCAGGCCAACCGGGAGGACGAAGCCCAGAACGTAGAGCGAGAGCGCGGCCCACGACGGAGCGTCCCAGCGCATCGCCGTGATCAGCCCCACGCCGGCACGCCGTGCGAAATACAGCCCGTACCCATACCATGCCACGAAGGTCACGACAACGCCGGCGACCAGCGACAAAAGCAGGATCGATTCGTTCGCCGGCGCCGCGCGACCGAAGTGCGTGATCGCCGCGTACCAGAGGAAGAAACCTAGGGCGAGGCCGCCGAACGTGACGAGGAAGAGAGCGAGTGGTCCGCACGCGATGAAGGCTTCGATCGCTCGAAACCGTCCGCGCGCGCTGCCCTCGGAGAACGTTGCCTGGGCGGACATGCGGGGTCTCATCTTCGGGCGGACCGGGGGGGAACCCCCCGCCACGGTACGGTCAAGCGGGGTGTTTGGAGGAACGTGGAGACTTTTCGGTACGACCTCGTGGTCGTCGGTGCGGGCAGCGGCGGGTACGCAGCGGCGCGGACGGCGCGGGATCTCGGTGCGAGCGTCGCACTCGTCGATCATGGCCCGCTCGGCGGGCTGTGCATCCTGCGCGGCTGCATGCCGAGCAAGACGCTCCTGGCTTCGAGCGACGCGATCGAAGAGATCCGCGAGAGCGAGGAACTCGGCGTGATCGCGGGCCGCCCGCGCATCGACTTCGCGCACATCATGGAGCGCAAGCGCAAGCTCATCGCCGGGTTCGCGGACTATCGGATCGAGGGCATCAAGTCGTTTCCGCTCTACGAGGGCCCGGCGTCGTTCGAGTCCGCGACCCGGCTGCGCGTCGGCGCCGGCGTCGCCTTGCAGGCGACGTCCTTTATCATCGCTACCGGCAGTGTCGTCGCTCCTGCGGCCGTGATGGGTTTGGAGGAGACCGGTTACGTCGACAGCGACGCCGTCCTCGAGGCGGACAGGCTGCCCGAGTCGATCGTCGTGCTCGGGGGCGGGTACGTCGGCGCGGAGCTCGGACAGTTTCTGGCTCGCATGGGCGTGAAGACCACCTTCATCATTCGCGCGAAACATCTGTTATCGAGCGAGGACAAGGACGTCGGCGATGCGCTCACGTTCTACTTTCGCGACGAGGGGATCGACGTTCGCAGCGGCGCGCTGCTCCAGCTCGCCGAGCGCCGGGGCGACAAGAAGGTCGTGCACTACGTGCGTGACGGCGTCCCCGAGGAAGTCGAAGCCGACGAGATCTTCTACGCGCTCGGACGCGTGCCGAATCTTGCGGGGCTCGAACTCGAGCGCGCGGGGGTTTGTCCTCACGCGATCACCGGCATCGACGTCGGACCGGACATGCGCACATGCGTACCAAACATTTTTGCGGTCGGCGATGTGACGGGCGTCCATCCGCTCGTGCACGTGGCGATCTATCAGGGGGAACTCGCGGCCCGCAACGCGATCAACGGAACCTCCGAGATCGCCGACTATGCCTTGCAGAAAACCCACACGATCTTCACCGATCCGCAAATTGCCGTCGCCGGGCAGACGGAGAAGGAGCTGCAGGCGGAAGGCGTCCCGTATCTGGTCGGCTCGTATCTTTTCGCCGAGCACGGAAAAGCGGTCGCGATCAATAAGACCAAAGGCTTCGTCAAGATGCTGGCCTCGCCGTCGGGCGGCCGCATTCTCGGCGCTGCGATCGTCGGCGCGCACGCCTCCGATCTGATCCACGAGGTGATCGTCGCGATGTACTACGGCGGCAACGCAGCCGAGTTCGCGAAAATCCCGCACCTGCACCCGACGCTCGCCGAGATCCTGACCTATCCGGCCGAGGAGATCGCGTCGCAAATGGCCGAGCGCTCCCCAAGCGCGGTCGCGGCGACGGCGTGAAGGTCGCGGTCGTCCAGTCGAAACCGCGTAAAGGCGACGTCGACGCGAACCTTGCCGAGCTCGCCGCGATCTTCGCGCAGCTCGCGTCCGCCGAAGAACCCTACGACCTGATCGTTACGCCCGAAGCCGCGCTCACCGGCTACTTTCTGGAAGGCGCCGTCTACGAGCGCGCCTTCGTAGCGGATGCGCTCGCGCGAACGCTGGCCGAGCTGTGGCGGGCCGCGCCCGGCTCCGCCCGCGCTCCGGTCGATGTCGTGCTCGGATTTTACGAAAACGCCGGCGGTACGTATTACAACGCCGCTTTGTACCTCCGCATTGATGCCGCGGGCCACGAGATCCTCCACGTGCACCGCAAGATGTTCTTGCCGACCTACGGCGTGTTCGACGAAGAGCGCTTCCTCTCACGCGGGCGGCGGCTGCAAACCTTCGAAACGCGCTTCGGACGGATGGCGATCTTGATCTGCGAAGACGCTTGGCATGCGATCATGCCGACGGTCGCGGCCATCAAGGGCGCGCGCGTGCTGCTTGTCCCGAGCGCCTCGCCCGGCCGTGGTCTCGGGGCCGGCGGCGAACTCGAGAGCGTCCTGCATTGGCGCAACGTTTTGCGCTCGTACGCGGTCGAGCACGGGGTGTTCGTGATCTACGCCGGGCTCGCAGGCTTCGAGGGCGGCAAAGGGATGACGGGTTCGTCGACCGTCATCGATCCATTCGGCGACACGCTCGTGACGGCACCCACGCTCGGCGCGCACGTCCTCTCGGCGGAACTCGATCTCTCCGACGTCGACGTCGCGCGCGCCGGCCTGCCGCTGCTCGGCGACCTCGGCGCCGTGCTGCCCGATTTGCTCTTCGATACGGAGTTGATGCCAAACCTGACCCCGCCGGGCGTGACGCCATGATGACCGCACTCCCCGTCATCGAGGCGCCACGTTACCGGCCGCCGCTGCTCGATATCGATCCGGCGCTGACCGCCGAGTGGCTTGTGGCGTTTCTTCGCGACGAGCTGATCTGGCGGCGCGGCATCCACGACGCGGTCATCGGCCTCTCCGGCGGCGTCGATTCCGCCGTCGTCGCGTTTCTCGCGACGCGCGCACTCGGACCCGCACACGTGCACTGCATCCGGATGCCGTACCGTACGTCGAGTCCCGACAGTTTGGCCGACGCTCGGGCCGTGATCGATGCGCTCGGCTGCGCCTCGCGCACGATCGAAATAACGGACGCCGTCGACGGGTACCTGCAGTTCGAGCCGGAGGCCGACGCGCGCCGCCGGGGCAACGTCATGGCGCGCACGCGGATGCTCGTGCTCTTCGACCAGTCCTCGAAGCTCGGCGCGCTGCCTGTCGGCACGGGCAACAAGACCGAACGGCTGATGGGCTATTTCACCTGGCACGCCGATGACTCGCCGCCCGTTAACCCGATCGGCGACCTGTTCAAAACGCAAGTCTGGCAGCTCGCGCGTCATCTCGGCGTTCCCCTGCGGGTCGTCGACAAAGCCCCGAGCGCCGACCTCGAGGCGAATCAAACCGACGAAGGTGATCTGGGCATCACGTACCTGCAAGCCGACCGTATCTTAGCACTGATCCTCTCGGGCCGTTCCGACGACAAGATCGTCGCGCGCGGTTTCTCCGAGAGCGACGTTCGCCTGGTGCGCGGGCGTGTCGACGGCACGCATTGGAAGCGCCATCTGCCGACCACCGCAATGGTTTCGAACACGGCGATCAACGAGTTCTATCTGCGCCCGGTCGATTTCTAATGGAATATCCGTTCGTGTTCTTCCCGGTCGGTCTGAACTTACGCGGCCGCAGGTGCGTCGTCGTCGGCGTTCCCGGCGAGCGCGAAGCGAACGAGAAGGAGGAGGCGCTGCGCGAGGTCGGGGCGGACGTCGTGCGGATCCTCGACCCCCAAGCGCTGCGCGACGAAGACGTCGCCGATGCGTTCTTCGTAATCTCGACGCCGCAGGATGAAGNNATGAAGCGCTCTCGGCGCGCTTGCGCCGGCTCGCCGACGCACACCGGTTTCTGTTGTGTGCGATCGATCAACCGAAGTATGGTTTCGTTGCAATGCAGGCGGTCGCCAAGGCGGGTCCCGTCCGCATCGCCATCTCGACCGGTGGAATCGCGCCGCGAGTCGGCGGGATCCTTAAAGCAGCACTGCAACAGACCCTCGACGCAACCTTCGTGCGCTTCATCGATTGCCTGTGCGTCCAGCGCGAGCGCAATCGCGTGACTTTGCNNGCACGCGGACGAACGCCGCGCGGCGATGTTGCGGGCCGCCGACGGTTTCGAAGTCGAGGTAAGCGTTCGCTATCCCGCATGGTACGAAGCCGAGCGGGCGGCCCAGCGCCCGCTGGTGCGTTAGGATGCTAAGCGTTGAGATCGTCACAATCGGTACCGAGCTGTTGCTCGGGCATCTCGTCGACACGAATTCGACGTACGTCGCGAGCGTGCTCGCCGACGTCGGGGTCGACGTCTACTACAAACATTCGGTCGGCGACAACGCCTCGCGCCTCGAAGCATTATTGCGCGAAGCGCTCGAACGTGCCGGCGGGGTGATCACAACCGGCGGCCTCGGGCCGACCGTCGACGATCTCACGAAGGATGCGGTTGCGGCGGCGGTCGGCACGACCCTCGAGTTGCACGAACCGTCGGTGCGCGCGATCGAAGAGCGGTTCGCATCCCTGGGCCGCGGCGGACCGCTTTCCGAGAACAACCGGCGTCAAGCGATCNNGACCGCCTCGTGCCGTGGCTCGTCGCCCGGGGAGGCTTGCACGATGCGATCTACACGCGCACGTTGCATACGGTCGGAATCGGGGAATCCGACGTCGACAACCGCATCGAGCCGCTCTTTCGCTCGCTCGAGAATCCCAAGATCGCCGTGCTCGCCCACG
>PMHP01000128.1 GCA_003158195.1 Vulcanimicrobiota bacterium | reverse complement strand
GCGGCGGCGCTGACCGAAGCCGCGCTCGCCGCCTTCGCCCGGTGGTTGCTGATCGTCACCCATTGTCGTCATGCTCCTGTGAAGTGTGGTGAAAACGCAGGCGCTAGCGGCGCGAGCTGCGGCGCCGGCGNNACGCCGGTCCCGTGGCGAGCGAAGCCGTGCCGTCAGTCGAGCCGCCCTTCGCCGCCGCGAGCGCGACCGCCTCAACCGACTCGGGATGCGGTCCGATCGAGGCCGGGTTGGTATGGTATTTGCGAATCAAATACAGCTGCTGCGCCATCGTGAAGACGTTGAACGAGAGCCAGTAGATGATCAGCGCCGACGGCCACGCGTAGCGGATGCCGAAGTAGCCGATCATTGCCGGCGAAATAAACGCCATGATGCGCTGCTGTTGCGCCTGCTGCGGATCGACGGCGGGGCTCGTGAACCGCACGCTAAAATACATCGAGACGGTGTAGAACGCGAGCAGCACGTAGTCGGGTGCGGCCAGGCTCGACGCGAGCAGATGATACGGCGACGCTAACGCGAACTTGCTTCCGATCCAAAGCCAGGTCTGCGAGGCAAACAGCGCCTTGTCGCTGATGACGGCCCAGTACAAGCTGATGAGGATCGGCATCTGCAACAGAATCGGCAAGCATCCCGCTAGCGGATTCGCGCCCGTTTCCTTGTAGAGCGCCATCGTTTCGGTATTGAGCCGCTCTTTGTCTTTCCCGTACCGCGCCTGCAATGCTTTGAGCTGCGGCGCGATCTTTTGCGTCTTCAGCATCGCTTTGAACTGCATCGTGTTGAGCGGCCAGAAGCAGAGCTTGATGACGAAAGCGAGCAGGATCAGACTCCAGCCGTAGTTGTGGACGATGCCGTTAATCGACGACAGAACCGCATGCAGCAGATCGACGATCGGTTGGATCGGATTGGCTGCAAGCAGCAGCTCTACCGGGAACGCCAAGGGGGATTGCCTTTCGCAGAATGTGAGCCCGTCGTCACGGGACGAAGTCGACGCCCCCGGGGTTCCAGGGATTGCAGCGGACGATGCGCCGGGCGGCGAGCAATAGGCCGCGCAGAACGCCGTGCTTCAACACAGCCTCCTTAGCGTACTGCGAACACGACGGATAGAAACGGCACGCCGGCCCCAAATAGGGGGAAACCAACCGCTGATAGGCCGCGATCGCGAACGCGACGGCGCGCCGGGCCGGGCTCACTTCGGGGACGGCCCGGGCGCCCCGAGGCGAGTGAGGGCGCTCGCCACGTCGCCCGCCAGCTGCTCGAAGGACGAAACCGCGGCGGCCGGCTTGGCCACGATGAGAAGCCGGAGTGCCGTGCCGGGCGGCGGCAGGGCCTCGAGCGCCCCGCGGATGCGCCGCCGTACCAAGTTCCGGGTCACCGCCCCGCCGACCGACTTGGCCACGCTCACCGCGACCCGGGTCGGGCCCCGGCGCTCATCGAGCGCGTACGCCGTCAGGTTGGCCAGCCGGGCATGGCGCCCGCGCCGGCGGACGTGGGCGATCTCGCTCGAGCGGCGCAGCCGGTCGTACCAGCGCACGGTCCGAAGCCGGCCTAGACCGTCAGGCGATGACGGCCTTTTCTCCGGCGAGCAGCGAGCACGCGGCGTCCGTTCTTCGTGCTCATGCGCTCGAGAAAACCGTGGACCCGCTTCCGGCGGCGATTGTGCGGTTGGAAGGTGCGCTTCACGTGTGGGATGCCTCCGAAAACAGACCCCCAAGTATAGCGAGAGCCAAAGCCCCGCGTCAACCGCAGAAAGTGCTATTGCGAACGGTTCCCAAGTTGTCCACACCTGTGGAAGCTTTTGTGGACGAAATGCCCCCTTGCGGCCCGGAGAACCACGCCGCGCCGCCGGTCCCGCACGAAAGCACCTGTGGACGCGGGCACATACCCCGCCCGGAAACGCCCGTTTTCTGGGCTTTTCTTGGGAATCGGCGCCTGTGCATAAGTGGATAAGTTCGTGGAGAAATAGCGGAGGACTCGTGGTGCCGCACTCCAATCCAACGACGTCATTCTCGGAGTATTAGACGTCCGCGGAAGTCTGCTCCGAGAAAGTTTTTACTAAGGCGGTCAACTATGAGTATCGCGGTCGGTCATCCCGGCGTATCAAACGAACTCTGGAGCGCGGCACTCGCGGCACTCGAGCCGAAATACTCGAAGCCCGTCTTTGAAATGTGGCTCAAGCCGATCCGGCCGATCGCAATGAGCGACGTCGAGATCGTGCTGTCCGTCCAGTCCCCGTTTGCCCGCGACTGGGTCGAAAACCGGCTCAAAGCGGACATCTCGGACGTGCTGACCGAGCTCCTTGGGGCGACCCTCGACCTCCGCTTTGTGGTCGCCGAGGACGGCGGCGCGGCCGACGACGAGTCCCTGCCGGCCTCCCAGAGCCTGCGGCCGGCCGCGTTCTCCGACGAGATCCGCCACGGGAACCTCAACCCGCGCTACAGCTTCGAAGAGTTCGTCGTGGGGAATTCCAACCGGTTCGCCCACGCCGCCTCGCAGGCCGTGGCTGAGGCGCCGGCCCGCGCCTACAACCCCCTCTTTCTGTACGGCGGCGTCGGCCTCGGCAAGACCCACCTGATGCACGCGATCGGGCACCGGGTCTTGGCCCAGACGCCCAGCGCCAACATCGTCTACGTTTCGAGCGAGAAGTTCACCAACGAATTCATCATCGCGATCAAAAACAATCAGACCCTTGAGTTCCGCAATAAGTACCGCCACGTCGACGTCCTCCTGATCGACGATATCCAATTTCTCGAAGGCAAAGAGCAAACGCTCGAAGAGTTCTTCCACACCTTCAACTCGCTCCACGAAGCGTCGCGCCAACTCGTCATCTCCAGCGACCGCCCCCCGAAAGAAATTCAAACCCTCGAGTCGCGGCTGCGTTCACGTTTCGAGTGGGGCCTCCTGACCGACATCCAACCCCCCGACCTTGAAACCCGCGAAGCGATCCTGCGCAAGAAGGCCGAGTCCGAAAAAATTCCGGTGCCCGACGACGTCACCTCGTTCATCGCAAAGAACATCCCCTCGAACATCCGCGAACTCGAAGGCGCCCTTATCCGGGTCGTCGCCTTTGCATCGCTCACCAAGTCCCCGATCACGGCGGAACTCGCCGCCGAGGTTCTCAAGAACGTCGTCGCTACGGCGCCGGCGCGCCGCATCACGATCGCGCTGATCAAGGAGCGGGTCGCCAAGGCGCACGGGCTTACGGTCAAGGAGATGGACTATCAGCGGCGCGACCAACGCCTTGCCGCGCCGCGCCAAATTGCAATGTACCTCGCGACGGTCCTTACCGATTGCTCGCTGCCGCAGATCGCGCGCGATTTCCAGAAGAAAGACCATACGACGGTTATGTATGCGCGCGACAAAGTCAAAGATCAGATGCAGACCGACGAGGTGTACCGGAACAAGGTGCGCGGCTTGATGGCTCTCTGCCAAAACGATTGAGTGAATCGGGGCTTGGCGGCCCGCGAGATCCGAGCTGGGGCGCTCCACGAGGGTCGCACGGCCACGCTGCGGGACCGCTACAAAATCCCATCCATGGGATTTTTGCTGCTGCTCCGCTCGTCGCTGTGCGAGCCGGATGCGAGCCTGCCGATGCAGCCATGGATGGCGTTTGCATCGGCCCCGCCCTCCGGGCTCCGCTCCTCGTCGTAAGCTCCCGCAGCGTGACCGCGCGACCCTCGCTCCGCTCCCGAGCGCGATGCTTTTGGAATCCCCAGACAGCTTGTGCACGGGGCAGCACAGGGTGGGGTGTTGCGGGTGCATAACCTCCCCGGACGGTGGGGGCGGTGGAAATGTGCAGAGCTTGGCTTCATCGATGCACATCTTTTGCGGGCCGATTTCTGCGTCGTTACGGGGTTTGCGGGGTTGTCCTCAGATTGAACCGCCTTACTACTATTACGACGAACGTACTTATTAAAGAATATGCGAACCCGGACGGGGCGATGGGAGTGGATCCGTGAAGTTTAGCTGCAGCACCAAAGACATCGCGTCGGCGGTCGGGGCCGCAAGCAAAGTCGTCAACGCGCACACGACCGTGCCGATCCTCTCGAACGTTCTGCTGACGGCGAGCGATAATTCGATCCGGGTGCGCGCGACGGACCTCGAGCTGACGCTCGAACAGATCTTTCCGGCAGATATCAGCGAGCCCGGCAGCGTGACGGTTCCCGCGAAGCTTTTCAGCGGATACCTTGGGAATTTGCCGGCGGGTATCATGGAACTGGCTGGGACGCCGACTCGGGCGAGCGTGAAGTGGGAGCGCTCGAACTACGATTTTCACGCGCTGCCGCCGGATGAGTATCCGCCGTTGCCGTCGTCGCAGAAGGGGACGTCGTTTGCGATCGAGGGACGGACGTTTCGCGATGGGGTGAATGCGGTGACGTTCGCGGCTTCCAGCGAGGAGGCACGCGGAGCGGTTTTGATGGGGACGCTGCTCGAGATCGCCGGTGACGATCTGACGATGGTTGCGACCGACGGGTACCGGTTGGCGAAATGGCAAGCGAAGCTGGCGCGCGGCATCGGGGATGGGGAGGCGACGAAATTTATCGTTCCGGCGCGGGCGCTGGTCGAGGCGGCGCGCAATCTTGGCGGGGCGGAGACGATTGAAGTGGGGGCGCTTGGACCGTCGGGGAATCAATTGGCGTTTGCGGCTGCGAATGCGTCGATCGTCGTGCGCTTGGTTGACGGGCAGTATCCCAATTATGGGCAGGTGATACCGTCCCAGTTCGATCGTTCGGTGACCGTCAATACGAGCGCGCTGATCGCGGGGCTGCGCCGGGCGGAGCTTGTGGCTGGGGATCGTGCGAGCATGGTGAAGATGAGCGTTGCGGGTTCGCAGCTCATTATCACGGCAAATTCGGATACGACCGGCAACGCGTATGAAGAGCTGGAAGTCGAGCAGTCGGGTGAGGACCTTACGATTGCGTTCAACGCGCGGTACCTCGTTGAGATACTCAATCATATCGACTCGCCGCAGATCGTTATGGAGTTTCTCGGGCCGCTGTCGCCGGCGGCGATTCGGCCGTCCGACGAGGCCGAGGGCGTTACCCAGATGTACGTACTGATGCCGCTGCGGCAATAGTATAGCGCGTGATTTTGACGCACTTGGTTCTGGCCAACGTGCGGAATTATGCGGCTCTGGATTTTAGCCCGGCTCCCGGGCTGAATGTTTTGGTCGGTCCGAATGCGCAGGGGAAGAGCAATCTGCTCGAAGCGATCGGTCTGCTTGGGACCGGGAAATCGTTTCGGACCTCGCGCGAGAGTGAGATCGTGCGCAGCGGGTTGCCGAGTGCGGCGCTTTCGGGGGAAGCGCGGATGGCGGCAGGCAGCGTGCGGCTGTCGTGTACGCTCAACCTTGGTCCGAGCGGGTTGCGGAAGGTGTACACGGTGAACGGGCGCGGGGTGCGGTACGCCTCGTATCTTGGGACCTTGCGCGTCGTCACGTTTGTCCCGGCGCATTTGGGGCTTGTGAGCGGGCCGCCGTCGGCGCGGCGCTCGCTGATCAATGCGGCGCTCGCGCAGGAGAGTCCGGCATATTATGGGGCGCTCGCGAACTACCAGAAATTTGTCGCACAGAAGAACGCATTGCTGCGCGGTGCGATTGCGCCGGATGAGGCGCTGCTTGCGACCTACGACGAACGGCTGATCGAAAGCGGGACGAAACTGATCCTCGCGCGGCGCGCGTTTGTTGCGGCGCTCGACGAGCGCGCGCGAGCCGTGTATCGCTCGTGGGTCGGGGAACGCGACGGCGAGCTTGAGATCGCGTATGCGCCGAACGTTCCGGTAGACGTGCCGACGGTCGATGGGGTAGCGGCGGCGTTTGCGGAACGGCTCGCGCAGAAACGGGCGGCGGAAGTCGCGCGCGGGGCGTCCCTCGTCGGGCCGCATCGCGACGACGTCGTGTTTCGGCTGGGGGATTCGGCACTTGGAGCGTTTGGGTCGCAGGGGCAGCAGCGGACGGCGGTGCTCGCGCTCAAAGTCGCGGAATACGGCGAGCTTGAGGCGCGCTCGGGCGAGGCACCGTTGTTGCTGCTCGATGACGTGCTCTCGGAGCTCGATCCGCAGCGGCAGGCGGCGTTCTTGCACGGCGTCGGGTCGTTCGAGCAAGCCTTTGTGACGACGACCCATGAGCTGGATTTGCCAAACGGCGCCGCCTATCGCATTGCCGCGGCAACGCTCGAGCGCGTAGCGTAAAGCGATGCCGCTGCAACCGCTGCGCGAAGCGATCCAGGGGTGGAAGCCCGGCCGCGCGGGGGCGCTCGACCCCTTGCACGCGATCGCCGCGGCGTGGCCGGCGATCGTCGGGCCGGCGGTCGCAGCGCATTGCACGCCGGTCGAGATCTCCGGTACGGCGCTGGTCATCGCGACGCGTTCGAGCGCGTGGAGCCAGCAGCTTCAATTGCTCTCGATCGCGATCTTGGGGGGCCTCGCCCAGGTTCCGGCAGCCAGCAAAATTGAGCGCTTAACCTTTCGCTCGGGGTTGCTGCGGCCGCCCGCGTCGCGGAAAGCCGGGGTTCGGGCGCGGACGGAGCGGCGGAACAGTCCCGAGCCGCCGCCCGAACCGGCAGCCGACGTTGCGGAGGCATTCGAGCGGCTTCGCCGGCGAATCGCGGGCGTGCGCCGCAGCACGCGCGCAGCGTGCTCGAGCTGCGGCGCTCCGCTCGAGGCCGCGGCAAAGACGTGTGCGCCGTGCGCCGGCGCGGCCGAGAAAGACCGCGCGCTCCGGCTCGAGCGAATCGTGTATTTAGCGCCGTGGCTGTCGCTTGAGGAACTCCGCGAGCAATTCCCCACCCTCGGCGCCGGTGAGTTCGAGCGCTCGCGGCGACATCTCTTGCAACGGTGGTGGCTTGTCTTGGAGCGCGCGAAACGCGCCGGGAAACTCAGCAGCTCCGGGCTCGAGCGCCACGTCGCAAGTTCGTACGTGTTGCTGCAATCGCGGCTGGCGCCCGACCGTATAACCCCGGCCGTCGTGCGCAACCTGCTCGGTCCCGAACTCGATGCGCTGCTTTGGCCGGCTGCCCCGGATAAGGCGAATTCGGGCGATTCGTCGAATAAAGCACGTTGATGAATGATTATACCGGCGAGCAGATCGAGGTCCTTAAAGGGCTCGAGGCGGTTCGCAAGCGCCCCGGCATGTACGTCGGGAATACGGCCGAACGCGGCCTCCACCAACTGGTCTACGAAGCGGTCGACAACGCGGTCGACGAAGCCCTCGCCGGCTTCGCGACCACGGTCCGCGTCGTGCTCGGCAAGGACGGTTCGTGCTCGGTTGAGGACGACGGCCGCGGCATCCCGATCGACATGCACGTCGAGCAGAAGATGCCGGCAGTCGAAGTGGTGATGACGATGCTGCACGCCGGCGGGAAGTTCGGCGCGAAAGGCGGCTATAAAGTCTCGGGCGGCTTGCACGGCGTCGGCATCTCGGTCGTTAACGCGCTCTCGGAAAAGATGATCGTGCGGGTCAGGCGCGACGGAAAGCTCGTCGAGATCCGGTTCGAGCGCGGGATCACGACACAGAAGCTCAAAGTCCTCGAGCGCAACGCCGAGGGCACCGGGACGTACGTGTGGTTTCTGCCCGACCGGTCGATGTTCGAGACGACGGACTTCCATTGGGATATCTTGCAGAAGCGCCTGCGGGAGCTGGCGTTTCTCAATCGCGGGCTCTCGATCACCTTGCGCGACGAGCGGCCCGACGAGCCGAAGGAGAAGACATTTCTTTACGACGGCGGGATCGTTTCGTTCGTCGAGCACCTCAACGACAAGAAAGATCCGCTGCACCCGATCATCTCGACCAACGGCGAGCGCGAGGGCGTCGCGATCGAATGCGCGCTGCAGTGGGCCGACACCTACACCGAAACGATCTTCTCGTACGCGAACAACATCAACACGATCGAAGGCGGCATGCATTTGCTCGGCTTTCGCACCGCGGTTGCGAACGCCGTCAATACGTACGCGCGCAAGCGTGGCGTCCTCAAAGAATCCGACGCGAACCTTTCGACCGACGATTGCATGGAGGGTTTGACGGCGGTCGTTTCGGTGAAGCTCGAAGAGCCGCAGTTCGAAGGGCAAACGAAGACCAAACTCGGGAATGCCAAAGTGCGCAGCATCGTGTACGGCCTCGTCAGCGAGCGTCTCGATTTCTTCTTCGAAGAGAATCCGAAATACGCGCGCGCGATCGTCGAGAAGTGCATGCAGGCGCAACGCGCCCGCGAAGCCGCGAAGAAAGCGCGGGACCTCTCGCGCCGCAAGAGCGCGCTCGACGGCATGGGTTTGCCGGGCAAGCTCGTCGACTGCAGCGACAAGGATCCGAAGGTTTCGGAGATTTTTCTCGTCGAGGGCGATTCGGCCGGCGGGACCGCCAAGATGGGCCGCGACTACCGGACGCAAGCGATTTTACCGCTGCGCGGGAAGATCCTCAACGTTTGGAAGGCGCGCGAAGACAAGGTGTTCGCCAACGAAGAGATCCGGGCGATGATCACGGCGCTCGGTACGGGGATCGCGGCGGACTTCGACGTCGAGCGGCTGCGCTACCACAAGGTGATCATCATGACCGATGCCGACGTCGACGGCTCGCACATCCGCACGCTTCTCCTGACGTTCTTCTACCAACAGATGCGCGCGCTGATCGAGAAGGGTTTCGTCTACATCGCGCAGCCCCCGCTCTACGGCGTGCGCCGCGGCAAGAAGCAGCGCTACGCCTTCACCGAAGACGAGCTCAAGGGGATCATCGGCACGGACGATCCGAAAGACTTCCTCATCCAGCAGTACAAGGGGCTCGGTGAGATGGACGCCGAGCAGCTTTCCGAAACGACGATGGCGATCGAAAGCCGTCGCCTCAAGCAAGTGGCGCTCGAGGATGCGGTCGCCGCCGACGAGATGTTCACGACCCTCATGGGAGACAAGGTCGAGCCGCGCAAAGAGTTCATCCAAGCGTATGCGCGCAGCGTCAAGAACCTTGACTTGTAGTCGCCACGATAAGGCTGCTTGGATGAACTCGCCGCCGGAGGCTCTTCCAACCCCGGGGTCCCCATCCGCGCCAGCGGATGGGGATATGATCCAAGCCTACGCGCGCAGCGTCAAGAACCTCGATCTCTAAGGCCCCAGGACCTACCGCCCGAACGATGCGTTAAGCATCCGGGGGGAAACAAACGCGTTGCAAGCTCGCACTGCCCGCATCGGAATCGCGCTCGCAGCCGCCCTGGTGCTGGCGGTCGTCTTGCTGTTCGGCGCACCGCTTGGGCGAGCGAGCGTCGCTGCGATCGCCGACGTTGCAAGCGGTTACCAGGTGTCGTTCGGCGAGTTGCGGCTCGAAGGCGATCGAGCGCTCGTTCGCGATCTTCACCTCGCGCACCGCGGCCAAACCGTGCTCGACGCGGACTCGGTCGAGATCCGCTACCGTTTGCGC
The DNA here is from genome assembly GCA_003158195.1 of Vulcanimicrobiota bacterium. Lineage (GTDB taxonomy): Bacteria > Vulcanimicrobiota > Vulcanimicrobiia > Vulcanimicrobiales > Vulcanimicrobiaceae > Palsibacter > Palsibacter borealis. The sequence continues at coordinate 15,581 of PMHP01000128.1, read as the reverse complement.
GACCTTTTGCCGGGCGGCGCGCATCGCTACGGCCTGCTCTCGGTCGCACTCGAGCGCCCGCGGCTTGTGATCGTCCGGTTCGCCGACGGGAGCTTCAACATTTCGGGTAACGCGGCGGCCTCGGGCGCCCCGGCTCAAGCGCCGGCGCCGGGGGGCGGCGCTCCGCTCGCGTTCGGGGTACTCGTGCACGACGGCAGCGTGACCTTGCTCGATCCGAACCGCGCGCTGCCGGTCGCGCGGCGGCTGTGGGCCGACGGAGTCGCCGGAGCGGCGACGATCGACAGCGCGGCGCGCAGCACCTACCGCTTCGATGGCCGGGTTGCGTCCGCGCCGGCGCAAGGTTTCGATGCGACCGGACGCATCGATGCAAGCGGCTATGCGATCCACCGCGTGCGCGCGGGCTACGTCGCGATCGCGCCGCTGGCGGACTACTTCATTAATACACCGTCGGCCGAGGTTTATAGCGCGACGGCGCGCGACGTCGATCTGCGCGTCTACACCTTCGGGCCGTCGGCGGATGGTTCGGTGGCGTACCATGTGGGCGGGACGGGGCAGCTCGAGGATGGGACGATCCACGTGCCCGGGCTCGTGGAGCCGGCGAGCGATTTGCACGGCCGTGTCGATCTGTACGAGGACGGGCTCGTCACCCGGCAGGTGCGGGGGCGCGTCGGCACGGTCGGCGTGCGCTTGTCGGGCGGCCTCTTCGATCGCGCTGCGCCGCAGTTTCGGCTCGGTATCATCGCCGAAAACGCCCCCCTCGAGGCGCTGCGCAAACTCTTTACCTTCTCCCGGAACCTTCCGCTGCGGGGCACGGTCCGCGTCGCGTCTTTGCTCGAGAGTGCGGTCGGCGCTCCGCTTTCGATTACGCACGTGCAAGCGGGACGGCTTGCGTACGGCGCGTTTCCCTTCGCCGATGCCGCCGGTCGCGCCGTATACTACGACAGCGCCGTCGACGTCGTCGGCGCGCACGGAACGTACGGCGGTGTAGCGTTCGCGGCCGATGGTGCGGTCGCGCTCGGCGACGTAACGCACGCGCAGTTGGTCGTCGACGCGCGCGGGCCGGCCGCGCGCGTTCCCTATCTCGCGCAAATCGCACCGGGTGCGGCGGTGCACACGACGGCACTGATCGCAGGCGACGGGACACGGCTCGATGCGCGCGGCGTCGCCGATGGAAGCGGCGGAGGGACGACGCTCTTGGGCGTCTTCCACGTCGATCCGGACGGTGACGGCGCATTCGGCCCGCTGTGGATCGCGCAGAGCGGCGGCGCGAGTGCGGCCGGAACCTTTTATCTCAACCGGATCGCAAGCGAAAGCGGCTTTTGGCTCGACGCCCACGACGTTTCGTACGCGCGCCTCCCGAGCGACCCGCACCTGCCCGGGCTGACGCTTGCCCCGCCGGTATTCGGCGGGCGGCTCGACGGCTCGATTGCCGGCGACGGCCCGCCGTCGAATTTCCGGATCGCCGGCGCCGTCCGTGCGCGCCGGTTGGCGGTCGGCGGGGTGCAGATCGACGAGGCTTCGGGGACCCTGGCCGGGCGCTTCGCGAGCCTGCACCTCGGCAACGTCGCCGCGCGCGGGCCATGGGGAACCTTCCGCGGGACGGGCGCCTACCTCGGGGGTACGCTCGCGCTTGCAGGCGCATACCGCGGGAGCTTCGCGCAACTGCGCGGCTTCACCGGGGATCTCGGCGCGCGCGGAGCGCTCGATGGGCCGGTCGCGCTCTTGATCTCGCCCGAGCGTACGGTCGTTCAAGCCCGCGGCGAACGTTCGCGCGATGCAACGGTGCACGGCGTCCCGGTTGACGGGCTCTCCGGAACGCTTGCGGTGGCGGGCAAATCGCTCCGCGTCTACGCGGCAACGGCGCGCGTTGCGGGCGGTGCGTTCGCAGCCGCGGGAACGCTCGAAGGTGCGCGTGGCGTCGGCGTGTCGCTTGCCGGTGCGGATGCGTTGCGGCTGCGAGCGATTGCACCGCTTGGTGCGGGACAAGTCGCGGCGATCGGAGCGTTGCACTCGCGTGGGAACCAAGCGCGATTCGACGGTGGCCTAGCCGTCGGCGCGGCGACAATCGACCGGCTGCCGCTCGATGCGAACGGCGACGTGACCCTTGCGGGCGAGCGGCTCGATCTGCACGCGACCGACGCCGTCGTTGGCGCGGCGCTCGGCACGCTGTCCGGCTCGGTCGCGGATCTGGGGTCGCACGCGCCGCGTTATGACGTCGGCGTCCATCTGACAACCGTGCAACTCGCGCCCTTCGAACAACGCTTGACCCGCGAGCAGAACGGCCTCGTCGGAACCGCCGAAGGCGACGCGCGCGTGCGCGGAACGCCGGGTGCGCTCGCGCTCAGCGGCCGGCTCGCGATTCCCGAAGGCGGCGTCAGCGGCATGGCGTTCCGCGACGGCGCAGCCCGTTTTGTGGTAACGCCGTCGAGCCTGTTCGTCGCCGGCCTCGCAACGGTCGGTACGACCGAGACGACCTTCGGCACGAGCTTTGCGGGAGGCGACGCCTCCGTTCGGGTCGCGGCGAAGTCGGCCGATCTTGCCGACTTCAACGATCTCTTCGATACGGGCGACACGCTCGGCGGGACCGGCCGGGTCGCGGTCAGCTTCCGCAAACGCGGACCGAGCGTGAACACGAGCGCGGACATCGCGATCGCGGGCTTGCGTTACCGGCGCTTCGACCTGGGCGACGCGACCGCGCGGTGGACGTCGCACGGACCCGACGTTACCGGAAAGGTCGCGTTCGGCGGAACCTCCGGCAGGCTCGCGCTCGCCGGTTCGCTCGTGGTCCCGCGACAAGCGCCGGTCGACAAACTGCTCGAGCGCTCGCGCTTCGACGGCACGGCGCAACTCCGCGATCTCGATCTTGGCGTGTGGTTGCCCGCGGTCGGGTTGCAACTTCCGATCGCAGGGCGCGTCGACGCCGACGCCCGCATCGCCGGGCCGCTGCGCAATCCGGACATGCGCACGAACGTGACGCTCGTCGGCGGATCGCTCGGGCGCTTCCCGGTCGACCGCCTCGAGATCGCGACAACTTCGACGGTGAGCCGCACGACGATCACGAGCGCGGATCTCGAATTTCCTGCGCTTTCGGTGACCGGGTCCGGGAGTTTCGGGCTCGGAGCGCGCGATCCGATCGCGTTTGCGTTGCATGCAAAGAGTCCCGACGTCGGGGCGATTGCCGCCCGGCTGCGCGGCTCGAGTGCGCCGCTCACGGGCGCCGGTGAAGTCGACCTCAAGGTTGGAGGGACGCGTTCGCAGCCGCGCGTCACCGGCGGCTTCGATCTCGAGAGCGCGACGCTTGGCGGCGTCGCGATCCCGCAGGCACTCGGCGAATTCAGTCTAGCCGGGCGCGATCTCGTTCTGAGCGATGCGGAGATCGGGTTCGCGAAGGGGACGTTGTATCTCGCGGGTTCCGTTCCGCTCGAAATCGCGCCGTTCGGCTTCGGTCCGGCGCAGGCGCCGATTACGCTCGACTTGCGCGCCCAGGCGATCGACCTTGCGAGCTTCAAGCCGCTGCTGCCGGCAGACTCGACGTTGCAAGGCGAACTCGACGGACACGTGGCCCTCAGTGGAACCGCCGGGGATCCGCGCTTGGACGGCAGTTTGACGCTTGCCGGCGGCGCACTTCGCGCGCCGTTCGAAACGGAACCGCTCCAGAATGTTAGCGCCCAGGTGACCTTCGCCGGCGATGCCGCAAAACTCGAGAGGCTGCATGCTGCGGGCGGCGGCGGCACGCTCGATGGCAACGGCAGCGTGCGGTTTGTAAATCTCGTGCATCCGAGCGCCGATGCGGCGTACGGGTTCCAGGGGCGACTCGCACACTTCGGCCTCGATTCTCCCGAATTCGGCAGCGGCCAAATTGACGGCAGCGTTTCGCTCACGCACGTGCCGCGCGCGTTGCCGCAGCTCTCCGGCGACTTGGCGCTCAGCGACGCGACGATTCCGTTCTCCGCGCTCTTGCTTGCAGCCGGTGCGGGTGGCGGCGGCGGCTTCGAGGCGTCGCCGGCAATCGCACCGGGTCCACAGCTGCCGGGTGGGATTGCGCTCGACCTGTTGCTCGGTGCAGACCGCAACGTTCGCGTGCGGTCGGCCAACATCGATATCGGTGCGCGCGGTTCGTTGCAGGTCAGCGGGACCACGACGGCGCCGGTGTTGCTCGGAGGTTTCGATTCGACCGGCGGGACGCTCGCGTACTTCAACACCGTGTTCCGGATCATTGACGGGAACGTTAAGTTCGAGCCGGATCTCGGCGTCGTCCCGTACCTTCAGATGCGGGCGGTTACCCACGTCCTCAATCCCGATCCGAACACGGTGCGCAACGTTACCGGGTCCGCCGACGTGTCGCTCGAAGTTCACGGACCGGCGACCAATCTCGCGATCGATCTATCGTCGGATCCGCAGTACGACCGGCAACAGATCTTGGGGCTGCTGCTGAACGCGCCGGCGCTGGGTGCTTCGAATCTCTTCGGCACGACGGGTCAACCGACACTGTACGGAAGCACGACGGCGCTGCCGGGGGGCGTCGTCGCGAACCGCACGACCGGAGAGTTCAGCGTCGCGCAGGAAGCGTTCGGGATTGCGAACGCGCAGTTCACGCGGACGCTGCTGGCGCCGATCGAGAGTAGTTTTGCCCAAGCGGTCGGGTTAACGAACGTCGCGGTGAACGTCGACTACCTCGGTAACGTCGGGCTGACGGCGCGCAAGGTTCTCGGCAAAAAGCTCAACGCGATTTATGGGACGACGTTTGGGTATCCGTATCGGCAGACGTTTGGCTTCGAGTTTAAGCCGAATGACTCGACGGCGGCGCAGGTTACGGTTTTTGAAACGCTCGGGGCGTATGGGCTTAGCTCGCTGACGCCGTATTATCTCAATTCGACGAGCTTGAAAGTGCAGGCGGCCGAGCCGGAGCAAGGGACTGCGGGGTTCTCGCTTTCGTTGCAGCGGTTGTTTCCGTAGGGCGGGGCGAGCGCGGCGCTGCGCGAGGGTCGCGCGGCCGCGCTGCGGGACCGCTACAAAAATCCCATCCATGGGATTTTTGCTGCTGCTCCGCTCGTCGCTCCCGCCCGTGCGAGCTGGATGCGAGCCTGCCGCTGCAGCCATGGATGGCGATCGCAGCGGCTCCGGGCTCCGCTCCTCGTCGTAAGCTCCCGCAGCACAGCCGCACGACCCTCGCTCCGCTCCCGAACTCCGGTCTCCGCTCCGCTCCTGAACTCGAGGTGTGCGGTTAGGCAAGCTGGCGGGTGGGCTGGGAAGTTCTGAGGCTTCCCTTCTGCTTCAAGGACCGGGGAAAGGGGGGGCGAACCCGTCGGCGGCTGGTAAGAAAACTCGGGTCTGCCGGTCCGTTTGTCCTGCAACAATCAGGGCTGCGCGATGATTACCTCCCGCGGCTTGGCGCGCCGGGAGGTCGAAGGATGCTGCTACTGCGTATGGTTTCTGGTTTTCGCCGCGTTGGGCGAGGGGTCGCTGCGTTCGCAGCAGTCGTTGCGTTCGCATTGCCATACGGCGCCTCTGCTCGCGCCCCGCTGGGAGACCACGCCGCCCCGATTTTGTTAGCGCAAGCTTCGCCGGGTCCGACCGCGTCGGCGACGAGCGCGCCGGCGGCGGCTCCGGTCGCTCCGACTATCGCTCCGACCGTCGCTCCGGCGGGGGCGCCGCCGCCGCCTCCGGCGCCGGGGCCGCCGGCTAATGCGCCGATCGTGGTCAGCGTCGACGTCTCGGGGAACGCGCACGTTCCGACGGCGACGATCCTGTCGGTCGTGCGGACGAGAGTGGGGCAGCCGTTCGACGAGCGAATCGTGCGCGAGGATCTGCAGAACATCTTTGACCTCGGGTATTTCTCGGATCAGGTGCCGCCGCTGATTCGCCAGCGGCCCAACGGGATCGCGATCACGTACCGCGTTATTGAAAATCCGGTAATCGAACGGATCGTCTTTAGCGGCAACGACCACGTGCCGTCCGATACGCTGCTCGCCTTGATGGACACGGCGGTCGGGCAAGTGCTCAATACGAACACCTTCCATCAGGACGTCTTGAAGATCAATTCGTATTACGACAAGATCGGGTATAGCGGCCAACTGCCGACGCACGTCGCGGGGCTCAACATCTCTAGGGACGGGACGCTTAGCCTGCAAGTGCGCGAAGGGCTGACGGTCAATAAGGTCGTGCTTGCGGGCAACTACTTGCTGCGGCAGGACATCATCCTCAAAGCAATTACGATCAAGCCGGGGCAGCCGTATTCGGAAGACTCGCGTGACAAGGACGACGAGATCCTCAAGAAGCTTTATGACAAGTACGATTTGCAGCTCGGCGACTTCGAGGCGGGCATCGATCCGACCACGGTCGATCTGCAGAAGGGGACTGCCGACGTAAAGTACACGATTTACGTTGCCGTCGTTGGGGCCGTGCAGATTACCGGGAATACGAAGACCAAGGACGTCGTCATACGACGGCAATTGCGGTTGCGGCCGGGGATGATCATCACGCAGGCGCTGCTCCGGCGCGATTACGAGCGGCTCAATAACCTCGGGTTTTTCGAGAAGGTCGATCTCAATCCGAAGGCCGGCCCGGATCCGAAGAAGCCGTGGGAAGTTACCCTCGATTGGAACGTCAAGGAGCAGCGAACGGGCACGGCTCAGATCGGCGCGGGTTATTCCGGCGGCCCGACGGGTCAGGGGCTTACGGGGACGCTTTCCTATTCGGAAAACAACATCAACGGGACGGGTAACGGAGCCGCGATTCGGTTCGAGCGCGGAGCGCGGGTCGCGGATGCGTCGATTTCCTATACGGTGCCGTATTTGGGGAACACGCCGCAGTCTTCGAAATATAGTCTTGGCGCGTCGATTTTTACGAGCGACCAGTCGAACTTCTATCAGGTGTACGGCGCCTCAACGGCGGCGAATCTCGGCACCGTGCCGCCGGTCATTTGTCCGATCGGGTCGAAGGCGTGCACGGGCACCAGCGGAACGATTCCGGTCGTGCTCACCCCGAACTCGGACCTCATTAGCGGCGCGGCGGCCGACTACTCCAATCGGGCGAACGGCATTTCGGTCAACCTCGGACGGCGGCTCAACGATACGGTGACGGCGACCCTCGGAGCCACCGTGCAGCGCTTGGCGACGGACGTCGACTTTGGGACGGGATCGCCATATTATCTTCAGGGTACGCAACAGATTCTGAACTCGCCGATTACGAACACGCCGTTCGGCGAGACGACCAACGGAACGACCCTTGGGATTACGGCGCCGTCGATTGCGAATACGTCGAACGGCGCGACCTATAGCTTGCACGCGCTCAGCCTTGGGATTGCCGACGATACGCGTGACGACGTATTCAATCCGCGGCGCGGTTTTACGACGACCTTAACCGAGGAGTTCTCGGGGAAGTACATCGGCTCGCAGTTCGGCTACACGATCACGACCTTCGACGGGGCAAAGTTCTTCCCGGTCTTGAAGAATTCGACGCTTGGGTTCCACTTGCTGGCCGGCGATTCGACCGGCGCGATCCCGCCGAGCAAGCTGTTCGTGCTGACCGACCAGCAGTTGCGCGGGTATAGCGAAGTGTTCTACGGCACGGAGGAGATCTTGGGGCAAGGCGAGTTGCGCGTACCGATCTCGCCCGACCGCAAGTTCAACATCGCGCTCTTCTACGACTACGGCGGGCAGCGGATCCGTGGGGCCCAGCCGATCACGGACATCTTCGGTAACGTCGTCGTCAACTACAACGACTGGCTCTATCGCACCGACGCGGGGATCGGTCTGCGCTTCGACGTGCCGCAGCTGGGCTTCCGGTCGATCCGGCTCGACTTCGCTAAAGGGAAGAACGGCGCGCATACGAGCTTCGGCATCGGGCAGAGCTTCTAATGATGCGTATGTTGCGAAATCGGATGACCCTCGCGCTCGCCGCGGCTTTGGCCGCGGCGGCCTTGCTAGCCCCGGCAGCGCTCGCGGCCGACGTCAACGACATCGGGTTCGTCGATCAGGCGGCGCTTGCGAACATTCCGTCGTTCGTCAGCGCCAACCGGGAGCTTTCCGGGTATAAGGCCGGCCTGGACAAGCAGTTTGCCAAGCAAATGCGCGGAGTGCGCGACCAAAACACCCAAGCGCGCATCGCTCAAGAGTTTCAAAACAAACTCGCGCAGCGCCAGCGCGACCTGTTCGCACCGCTGTTCGAGCGGGCTCGGGTCGCGATCGCATCGGTCGCTTCGAGCAAGAATCTCTCGGTCGTCGTCGACAAACGGATCGTTATTTACGGCGGCCAGGACGTTACGGGCAGCGTCATCGACCTGCTCAACGGTCCGGGCGATCCGATCCCGCCGGTCAATACGCCGCCGCCTTCCAGCGTCGGCTTCGTCGATCAGAGCCAAGTCGACGCCGTGCCGAAACTCAAGACCGCCAACGACGACTTCGCGAAGTTTCAGGCCGACGAGCAACAGCTCGCGCAAAGCAAAATGAAGAACGCGAAGAGCGACGGCGATCGACAGCAGATCCTCAAGGACTATCAAACGGCGCTGGCCGACCGGCAGAAAACGGAGATTCAGCCGCTCGTCGATCAGACTCGCGGCATCATTTCCGACGTGGCGAAGAAGAAGGGCCTGTTGCTCGTCATCGACCGTGCGAATTTGATCTACGGCGGGACGGACATCACAAGCGATGTCACGAGCGCGTTCAAGTAGCCCGGGCGCGCGCCGCGCGGGCGCGATGCTCTGCCTCGCTCTGCTCGGCGCGTCCGTGGCAGCGTGCGGGCACGCGACTTCACCGGGCGGCGCACCAAGCGCCGGGCCGGTCGATTCGCGAATCGGGTACGTGCGCATGGACGAGTTGGTCAAAGTTCACCCGCTGTATTCGCAGCTGGCGCGACTCGACGACGACATGGCGGCACTTCAGTTGAAAGCGGTCGGCAGCGAGATCGCGCGCTCCGGCGCCGACGTCGATAAAGAAGAGCGCGCGCTGCAGCACGAGCTCGATGCGGCGGCGGCGCGCACCAAAGCGGCGCTAGCCGGTAAGGAGCAAGATTACACGCGCCGCGAGCAGGCTGCGATCAACGCGGCCCTCGGCGCGGGCGCGAGCGCGACGGGCCCCGGAGGCGCGCAGATCGCAAGCGCGATCGGAGCTACCGAGCAGACCCAGGCCCAGGCCGTCCAACAGGCGGCCGGGCAGAATCTGGGTGCGTACAAGAACGCGCTGATCGCACAGGACCAGCAAGCGGTGCACTCCCTGCAGACCTCGCTCGCGCAGCGGGCGACGCGGACCTATCGGGCCGAAGCCGATCGCCTGCAGAAAGCGGAGGCGGACTTCGCGCTGCAGCAAGCCAACGACGATGCGTCCGATCGCCTCTCGCTGCGGACCAAACTCTCGAACCTTGCACTCGACGATACGGCGCGGGCCGACGTGAAGAGCCAGCTCGATGCGCTCGATCGCAAAGAGGCTGACGCCGTCGGCGCGATGCGCAACCGGGACGGCGCCGTCCTTGCGGCCTTGCAGAAGCGCCTGCACGACGGCATCGCGGCGGAGCTCAACGCCGACGTCGTTGAAATTCACAAGCGCACGATCGCGAAGATCGACGAGCGGACGCTCGAGACGCGCCAGCAGCTGGTCGGGCAGGCCGGCGGCCTCGGCGCGGGGCTCGCCGGCACGAACGTGCCGGGCGGCGTTTCTCCCGACATGAAGGCGAAACTCGTCGCACTCCATCAGAAGTTCCAGCACGACTTCAACGATGACGCGACAAAGATGATCGCGCAGTTTCAAAAGACGCGCACGGACCTGCTCCGTCGCTTCGGGGAGATCTCCGGTGTCGACGAAGCGGCTCAGGCCGGCGCGGACAAAGAGATGGATTCGCTGCGCAAGCAGCGCGGAGACCTGTACAACGAAATGGTCGCGCAAATCGGGCGCGAGGTGAAGACGATCGCCGAAAAGCGCGGCATCGAGGTCGTCGTCAGCGACGTCGTCGCGCCCGCCGGTGGGGTGGATCTCACCGCGGACGCCGAGAAGGATATCGAGAGTCTACACGAGTGAAACGTTTGATTGTTTGTGCCGGAGCGCTGCTTGCGTTCGCCGGATGCGCCGTTCAGCAGTCGCCGGTCGCGACCGTGGATCTCCAACGCATTCAGGCGAATTGGCCGAAGTTCATCAACTATTCCAATCAACTCGCGGCCGACACGGCCGCGATCAAGAACTCGAACGACTCTCCCCAGCGCAAGCAGGAGGAGCTGGGCAAACTGCGCCAGCGCTTCGTCGACATGCAGAACGAAGTGACGGGCGACGTGCGCAATGCCGCCGAGCAGGTCGCGAACGAAAAGCACTTCAAGCTCGTCGTGACGCGCCAGTTCGTCGGGTACGGCGGGACCGACATCACAGCCGACGTCGAGCGCATCTTAAAGATTACGGAGACCCCACCGTCCGGTTCGTAAGCACGGTACGCGGGTGACGCTCGGCGACTACGCGGAGCGCGTCGGCGGTACCGTACGCGGTGACCCGAGCGTCGCGATCGCGGGCATCGCCGCCATTGACGACGCCCGGGCAGGCTCGCTAACGTTTGCGACCGACGAGCGCTACTTACGGGCGGCGCTCGCGTCGCGAGCGGCAGCCGTGCTGACCGAAGCCGGGATCGCAGACAAGATCGAGACGGCGCGCAAGCCGCTGCTGCTCGTGCCCTCGGCGCGGGTTGCACTCGTGGCGCTACTCGCCGCGATCGAACCGCCGCCGCCGCTTGCGCCGTACCGCGATTCCTCGGCGATCGTCGACCCAAGCGCCGTAATCGGGCCCGACGTGCACGTCGGACCGCTGGCTGTCGTTGGCCCGAATGCGCGCATCGGCGCGGACTGCGTGTTGTTCGCAGGCGCGCTCGTCGGTGCCGGCGCGCGCCTCGGGCGCGGCTGCACGTTGCATCCCCGGGCGATGCTGCTCGATCGCTGCGTCGCAGGCGACCGCGTCACCCTCCAGGCCGGCGCCGTCGTCGGCAGCGACGGTTTCGGCTACGTGTTCGTCGACGGCAAGTTCGTGAAGATCCCGCAGATCGGCGACGTCGTGCTCGGCGACGATGTCGAAATCGGCGCGAATACCTGCATCGATCGGGCCCAAACGGGTACGACTTCCATCGGCGATGGAACCAAGATCGACAATCTCGTCCAAATTGGGCACAACTGCCGGATCGGCAGCAACTGCGGCTTGGCCGCGATGACGGGCCTCGCCGGCTCGACGACGATCGGGGACTACACGGTTGTGGGCGGGCAAAGCGCGTTCAAGGGACACATTACGGTCGGCTCGCGCGTACGGATAGCGGGCAATACGATGGTTTGGGGCGATATCCCGGACGGTGCGTCGGTGAGCGGACAACCCGCTCGCGATCATCGCGAGGAGCTCAAACAGCAGGTTCGGTTGCGCAACCTCGATAAGTTGTACGAGCGTGTGAGCGCTTTGGAGCAAAAGTAATGCATCAACACACGCTGCGAGACGTGCTGGAGTTCGAGGGCGTGGGCCTTCACACCGGAGCTCCGGGCCGGGTTCGCATCCGCCCGCAGGTCGCAGGCAGCGGCCTGCGCTTTCGCCTGAACGGCGGCGCGGTTTCGTTTCCGGCCCACGCGAACTACGTCGTCGAGACGCGCCGCGCGACCGTCGTCGGCAGCGGCGAGCATACGGTTTCGACCGTCGAGCATCTGCTTGCGGCACTGTTCGCGATGGGTGTCGACAACGCGGCGATCGAGGTCGAGGGCCCCGAGATCCCGGTCCTCGACGGCAGCTCGGCGACCTTCGCCGAAGCGATCGCGAAGCTGGGCCTCGTCGATCAGCGCGCGCCGCGCGCGACGTTCTCGATCGAACGCCCGATCGTCGTGCGCGACGGCGACGCCCTGCTCGCGATCGCCCCGTCCGACTCGTTTCGGATCCGATTTGCGGTCGACTACGCGCCGCCGATCGGAGCGCAGTTCATCGACGCGACGATCGAACCCGACTACTTCATTCGCGAGATCGCGCCGGCGCGCACCTTCGGCTACCTGCACGAGGTCGAGGCGCTGCGCAACGCCGGGCTCGCGCGCGGCGGAACGCTCGACAACGCGCTCGTATTCGCGCCGGACGGTCCGCTGACGCCGCAGCGCTGGCCCAACGAAGTCGTGCGCCACAAGACGCTCGATCTGATCGGGGACTTTGCTCTTTTGGGCGCGTGGCCGAAACTCGAGGTCGTCTCGGTCAAAAGCGGCCACCGCCTGCACGCGCGCGCCGCAAACGAACTTCGCGGTACGCTCGAGACGAAGCTGTCGGTTTTAGGACGGTAGCTCCGTGGCGATCGAAGTCGGCGACACGATGGACATCCAGAAACTCATGCAGGTGCTGCCGCATCGCTATCCGATGCTGCTCGTCGATCGCATCACGCATTTCACGCCGATGAAGCGCGCGACCGGTTACAAGAACCTCTCGATCAACGAGCAGTTCTTCCAAGGCCATTTCCCCGGTCAACCGCTGATGCCGGGCGTGTACATGATCGAGGCGCTGGCGCAACTTGGCGGAACGATCATTTTGGGGCGCGACGATTTTCAGCGCAAGACCGCGGTACTTACCGGCATCCACAACGCAAAATTTCGCCGTCCGGTCGTGCCCGGAGACCGGCTCGACATGGAGACCGAGCTGCTGCGCGCGCGTTCGAACATGGGCTGGGTCAAAGCGGAAGCGAAAGTCGACGGCAAGCTCGTCTGCGGGGCCGAGTTGATGTTCGCGGTCATCCGCGTCGCCGACTTCGGCATGGACGCGGCCATCCTGCACGAGTGAGGCGCGCGTGATCCATCCGACCGCGATCGTCCATCCCGAAGCCCTCATCGGCCAAGGGGCCGAGATCGGCCCCTTCTGTGTGGTCGGCGAACACGTGAAGATCGGTAACCGTACGCGGCTGCTCGCCCACGTCGTCGTCAACGGCCGCACGACGATTGGAGACGACGTGCGGATCCACCCGTTCTGTTCGATCGGTGCGCCGTCGCAAGATCGCAAGTATCACTTCGAAGAGTCGTTCACCACGATCGGCGATCGTACCGAGATTCGCGAGTACGTTTCGGTGAACCGGGCGACGGGTGAAGGCGAGACCACGTCGATCGGCCAGGATTCGCTGCTGCTCGCGTACGTTCACGTCGCGCACAACTGCCGGATCGGCGACCGGGTGACGATGTCGTCGACGGCGCAATTGGCCGGCCACGTCGTTGTCGAGGACGACGCGACGATCGGCGGCATGACCGGGGTGCATCAATTCGTGCGGATCGGCGCGCATTCGATGGTCGGCGGCATGTCACGCCTGGGGCGCGACGTGCCTCCGTATTTCCTCATAGAAGGCAATCCGGTAGCCCCGTATGGGCTCAATACCGTCGGGCTGCGGCGCGCCGAGTTTGCGCCGGAGGTGATCTCCGAACTCAAGGAGTGCTACCGGATCATTTACCGTTCCCACAACAACATCTCGCAAGCCGTCGAGGCGTTGCGAGCGATGGTCACGACGGAGCAAGGCCGGCATTTGCTGGCGTTTCTCGAGGCGCCGACGGAGCGCGGTATCGTCAAATAGGATGCGGGTCTTTCTCGCGACCGGCGAAGCTTCGGGAGATATGATCGGCGCTGCGCTTGCGACGCGAATTCGCGAGCTCGTCCCCGGGGTCGAGCTCGCCGGAATCGGAAGCGAGCGGATGGCCGCCGCGGGCGTCGAGCTGACGGCGCGCACGACGGGCTGGGGCAACATGGGGCCGCTCGAGGCGCTGTGGACCATCCCCATGCTGCTCGCAAACGGCTGGCGCCACACAATCTGGTTCCTGCGCTCGCCGTGGGATTTGATCGTGCTCGTTGATTTCGGCGCGCTCCACCTGCGGATCGCGAAGACCCTGCGCGCTCTCGGGTACCGGCGTCCGATCCTGTATTTTTTTCCACCGGGGGCATGGCTCGACATTGCGGACCAGGCGCGAAAGGTCGCGCGCACGACGACGCCTTTGACGGCGTTTGCGCACCAGCGCGACTTCTATCGCTCGCTCGGCCTCGAGATTGCGTACTTCGGCCACCCGCTCGTATCGCTCGTCCCGCCACGCGATCCGCTGCCGCCGGCGCCCCCCGAAGGTGGGGTCGTCGCGCTCTTACCCGGTAGCCGTCGGGGTGAGATCGCGCGTAATCTGCCGCCGCTCCTGCGCGCCTGCCGGATCGTGCGCCGGCACCGTCCGCGCGCCTCGTTCGTCGTGAGTGCCTCCGACGCGAGCGCGGAAGCGCAGATCCGGCGCGAACTGAAACGAACGTTCTTCGACGGCGTCCGCGTCGTGCGCGGCTCCCGCGCCGCGCTCGATGTCGCTGACGCCGCTTGGATCGCTTCGGGCACGGCCGTCCTCGAAGCGACCCTGCGCGAGGTTCCGAGCGTCGCCCTGTACATCATTTCGCCGGCGCAGATCCCGATCGCCAAGCGGATGTGGCGCGCGCGCTTTGCGACCTTGCCTAATTTGTTGCTCGACCGCGAAGTTGTCCCCGAACTCTTGCAGGACGCTGCGACGCCGGCGCGCTTAGCCGAGTCGCTCGAAGCGTTGCTCGCAGATCCTGCTGCGCAATTGGGCGAGATGCGCGCGGTCCGCGCGGTGCTGGGCGAGCCCAACGCGCTCGATCGCTGCGCCGCGTTCGCCGCGGCACTCGCCGGGGCGCGCGCGTGAGCGCCCTGCGCATCTATCATACGTCGGACCTGCACGACCACCGCGGCATCGTGCGGCGTTTGCGCGGCTTGCGCGCGGCGGAGCCCGGTTTGCTGTTCGACTGCGGCGACTCGCTGCGCGGAAGCCAGACCGTCTACCACCGCAGCGAACCGATCGTCGCCGAGATCGACGCCGCGGGCTACGACGCGCAAGGCGTCGGCAACCGCGAATTCCACTACCTTTTCGGGCTGCTCGCCGCGCGCGCCCGCAAGATGCATCACCCGCTCCTCTGTTCGAATCTCGTCGACACGCGCGGCCGCGCGTTGCCGTTCGCGGCCGAGGCGACGTTCGAGCGCGACGGCTGGAAGCTGCGCGTCTTCGCGCTGCTCGTCGTGCAATATCCGCACGGTAGCCCGTGGGAGCGGGTTTTCGGCTGGCGTTTCCTCGATCCGATCGCGGTCGCCGCGGAGTTCGCCGCGTCGACCCCCGCGGACACGTTGCTCGTCGCCCTCTCGCATCTGGGTTTGCGAACCGATCGCGCGCTGGCTCGATCCGTGCCGCGACTCGACCTGATTCTGGGCGGCCACAGCCACGATACGCTCCATGACCCCGAAACGATCGCCGGCGTCCCGATCGTCCACGCAGGCCCCTACGGCGCGTTCGTTTCGCGAACCGAACTCGAGCGCGACCCCGAAACGGCCCGCACGCGCATCACCCGCTTCGATCTCGTCCCGCTACTGCCCCCACGGACGGGGGCGTGCCGGTGAGCGCACGGATGCGCGGCCACACCGGCCTTTCGGCAACCGCGAGCGCAGCACAATGAATATCCATGTCACGCTGAGCTCGTCGAAGCGCAGACGGGTTATGGCGTCGCTCCGGTGCCCCTTCGACTGCGCGCCGGAGCCTGTCCTGAGCTTGCGAACGGGCGCTTCGCTCAGGATGACACGGGCCGTGTCAC
>PMHP01000074.1:186-7649 GCA_003158195.1 Vulcanimicrobiota bacterium | reverse complement strand
TCGAGGCAGATCGGGAAGGCGTCGATGTCGGCAAACTGCTTGAAGAGCATGCACTTGCCTTCCATCACCGGTGCCGCCGCCAAAGGTCCGATGTCGCCGAGGCCAAGGACCGCCGTGCCGTCGCTAACGACCGCGACGCAGTTGCGCTTGATCGTGAGCTGAAACGCCTTGTTCGGATCGGCCGCGATCGCAAGCGAGATACGTGCGACGCCGGGCGTGTACACTTTCGAGAGATCCGTGCGCGTTTTCACCGGAATCTTCGGCTGGATCGTGATCTTGCCGCCGAGGTGCGCCAAGAACGTCGAATCCGAGACGCTGACGAGGCGCACGCCTTCGAGCCGCTCGATCGACGCCCGTACCGCACTCGCCACCGAATCGGAGGCGACGGTCACGCTGACGTCGCGGGTCGCGTGGGTCCTTCCGACCGCGCGCATGTCGACTGCGCCGATGATGCCGCCCGCATCGCCGATCGCCGAGGCGACCATCCCGAAGACGCCAGCGAACATCGGCATCTCCAGGCGCATGATCAGCGTGTAACCGATAACCGGGGAAGCCATACCTCACCCTTAGGCCAGCGGTGGGCCCGCCCCTGGCGCTTAATATGCCGCCAGGGCGTCGAGCGCGCGGTCTTCTTCTTCGTAGACGACGTCGGCGTTGGCGCGCGGGTCGTTGACCACGAACGCGAAGGCGACCCGCCCGTGGTGGGCAGTCGCGATCGTCCCGGCGAGCCCGTTGACGTTTTCGATGTGGCCGCTCTTCGCGCGCGCGCGACCGAGCGCCGCATGCAAGTCGTGATGTTTCACCGTCCCCTCGACGCCGACGAGCGGGAGGCTGCGTACGAAGAGGTCGCCCCCCGGCCCGCGGGCCTCAGCCGAGAGCAGCTTCGCAAGCGAGAGCGGCATGATACGGTCGCTTGGCGCGAGGCCGCTGCCGTCGTAGACCGTCATACGGTCGCGCGGCACGCCGAGCTTCGCGAGCTCGTGCTCCTCGACCGCGATCCCGGCACCGTCCGTGCCGGGATGTCCGCCGCCCTCGCCGATGATGCGCAGCAGCGTCTCCGCGATGTGGTTGTCGGACTCGACCAGCATCTGGCGGACGATCGTGTCGAGGGTCGCCGAACGGTGATCCCAAAGGACCGTCGCGCCGGCCGGCGCGGCGCCCGCACGGTACCCTCCGGCGACGGTAATGTCGCGCGCGGCAAGCATCGATGCGACCGCGCCGCCGACGTATCCGGGCAGGCCGAGCACCGGCTTGTAGAATTTTTGCGTCTCGCCTTGCGCGATGTAGCCGTCGACGAAGTACTCGTTGTGCGGCTCGCGGTTCTTTCCCGGAACGTCGGGCTTGCGCTCGATCGTCAGCTCGCTGTCGGAGCCCGCGCCGACCGTTCGGATTTGTCCATCGAACGTAATCGAATCGTTGTCGGGCACGACCTTAATCGTCGCATCGCCGCCGCCGGGGTTCGGCGCTACGTCAAATTCGACCGTATCTTCGTCGACCGAGATGGCGCTCGTCCCCGCGGCATAGTCGTAGCCCAGGTCGTCGGGATCCCAGCGTGGATTTTGCTCCGGGCCGGCAAATGCGGTGTCGTCGATGAACAGCGACCCGTCGATTTGGCGAATGCCGGAGCGATACAACGTGCCGACGCCGCGCCGCAAATCGTCCGAGGTCAGGGTCGGATCGCCGCCGCCGACGAGCCAGAGATCGCCTTTGAGCATCCCGACGGGCTCCTGCGGGATGCTCGACACGAATCGCGTTTGGAAGCGATACTTCGGTCCTAAAAGATCGAGAGCGCTGGCCGCGACGACCAGCTTGAGGGTCGAAGCCGGGGCGACCGGCACGGTCGCGCGGCGCGCGAACAGCGTGCTTCCGTCGCCGGCGACGACCGCAAGCCCGGTCGCGCTGCGCGTGATGTCGTCGTCGAAGATCGAGGACATGGTACGACGCAGGTCGTCGCGCTGCGCGGCGTCCCATGTCGGCGCTGGTCGCGGAATCCACAGTGCCGCCGGGCTCGCGCTCGGCGCGAGCGGTGCCCCGGAACGCCCCGCGCAGGCTACGGCGAAAAGAGCGAACGCCGCGAAGAGAACGGCCGGAAGCCCGCGCGGCGTCAGATTCCGGCGCCTCCTTCAAACGTCGCTTCGACGAGGCCGGCGCGCGAGCCGAGCGCGATCGTCTCCAAGAGCGCGATCCACGGGGCGTCGGGGACACGTTCGCGCAGGCGCTTGGCCGGCCGTGTCGCCCGCAGGCAGTCTTCGCGCACGATCGTTAGACCAAAGCGGCGCGCACGGCGCATCCGCTCGAAAGCGGGCGCGCCGTATTCGATGAGGCCAACGTCCGCTCCGAGTTCCCAGCGAAAGATCGCTCCGGCGGGAGCCACGAATGAGAAGTGCGTGCAATATTCCAGATAGCGCTCCCATTTCGCGTCGCACAAGAAATCGCCGCGCGACGATTTGATCTCGTAAATGCGGACTTGGCGCGTGTACTTCGCGATGCCGACGACGTCGAATCGCAAACCGGTATCCGCCGGCGAAAACTCGCTCGCGACGTAAGCGTACCCGAGATCGCGCATACGCTGAGTCGCAAGCGCGCGCAACTCGGCCGTCGCGATGCGGCGGCCCGCGGTAGCGCTTAGCGGTATGTAATCAAGCATCGCTCCCGGGCGCGTTCGCGCGCGGACGGACCGCCTCATTCCGCTCGGCGCCTTCGCGTTCCCAGCGTAAGATGGCAATGCCGTCCGGCACGAGCCCGTCGCACCACGTGAAGTAGTACGCGCGCGGCGTCGTGCCGCCGAAGCTGTACGGGTGCACGCCGCCGTCGACGACGCTCGCGCAGGCGCGGTGCAAGTGCTTGGCGATGTCGGGCCGCGTAGCGAGCGGCTCCTTGTCGACGAAAAGCGCTCGCTCGGGCCGCTCTTCGTCCGTATACCAGCCGCGCGATTCGCGCCCTTGCCAATTGTAGCCGATGACGACGGGCGGGATGCCCGCGTCGAAATCCATCACCGAGGAAAGTCCGTACCCGTCGGTCATGACGATCGCATCGTGTGCGCGCGCGAGCCGCGCAGCGTCCCGCGCGACCATCGAGTACGTCATGATCTCGAACGGTCCGCCGTTGCGCAGCTGAGCGCCCGTCTCGCGATTGACGTAGTTGTAGATCGGAATCGGCGCGAACGTCACCGCGAGGATCGCTGGGACGAGGATCGCGCCCGGGACGACGCAGATCGTCGTCCAGACGATTTTGAGACGGTGCGACGCCTCGACGTACGCGACGCCCAGCATCGCACAGAGCGAGGCGAGCGTCCCGAAGATCCAATGAATCTCGACGCGCTCGAAAAATGCGAGGACCGTCACGACGATCAGTTGCGGAATCGCCGTCCAGGCGAGGAACGCGTTACGCGGACGGACCGCGAGCAGCAAGACCGCAAGGAAAATTCCGGGCGAATAGGCGGCCGCTTCAGCCGCAAACAGCTGCGCGACGCGAACCGCCGAGAAGCCATGGTTCTCTTCGTGACGATAGACCAACCCGAACAGGAGCGTGACCCAGTGATGCGATGCGTTCCAAGCGATGAAAGGTGCGTAGAGCAACGCGGCCACGCCGAGCGCAACCGGCAGCCCGCGGCGCCAGACGTGCCGGACGTCGGGCCGGAGCGCGTACGCGCAAATGCCGAACAGCAGCGCGAACCCGAGGACGCGCGAGAGCAGTACGCCGGCAAGGGCCAGGCCGAGCAAGACCCAATCGCCGAGATCGTCGCGCTTAAAGGCACGCGCTCCAAACCACAGCGCGAGCGACCAAAACATCAAGTACGGGCCGTCGGGGGAGGCTTGACCCGAGGCAAGTGAAGCGAGCGGCGTGAGCGCCATCGCGAGCGCGGCGACTGCCCCCGCGCGGCGGTCGCCGGTCAATTCGGTCGCGCAGCCGGCGAGCGCGATCGACGCGACCAAACCGCACAGCACGAATCCCAGACGTACCAAGCCCGGCGTCTGTCCGAAGATCGAGAAAAGCGCGATCGTCGCGGCGACGGCCGGCGGATGATCGACATAGCCCCAGGCGAGGTGCCTGCTCCACTCCCAGTAGTAGGCCTCGTCGCCGGTCAACGGCAGCGTGAACGCGACGATTCCGCGTAAGACGACGATCAAGAGCACGACGCTCCAGGCAAACCAAACCATGCGGCGGTCGCTCGCCCGCGGCACCGCCTCCGCGCGGGAAGCGCGGAAAGACAGACCGTCGGTGGTCGTAGCAAACGCGCCCGAAGCGGCGCTCTCCAAATTCGTCGCGCTCATCGTGTGATAATCGTTCATCCCGCAAGAGGCGAAGTTTTTAACCACGATCGGACCGACCGCAGGCACCTACTGCATTCACTTGGCGTCGCCGGGATGCCCTTGTCCGGAGGAAGGCGGCGAGGAAGCGCTTGCTTGGCGGTCGCGGTACGAGCCGAAGACACGTCCGCGACTATTGCCCCTACTCTCCCGTGACCCCCGCTCCTAACCGGGGCCCAGGCTCGAATTCGGGGAGATCGTGTTCCTCGGCCCGGGCGCGCTTGTCGGCCCGGCGGCGCCGGCTTCCCTCGACCGCACCCATCACGTAGGTATACATCACCGGGACCAGCGCCAGGGTCAGGATCAACGAGCTGGCCAGCCCGCCGATCAGCACGGTGCCCATCGAGGCCCGCTCCTCGGCGCCCTCCGTCAGCCCAAGCGACAGCGGTAACATGCCGAAGATCATCGCGAA
The DNA here is from genome assembly GCA_003158195.1 of Vulcanimicrobiota bacterium. Classification (GTDB taxonomy): domain Bacteria; phylum Vulcanimicrobiota; class Vulcanimicrobiia; order Vulcanimicrobiales; family Vulcanimicrobiaceae; genus Palsibacter; species Palsibacter borealis. The sequence continues at coordinate 2,927 of PMHP01000074.1, read as the reverse complement.
CGTGGTCATAAGGATCGGACGGAAGCGCGTGCTCGCCGCGGCCAGGATCGCTTCGTGCACGCCGAGGTTAAATTTGCGGCGCTGCTGGTTGGCGTAGTCGACGAGCAGGATGCCGTTCTTCGCGACCAGGCCGAAGAGCATGACGATCGCGATCAGCGAGAACAGGTTGAGGGTCTGGTGCCGCACCGCGAGCCCCGCGAGCGCCCCGACGAGCGCTACCGGCACCGAGAACATGACGACGAACGGTTCCACGAACGACCCGTACAGGATGACCATCAGCATGTACACGAGGCAGAACGACGTGGCCAGCGCGATCGCCATGCTCGAAAACGTTTGATTGAAAAGATCCGCATCGCCCGAAGCGACGGCCTTCACGCCGTCCGGCAAAAAGCCGGGATCCTTCAGCTTCTTCTGCACCGGATCGAGAATCGTACCGAGCGCAACGTTGGCGTTGGGGTCGACGTCGGCGGTCACCCGTAAGATGCGTTCGCGCGCTTGGCGATCGATCCGCGTCGGCGCTTTTGTCGTCGTAAAGTCGGCCACTTCCGCAAGCGGCACGAGCGCGCCGCTCGCCGCGCGCACGTTGAGCGCGCGAATCGTTTCGATGTCGCTGCGACGCGCGGCGGGCAACTCGAGGCGCACGTCGGTCAGGCCATTTTCGAGCCGGACGCGAGTCGAGATCGTGCCCCCAATCGCGATCCGCGCGACCGTCGCCGCGTCGGCCGGCGCGATGCCGACGAGGTTCGCGCGGTGCGGATCGATACGGATGTTGAGCCGCGGCCCTTCGTTTGCCGCGCCCGTCTGCACGTTGACGGCGCCCGGTTGCGCTTTGATCAGCGCGGCAAGCCGTTCGGCGGCCGTATTCAGTTCCGCATCGGGACCACTCAAATTGAAGACGATCTCGTCGCCGCCGCCCCCGCCGCCGCCTTCGGTCGCGATTTCGTAATCCGCTCCCGGAACGAGGTAGTCGAGCTTGCGCGCGGCCGCGAGCACTCGTGGCGTTTCGCGCCGGCGGTCCTTCTTGAGGATCACCGTGAACTGCGCGAGGTGACCGCCGGTGAGATCGGTGAAGCCGACCGCCTTGCTGCCCACCGTCGAGAGAACCGACTCGACGCCGTCGATATGCAGCAAACCGTTTTCGAGTTTCGACATCGCGCTCACGGTGACGCCCAGCGGCTGACCGATCGGATACTGCAACGAGCCCGACAAGGCGCCCGTGTTCGAGGCCGGCACGAACTCCGAGCTGATGAAGCCAAGCGGCACGAGCGCAATCGAACCGACGATGAGCAACAAGCACAGAATCGGGATGAGGATACGGTGGCCGAGGATCCACGGCAGCGCGCGCCCTGCGTACCAATGCTGGACGGCGTCGAACCCGTTTTGGAACCACCGCGCCCAGCGCGGGACGCCGGATTCGTGGTGTTTCATCGACCACCGCGCGGCAAGCAGAGGGGTCAGCGTGAACGAGACGAGCAGCGAGAAAAGCGTCGCGACCACGATCACGATGCCGAACTCTTTCATATACTTGCCGACGATACCCGAGAGGAACGCGATCGGCAGGAAGACGACGACGTCGACCAAGGTGATCGCGACCGCAGCGCCGCCGATCTCGGTGCGGCCGGTATAGGCGGCGTCCATCGGACCTTCACCGAGCCCTCGATGGCGGCTGATGTTCTCGAGTACGACGATCGAGTCGTCGACGAGGATGCCGATCGTAAGCCCAAGCCCCATCAAAGAGATGATGTCGAGCGTGAAGCCCATCAGCTTCATGACGATGAAGGTTGCAAGCAGCGACGAGGGGATCGCAATCATGACGACCGCGGCGTTGCGCCATGCGTGCAGGAAAAGCAGCATGACGATCGCCGTGAGCATGATGCCTTCGCACAGGCTTTGCAACACGCCGTTGACCGAAGACCTCGTGTAGTCGGCCGACGCGTCGATCTCGGTGAAATGCACGTCGGGGAACTGCTTGACCAGGTCTTGCAGTTTCGCGCGCGTGGCGTCGGTCGTGCGAACGGTGTCCGCGTCGACCTGGCGCTCGACGTTCAGCAAAATCGAGGGCGAGCTGTTGTAGCGCGAGGGCAAACGCTGCTCGCGGTGGCCGTCCTCGACCGAGGCGACGTCGCCGATCCGCAAACTCGATTGGGCGAGATTCGTCTGCGAGCCGTTGAGAACTTGGAGGGGGATTTGCAGGATGTCTTGCGGTTGCTCGATGTCCGCATAGACGGAAACGGTCGTCTCGGTGGTCGGCGAGTCCATGCGGCCGCCGGGCAAGTTTGCGTTGTTGTAGGCAAGCGCGTTATTGATGTCGAGCAGGGTGGCGTTCGCGCCGAGGAGCCGGGTCTGGTCGGGAAAGACGTGGATTTCGCGCGCGGTGTCGCCGGCAGTTTGCACGTCGAGCACGCCCGGGACCGTCTTCAATTCGGGAACGAGCTTCTGCGTGACCAGGTCCGAGAGCGCGGCGTCCGAGAGTTTCTTGGAGCTGACGGCTTCCTCGATGATCGGGTCGGTCGCGGTTCCGAGCTTGAAGACGGTCGGCGGCACGAGGTCCGCCGGCATGTAGACGCGGGCGATATCGACCCGGCGCTGGACGTCGATCGTCTCGTAGTTATAGTCGGAGTCGAGTTTGAAGCGGGCGATCACGACGGCGCTGCCTTCCTGCGCGGTCGCGGTCAGGCGGTCGAGATTTTCCATCCCGTCGAGCTGATCTTCGATCGGCTTGACGACGAGCTTCTCCATCT
>PMHP01000074.1:0-165 GCA_003158195.1 Vulcanimicrobiota bacterium | reverse complement strand
CAAAACGGGTCAGCCACACGGTAAACGCGACTCCTGAGCAAGGCAGGTCTACCTATCTACGGGCGACCCCGCTCTAAGTTTCGCGGGATACGGTGTGTCGGCCCGCCGGGTCCTAGGCGTGCAAACCGCACTCCGTTTTGTCCGTGCCGGGCCAGCGGCCCGAGC
>PMHP01000119.1 GCA_003158195.1 Vulcanimicrobiota bacterium | reverse complement strand
TCGTCGTGCGCATGCAAGCCGCCCCGATCAACCCATCGGATCAAGGCAACTTGTTCGGGCCGGCCGATCTCGGTACGCTGCGCCGAAACGGCGATATGACGGTTGCGGACATCCCCGAGGCACGACGCCGCGGCGTGGCTGGGCGGGTCGGGCGCGCGCTCCCAATGGGCAACGAGGGCGCCGGTACCGTCGTTGCCGCGGGCGCGAACGCGGCGTCACTCGTCGGAGCTGTGGTTGCGATCTTCGGCGCGCCGTCGTATGCGACGTACCGGGTCGTGCGCGCGGCGGACGCGCTCGTGCTTTCGCCGGGAACCACGCCCGAGCAAGGCGCCTCCGCGTTCGTCAATCCGCTGACGGCATTGGGGATGATCGAGACGATGCGGCGCGAGAATCATCACGCGCTCGTCCATACGGCCGCCGCATCAAATCTCGGGCAGATGCTCGTGCGCGCCTGCCGGGCCGACGGCGTGCCGCTCGTGAACGTCGTGCGCAACGCCGACGCCGCGAAGCTGCTTCGAGATTGCGGCGCGGAGTACGTGTGCGATCAGAGCGATCCCGATTTCGACCGGTCGCTGGCGGACGCGATCGCGGCGACGGGGGCGACGATCGCCTTCGATGCGGTTGGCGGCGGGAACCTCGCGAACCGGATCCTCACGGCGATGGAGTCGGCCCTCTTGCGCAAGGCTACGGAATACTCGCGTTACGGAACGAGCGTGCACAAACAGGTCTACGTTTACGGAGGGCTCGATACGTCGCCTCTCGTGCTCGATCGGAGCTATGGCATGGCGTGGGGCGTGGGCGGGTGGCTCCTGTGGCCGTTCTTGCAGAGCGCGGGCCCCCAGACCGCCGCGCGGCTGCGCCGGCGCGTCGCCGACGAAATCACGACGACGTTCGCGAGCCGATACACCGCAACGATCGGGCTCGACGACGCGCTCGATCCCGAGCACATCCGCGCGTATTCGCGAAAGGCGACCGGCGCAAAATATCTGATCGATCCGTCAATCCCCCGGCGCGGACGTCATGGTTGACCTTACGAGCCGGCAGTGGTAAGGTTCGGTGTGTCAATGAACACTAGCCACGCGTCGATCTGTTGCTGTTGCCTGCCGGAGGGCGTTGGCTAGGGTTTGCATGGAACGATAAGGGCGCGCTGCCCTGACCTGTGTGAAGACCCTCGCCGGCGGTGAGGGTTTCTTCTTTTTTTGCCACTCTTCCATACGAAAGAGACTGCGAACGTGTCACTTCAACTCGGAGATACCGCCCCTGACTTTACTCAGGAATCGACTCAGGGCCCAATCCACTTTCACGAGTGGGCCGGGAACCACTGGGTCGTGCTCTTCTCCCATCCCGCCGATTTCACGCCGGTATGCACGACCGAACTCGCCGAGGCGGCGCGGCTGCGGCCTGAGTTCGAAGCGCGCAATGCGAAGATCGTTGGCCTCTCCGTCGATCCGCTGGAACGCCACGAGCAGTGGCTGCGCGACATCGCCGAAACGCAGGGCAACGCGCTCAACTTTCCGCTGATCGCCGACGGCAACCGCAAGGTGTCGACGCTCTACGGATTGATTCATCCCAATGCGGATTCGACCGCGACGGTTCGCTCGGTGTTCGTGATCGACCCCAATAAGAAAGTCCGGCTCGTCATCACGTATCCCGCGAGCACGGGACGGAACTTCGCCGAGCTCCTGCGCACGCTCGATTCGTTACAGCTCACCGACACCTTCAAAGTCGCAACGCCCGTCAATTGGAAGCAAGGCGACGACGTGATCATCGTACCGGCCCTCAGCGACGACGAAGCGAAGTTGCGCTTCCCCGAAGGCTGGAAGACCCTCAAGCCGTATCTGCGGGTTGTGAAGCAGCCCGAACTCGTGTAGCGACACGACGGCGCGTATTTCGTAGCCGCGGCGCAGGACTCGCAATGCGCCGCGGCTTGAGGACTTACGCAAGCGACGCTTACGGCCCCGTAGCCAAGCGGTAAGGCACGAGTCTGCAAAACTTCGATCGTGGGTTCGACTCCCGCCGGGGCCTCGTAGCATCTCACCGAAGCCGGCAATACCGTGAACCACGCGCCATCGTCGCGCCTAGCCTACCGACTGCTGACGGCAATCGCCGCGCTCGCCGGTTGTACGCATGTCACCGCCGCGCCGCCGGGGGCGCGTCACGCTTGGACCGTACCGCACGTCTTACGGCTCGCTGATGTCGCCGACCCGGACAGCCTCGACCCGTTGCTGTCGACGATGGATCTCAGCTACGATCTCTCGTCACTCGTGTTCTCGTACTTGGTGATCGCGCGCCGAGACGGTTCCGCTGCCGGCGATCTCGCGACCACCGTGCCGTCGCGTGCCAACGGCGGCGTCTCGGCGGACGGGCGCACGTACACGTACCATCTGCGCAAGGGCGTACGCTGGCACGATGGCGTCCTGTTGACGTCCCGCGACGTCGCGTTCTCATGGCAAGCGATCATGAACCCGCGCAACAACGTGCTGCATCGCGAAGGGTTCGAAGAAGTCCGCTCGATCGATACGCCGGACGCGTATACGGTCGTCGTACACCTTCACCGGCGGTGCCCGCCGTTCGTCAGCCAGTTCTTCACCACGCTGCAAGAGGGCGCCAAACCGATCGTTCCGGCGCACCTGCTAGCGGGGCTCGCATCGATCAACGACGCGCCGTTCAACGCCGCTCCGATCGGAAGCGGTCCGTTTCGATTCGTGCGATGGGATCGCGAGACGCGCATCGTCCTCGCGCGCAACGAGCGCTATTTCAAGGGCCGGCCTAAGCTCGATCGCGTCGAGTTGACGATCTTGCCGGACGAAAACACGCTGCTCGGGGTCATGCGGACGCACGCGATCGATATGCCGGTCAGCACGTCACCACTGGTCTGGGATCGCCTGCGTGGCGCGCCCGGAATCGCGACCCGGCTCGATCCCTGGAACGCGCAAATGCTGCTCGCACTCAACGACGCACGTCCGGCGCTGCGCGAGCTCGCCGTGCGGCGCGCGATCGCGGCTGCCATCGACTACCAGGCCATCATCGACAAAATCACCTACGGCAGCGGCCAAGTCGCCTCGGACGTCGTCGCGCCCTCGTCGCTCGGCTTTTCCGGCAATGCGCCGTACCGCTACGACCCCGCCCGAGCCCGAGCGTTGCTGAACGGCGTGGGCTGGCGTGCCGGCCCGGACGGCAAGCGGCGCAAGGGCAGTGCGATCCTCGACCTCGTGATGGTCGTTGCAGCGAAGGGAAGCGGGCCGCTCTACGCCGTGCAGCTGCAACAAATGCTGAGCGACGTCGGAATCGATGTGACGATCAAGACCTATCCGTACAAAGGCATCTATGCATACGACGGCCCGATCGTGACGGCTCGCTACGATTTGGCGCTCTTTGCAAATACGTTGCCCTACGATCCGGATCGAACCAGTACGCTTACCTGCGATCAGTTCGCGCCCAAAGGCGAGAACGAGTTCCGCTTTTGCGATCGCCGGCTCGACGAGCTCGAGCGGGCGGGTTTGAGCACCGACGATCCACGGACGCGCGCTGCGATCTATCGCCGCGCCGGCCGCCTGATCCACGACGAGGTGCCGTACATCCCGCTCTTTGCGCAACGCCGTCCAGCCGCGATGAACGACGATCTGCGCGGCTACGATCCATCACCGGCCGCAGCCCCGTGGTGGAATGCCTGGACCTGGGAAATCTAGTGCGGCCCGGCGGCTTCGCCGGGACACATGGAAAGAGGCGCGGCCGCAAGCGGCTCGGAACGGCGTATGCATGACGTGGGAAGCCATTTCGGCGATCTCGACGGCGTTCACGGCCGTCGTCATTGCCGTGACGGCGCTTTTGGGCATTTACCAACTCGCGCAGTTGCGCGCGCAGCGACGCGACGCGGCGGCGATCGAACTGATGCACTCGCTGCAGGACACGACCTTCGCGCGGGCGTTCCGCCTCATCTTTTTGCAGCCTGACACCATGTCGGCCGCCGACGTTGTGGCGGGCGGGCCGGAGCTCGAAGAAGCGGCGATGATTTTGGCATTCCGCTTTGAAACGATCGGCTTGATGGTCTATCGCGGAACGATTTCGTTTCAACTTGTCGACGAATTGATCGGCGGGGCGACGATCGAGATTTGGAACCGCCTGAGCGGTTGGGTCGTTGCGACGAGGATTGAGCGGGGTTGGCCGATGTACTGCGAGTGGTTTCATTGGCTCGCCGAACGATTCGCCGCACGCGGCCGCCTGGACCGTCCGCCCGCGCACGAACGCCTCCGCGATTGGAAGCCGGGCCGAGACGCCTAGGGGAAATGGATCGTTCAAAGCCGCCGGCGATGGTTAAGCAGCCGGACGGTGGGATGCCGGAGCGATCGATACGTGTACCGCTAGAGAGATCGGTGCCGCCCGTGGAGCGCCGGGTCGGTACGGCGGGATGGTCGTTGCCGCGCGATCAGCGCGATCGATTCGAAGGGGCGGGGACACACTTGATGCGCTACGCTGCGCGCTTATCGTGCGTAGAAATCAACTCGTCGTTCTACCGGCCGCATCGCCAGGCTACCTATGCTCGATGGGCCGCCGCGGTTCCGGACGACTTCCGGTTCTCCGTCAAAATTCCGAAAGAAATTACGCACGTACGCCGGTTGTCCGGTATCGAAGAACCGCTGCGACGCTTCCTTGAAGAAAGCGCCGGACTTGGTGCGAAGCGCGACGTTCTTCTCGTGCAGCTTCCGCCCAGTTTTGCCTACGACGCGTCGATCGTGCCGGCGTTCCTCGAGAAACTCCGGCGCGAGTATGCCGGACGCATCGCATGCGAACCTCGCCACCCCAGCTGGTTCGAACACCATGCCGAAGCCGTAATTGAGACGTTTGACGTCACGCGAGTCGCCGCGGATCCGGCAATTTACGGTGCGGCGCTAGCACCGGGCGGTGCAGCGAGCTTCCAATATTGGCGGCTGCACGGATCGCCGCGGACCTACTACTCGCCGTACGATCCGGACTGGCTGGCGGCCTTTGCCGAACGCCTGCGCGCACAGGAGGTGCCGCTCTGGTGCATCTTCGACAATACGGCGCACGGTGCGGCGACGGCAAATGCGCTCGTCTTGCGCGAAGCACTACAATCGTAAAGTTTGCGGCGCCTACGCCGTGTGCACTCCGGCGCGGCAATGCCGGCACAGACCCTCGAAGGTTACCGTCCCTGCGGCGATATCGAAGCCGCTCTTGTCGGCCACGCGGCGCAGCACGCGCGTCGGGAGCGCATAATCGACATCTTCGATCGCGCTACACCCGGTGCAACGGAAGTGGGCGTGCCGTTCGGCGGCGGGCTCGTAGGTGGCCGAGACGGCTCCCGGAACAACGATCTCGGAAATCATCCCCAGTTCGCGCAGCCGGACGAGCCCGCGGTACACCGTCGAATACCCGATCCCAGGCCGGCGCGCAGAGGTCTGAGCGAAGACGTCGTTCATCGTCAGATGGCGGCCGCGGCCGCTCTCCTGGACGATGTCGAGGATCAGCTGATAGTTTTTCGGAAGGCGCACCGGCGCCGGCGCAGGACTGGCCATCGGCAGCAGTATACCAGAAAACACCAAAAATGACAGTGCCTTTCATTTTCAGTCTTCATCTCTTGACTGGCGACCGCTGCGGTGCTAAGGTCATTTGGTGAGAGTGAAAGTCATCTTCACTAAGCTTCTCGGGTTACTGGAGCTAAAGCGGTTCGTGCCCGTGTCCGTCAAAATTTCTTGCTCGCTCCGAGGCGCGACTCCGCACTGAATCGGGTCGTGAAAAGCAACAAACACATGATGAAAAGGAACGTGCCTTGTCAATAGATGTATCGTGCCCGGTCACGAACGGCGCTCCCCCCAATGCGCGCCCCCACGCACTTGCTGGGGCCCGAACGAACGCAGACTGGTGGCCCAATGCGCTCAACCTGAAGATCTTGAACCAGCATTCGCCGCTGATCGATCCGATGGGCGAGGCGTTCGATTACCCCAAGGAGTTCAAGACGCTCGATCTTCAAGCCGTGATCGACGACCTCCGTGCCGTAATGACGACGTCGCAGGACTGGTGGCCCGCGGACTACGGCCACTATGGCGGGCTCTTCATCCGTATGGCCTGGCATAGCGCGGGTACGTACCGGATTGCGGACGGCCGCGGCGGCGCGGGTTCCGGTCAACAGCGCTTCGCTCCCCTCAACAGCTGGCCGGACAACGCGAACCTCGACAAGGCGCGCCGTTTACTCTGGCCGATCAAGCAAAAGTACGGCCGGAAAATCTCGTGGGCCGACCTGATGATTCTCACCGGCAACGTCGCGCTNNCAGATGGGCCTCATCTACGTGAATCCTCAAGGGCCCAACGGAAATCCGGATCCGGTCGCAGCGGCTCGGGACATTCGGGAGACGTTCGCGCGGATGGCGATGAACGATGAGGAGACCGTCGCGCTCATCGCCGGCGGTCATACGTTCGGCAAAACCCATGGGGCCGCTCCGGATACGTATCTCGGTCCCGAACCCGAAGGAGCGCCGATCGCAGAGCAAGGTTTCGGCTGGGTCAACGCATACGGCAAAGGCAACGGCGACGCGACGATCACGAGCGGCCTTGAAGGCGCATGGACCACGACCCCGACGAAGTGGAGCAACAACTACTTCGAAAATCTCTTCAACTACGAGTGGGAGCTCACGAAGAGCCCCGCAGGCGCGTTCCAGTGGAAGCCCAAGGACGCATCGGCAGCGGATACGGTGCCGGACGCTCACGATCCATCGAAGCGGCACGCCCCTACGATGCTGACGACGGACCTCTCGCTCAAAGTGGACCCGAGCTACGAGAAAATCTCGCGGCGGTTCTACGAGAATCCGAGCGAGTTCGCCGACGCCTTCGCCCGAGCGTGGTACAAGCTGACGCACCGCGATATGGGGCCCCGTTCGCGGTACCTTGGCCCGCTCGTTCCTGCGGAGCCGCTGCTTTGGCAAGACCCCGTTCCGCCGGCGGACCATCCCTTGATCGGGGACGCAGACATTGCCGCGCTCAAGGCCGACATTCTCAAATCGGGACTTTCCATCTCGCAACTGGTCACGACCGCGTGGGCAGCGGCGGCATCGTTCCGCGGCAGCGACAAGCGCGGCGGAGCGAACGGGGCGCGCATTCGCCTCGCACCGCAAAGAGATTGGGAAGTCAATCAGCCGGCCGAACTCGCGAACGTGCTGGCGAAGCTAGAAGAAATTCAGAAAGCGTTTAGCGGCGCGCAGTCCGGCGGCAAGAAGGTCTCGCTTGCCGACCTGATCGTCCTGGGCGGTTGTGCAGCCGTTGAGGAGGCTGCGAAGAAGGCCGGCCACGACGTGAAGGTTCCCTTCTCCCCGGGGCGCACGGATGCCTCGCAGGAGCAGACCGATATGCATTCGTTCGCCGTACTGGAGCCGGCCGCGGACGGGTTCCGCAACT
>PMHP01000246.1 GCA_003158195.1 Vulcanimicrobiota bacterium | reverse complement strand
GGCGCGCAGTCGAAGGGCCAACGGGGCTTCCCCCCAACTTGCACGCCGCATCCGAAAGTTTTTTCGACGACCGAACCCCGCATCCCGGCGACACTTTCTGCACCAACAAACCTTTGACACCGCTTACGAACGCATGCTAGTATCTCCGCATGCACGGCGTAACCGTCAAGCTCCCCTGTTGTTGTCGCTTCTTCGCGCGTAATCGGAGGGGGTCACTCTTGGTGTAGACGACGCATGCAGCGTTGATTTGCACGGCCCTCTTCCGCAAGGACAGAGGGTTTTCTTATTGCACGGCTCCCAAAGGATCCATGAACGAATCCGCCATTTCCGCACGCCCGCCAGCTCTTCGCCTCAACGCGCTTCGCATCGACGCAAAGCTCGCGCGACGCTTCGTTTCGCCGCTAGCGATCGTCTTGGCGTGGCAGCTCGGGTCGAGCTTGCACGTCATTCCCCCAGAGAAACTCGCTGCGCCGGCGACGATCCTCGCGACGTTCTGGTCGCTAACGGTCTCGGGCGAGCTTCTTCGTGACCTCACGGTCTCGCTCGGCCGCGTCCTCGTCGGTTTCTGTGCCGGCGTCTCCATCGGAGCTGCGCTCGCGCTGATCGCCGGCCTTTCGTCGGCCGGCGACGACGCGGTGGATCCGGTCATGCAGGCCCTTCGCACCCTGCCGTATCTCGGCATGTCTCCGCTGCTGATTCTCTGGTTCGGCATCGGCGAGTTCCCCAAACTCGCGCTCGTCACGTTTGCGTCGGCCTTTCCCGTGTATCTCACGCTTCTCGGCGGTATTCGTGCGGTCGACCCGAAGCTCGTCGAGGCGGCGCGCGTGTTTGGGCTCAACCGCTGGCAAACGATCCGTGCGGTGATTCTCCCCGGCGCCCTCGCGCCCGCGCTCGTCGGCCTGCGCTACGCGCTCGGCGCAGCTTGGCTGAGCCTCGTTGTGAGCGAACAGATCAATGCCGACCGTGGGATCGGTTATCTCATCATGGACGCGCGCGATTTCTTGCGGACCGATGTGATCGTCGTCGGGCTTCTCGTGTATGCCCTTCTGGGTCTCACCACCGACGCCGCCGTGCGGATCGTCGAGAAACGCGCGCTCGTCTGGCGCCCCGCCCTCGTGCGAGATGCTCGATGAGCCGCACGGCGGTGCGCCTGCGCAATCTCTCGCTGTCCTTCGGAAAACTGCCGGTCCTCGCCGGGCTCGACCTCGACATCGTAGCGGGAGAGTTCGTCGCTCTCTTGGGGCGCAGCGGTTCGGGAAAAACGACGCTGCTGCGCGTCTTGGCGGGGCTCGAGTCGCGCGGGTCGGGGAACGTCGAGGTACCGTCCCCGAGCGCCGTCGTGTTTCAGGAACCCCGCCTTCTGCCTTGGAAACGGGTCTGGGAGAATGTCGCACTCGGCTTGCGCGGCGACGTGCGCGATCGCGTGCGCGGCGCACTGCTCGAAGTCGAGTTGGGACATCGTGCCGAGGCGTGGCCGCTCACACTCTCAGGCGGCGAAGCGCAGCGCGCGGGCCTCGCCCGCGCGCTCGTTCGCGAGCCCCAGTTCTTGTTGCTCGACGAACCTTTCGCCTCAATCGATGCGCTGACGCGCCTGCGGATGCACGAGCTCGTAAGCGCATTGTGGCAGGCGCACGGACCCTCGGTGCTGCTCGTTACCCACGATGTCGACGAAGCGCTGCTGCTCGCCGATCGCGCCCTCGTGATCGAGGGCGGACGGATCGTTGCCGAAATTGCCGTCGACGCGACCCGACCGCGCGATCCGTCCTCGCCTTCTTTCTCCGCCCAACGGCGCCGGTTGCTCGAGCACCTCGGCGTTCCGGTTCCTACTATCGCCGGCCCACACCACTCCCTTGCATGGAGCGCCGCATGAGGACTCGGTTTATTCTCTCGATCGCCGCGCTGACGGCGCTGGCCCTCTCGCCCGGAGGCGCTCGCGTCACGAGTGCTGCCTCGCCGGAACTCCCAAAAGAACTCCACATCGGTTACCAAAAGATCGGCGCGCTGCTGATCCTCAAGAAGCAGGGGTTGCTCGAAAAGCGGCTAGCCGCGCAAGGCATTACGGTATCCTGGGTCGAGTTTCAATCGGGGCCGCCGCTGATCGAAGCACTCAACGCGGGCGCGATCGATTTCGGTTACACGGGTGACACGCCGCCGATTTTCGCGCAGGCTTCGGGCGTAAATTTCGTCTACGTCGCCTCGATCCCAAACCCGGGAAAGAGCAATGCGATCCTCGTTCGCACCGACTCCGGGATCAAAACGATCGAAGATTTGCGTGGGAAAAAGATCGCCCTGGTGAAGGGATCGAGCGCACACAACGTGCTCGTGCAGACGCTCAAAAAAGCGAACGTGCCGTGGTCGGACATCACCCCGGTGTATTTGCAACCCGCCGACGCGGGCGCCGCCATCCAGAGCGGTGCGGTCGACGCGTGGTCGATCTGGGATCCGTTCTATGCCGTCGCCGAGCATTACCCGAACGTGCGCGTCCTAACCGACGCCGAGGGGATCGCGCCGTCGAACTCGTTCTTCGTCGCTTCGCGCGACTACGCCACGCGATACCCCGCGACGATTCAAGCCGTCGTTGATGAGGCGCAACGGGCCTGGCGTTGGTCGGAAAGCCACCAGGATCAGCTCGCACAAACGCTCGCCGACGCGTCCGGCGTCGATCTTGCGGACGAGAGGGTTGTAGCCGCGCGCGGCAACTATCAGGTTTCGTATCTCGGCCCCGGTGTGATCCGCCGGCAACAGTCGATCGCCGATACGTTCAGCAAGCTCGGGCTGATACCCAAACCGATTCAGATCGGCGACGCCGTTTGGACGCCAAGCGGCAGGACGCTGACGGCAACAGGCGCGGAGGCACAGCACTAATGGCGACGATCGACGTTCCGCTTCATAGCGCAAAGCTCGAGATTCGAAAGTTGGCGCCGGCGCTCGGCGCGGTCGTCGAATCCTTCGATCTCGCCCAGCAGCATGACGACCGTACGATCGCGGCGATTCGTCGCGCGCTCGACGAGAATCTCGTGCTCTTCTTCGAGGATCAATCGATCACGCCGGAGCAGCAGCGCGATTTTGCCGCGCGCTTCGGCGCCCTCTACGTGCACCCGCTCTATCCCGGCCAAAGCGGTCTGCCCGAGATCATGATCCTCGAGTACGACCAGAACCGTAAAGGCCACAACAACGTGTGGCACAGCGACGTCACCTACATCCAGACCCCGCCGCAAGCGTCGCTCCTTTACGCCGAGGTTCTCCCCGGAATCGGAGGCGACACCCTGTGGGCAAACACCTATCTTGCCTACGAAGCGCTTTCGGAACCACTCAAGGCGCTCGCCGGGCGTCTGAACGCGGTGCACGACTTTTCCAAAGCTTTTCGCCCCGAGCGGTTCGCGCAATATGGGATCGCCGATCGTATCGACAAAGTTTACGAGGAAAACCCTCCGGTCGTGCATCCGGTCGTTCGCACCAACCCGCAGACGGGCCGTAAGGCGCTCTTCGTCAACCAAAATTTCACGTCGCACATCGCGGACGTGAGCGAGCGGGAAAGCCGCGCGCTGCTCGACTTCTTCCTCGATCACCTCAATCAGCCCGAGTTCCAAGTGCGCTGGCAGTGGAAGCCGAACGCCGTCGCATTCTGGGACAATCGCTGGACCCAGCACTACGCGCTCTCCGACTATTTCCCGCACCACCGCCGCATGCGCCGCGCCACAATCCTCGGCGACCGCCCCGTCTGACCCCCTCCATGTCACCGTGAGCGGAGCGCCGCAGGCGCGCAGTCGAACGGGAGACGTCGCTTCGCCGAAGAACCGGCGTTCGCTTCGCCGGCGTCCCTTCTCACGGAAAACCGTGACCAAACGCCCCCGACCACTTGTGGAAACGCCCCATTCACGTGATTACCCCCTAAGAAACTGAAGTTTCTGGGAGGCTGGCGATGCTAATCTCGGATGGCTGCGGACCGGTCGCAATTCACGCTCCCGCAGTAAAGATAACCGCGAAACCGCCTCCACCGAAGCCGAAGAAAGCCGCGCCCGCTTCATCGAACGCGCCGCCCGGCTCGATCTCCACTGCGCATGCGACGACGAAAGCGGTTCGCATCGGTGCTGACAAAATCACGCTGGGCGACACCTTTCGATTGGACGTACTCCGGTCGCTCGACCTCATGCGCGCCGTGCTCGGCGCGCAGGGCGTTACCGCGAGCTGCGCCGATGCCAACGTACCGTTCCCATCGAACCCCGGAGGAAACTCCGGCGTCTCTTCGGCCACGATGACGAACACGGCAGTCAAAGGCGGTAAGGTCTTCACCGGCAACAGCGACCAGAGTGACGACATGAAAATCGTCAACGCGCTAACGACCGGTGCGCCAGGTGGCGGACCCGGCGCACCGGTACCCGCCGTCGCCTTCATCGCGGGCAAGAGCCTCTCGCTCAACCGGTACGACTCCACCGGCCTCACCAAGGCCCAAGTGAGCGAATACGACAAGATGAGCCCCTCGCAGCGGCTGGGCCTCGTGATGCGTCAACTGGGTCCGGCCGCTTTTGCGGGTCTACTCGGCCAAATCAAAGCGCAGACCATCGGCGGTGGCGGCGGCGGATCGTTTACACTCCCCGAAGGCTCGCAAACCGTCGTGCAAAATGCGTTCCAAGGCCTGGTCAATTCGGGAGCGCTAAACGCAAAGGACGTCGATGCGCTCGCCGCCGGCCCCGGCACGCTTCTGGCCGCCGGTAATTTCACGAGGAGCCTCGGCGCGAACGGCAGTGCCGACCTGTCGGCGATGACGGATCTCGTTTCCGCGCTCCACAACGATCCGAAGGGGCTTGCGTTCAAGAATCAGTTCGCCGCTGCAAGTTACGATTCGGGCAACGCGCTCTCACTTGCTCGCGGCAAGAGTCATCCCGACGCCGTCTCGCTGCTTTACGCGCAGGGCACGAACGTCTTGGCATCGACAGGCAGCGCCGGCATCGAGAACTTTCTGCAAAGCAAATACGCATCGACGAACGCCTCGAACGGGAAACCGTCATCACTTGAAGCGATCGTCGACGGTTCGGTTCGCGGTGAGGCGAACATCTTCCAGATGTCGCCTAATCCCGGCGCGCCTGAAACCTATAAGGGAACGGCGGCACTGCTCGAGCGGATCGCCGGCGACGCAAAGGGCGCGCCCATCGGCTCGTCCGCGGCGAATCGCGCTGCGGCGGCGTTCAACGGCGTCAGCGACGGTACCACCGGCACCGACCGGTTCGGGCTCGGCGATGAGAACGCCGTGGTCCACGCCGACGTTGCCGGTTCGGGCCTGCGCGTCGCCGCTTCGCACCTCTTCCAAAATGCGTTCCCGAGCATCTTGCAGACGAGCCTCGCGGGCCAGCAGACGCAGATCAATCCCAGCCCCATCAGAAACTTTCTGCAACTCGCGTTCACACCGCAGTACGCGAGCAAGCAAGAGGCCGCGCAGATCGGCGGAGCGGTCGGGGCGACCCTCGGCGGCTACCTTAGTGACCTCGCAGCCCTCGGCAGGACGCACGACATCGGAACGTTCGAAAAAACATACGGCACGATCTTCGGCCCGCCGTCCAACAATGGCGCGGGCAGCATCGCAACGGGAAACGATCCGCTACAAAACGGCTTCTACGTTTTTGGTCAGATTCTCTCGTCAGCCAAGTCCGCGATGGACGATCTGAACGATCAAATAGCGTCGCAAAAGCCGGACAAGTCCAACATGTCTTGGGTCGCAGTCGGCAGCCTGGCCGCCAACCTGGCGCTGACCGTGGGCAGTTTTGCCGATCCCGTGATCGCCGTAGGGGACGCAACGATTAGACTCGGAGTGTTGGCGAACACCGGCGGCAACGCGTTTAACAGCTTGGTAAGCGCAAACGCGTTCATCGACCAACTGAACGACGGGCCATCCGGAAACGTCGTGTGGAAGAATGCTCCGGGCGGCGGCGAGCCCAATCTCGGAAATCCGGTCTTGCAGTGGCTCTTCAATACTGTTGAGAAAGGCCCGTCGTATCTGAATGAGGATCGATACGCGTTCAAGCTGGGCTATACCGACGGAAGCTTTTGACCCGAACGGTTCGCGAATCTTTCGCCGCGTGTCATGGACGCCTCAGGAATCTTAAGTAGAACGCTGCGAACACCAAGACGATTCCAATATTCGCTATCAGCCGTTCCCAGAATCGGTTTCTGAAGAACGCGAAATCTACACCGACTATGACGGCTACCAGCGCCACCAGGTAAAGCGCGATAGCTACCTTTATGCCCATCTCCGTCTCCACGCATCTCTGCCGGCAATCAGCCGTCCAAATGACCGCGATTTTCGACGCCGGATTGCCACCTCCCGGACGAAGATGCGGGGACTGCAGCCCAAATCAATACCGTCGACGGATCGTATGCGCGCCGCGTCACGCATACCGCCGTCCCGCGAAATCAATGTACCCGTCAACATGGTTATGGGCCGGATCGCGGTGCGTCCAGTGAACGAGCGGCCCGTACGCCGTTTGCGGGACGAGTTCGCCCTGCACGCTGATCCGATCGCCGACCGCGACCGGCACGCGCGGCGCGAGCTTCACGTTGTCGACGATCTCGACGCGGTTGCCGTCGTCGCTGCGCACGTCGAAGGCCTCATGCATCGCTTGGGTGTTGCGGCCGAAGAAAAAATGCGGCCGCGAAACGACGACGCCCCAGAAGGCAACCTCGCTCGGCACGCCCAGCGCCAGCCCAGACGAAAGTGAGTTCATAGCGCTCATCCGTCACGCCCTCGCGGCCGCCCGCTAGGGGGGCCGAATGGCAGTTCAGACTTTTGTCGAAGGAAACAAAAGTTGGATTGCGAACGGCCGCTTCCGGACTCTTTGCATAAGGAGAAAAATTGTTTCCAGCAGCGTTCGACTACATACCGGCCCGCTCGACGGATGAAGCGCTTTCGGTCCTTGCACAGTACGGCGGCGATGCCCGTGTGCTCGCGGGGGGCCAAAGCTTAATTCCGGCGATGCGTTTCCGGCTGGCGAAGCCGGCCGTGCTCGTCGACATCAACCGCATCGCCGAGCTCGCGACGATCGGCGAGCACAACGGCGAGCTACGACTCGGCGCCGGCGCGCGCGACCAGGGCCTCGAGTTATCCGGCCAGATTCTCTCGGGCCGCTACCCGCTGCTGGCCGACGTTTGCGCGGTTGTGGCGGATCCGGTCGTGCGCCAGATGGGAACGGTCGTCGGCAGCCTCTGCCACAACGATCCCGCAGGCGATTGGCCCGTCGCGGCGCTTGCCGGCAATGCCTCGATCGTCGTGCGCGGCAAGGGCGGCGAGCGCGTCGTTCCGATCGATGAGTTCATCGTCGATTCGTACACGACCGCGGTCGGCGACGGCGAGATGGCAATCGAAGTCCGTTTCCCGACGCCGGATGCCCGGACGGCGGGCGCCTACTTCAAGATCGAACGCAAAGTCGGGGACTTCGCGACCGCCGCCGCCGCCGCGCGGGTGACGCTGGCGCAAGACGGCACGGTCGCTAAAGCCGCGATCGCGCTCGGGGCCGCAGGTCCCTGCGGCTTCCGCGTTGCCGAAGCCGAACGCGCCCTCGTCGGCGCAAAACCGTCGGCCGCGGCAATCGCCGCCGCCGCGGATGCGGCGCGCAAGGCCGCCGACCCGGTGTCCGACACGCGCGGCACCGTCGCCTATAAGAAGGAGATGGCCGGCGTGCTCGTCGAGCGCGCGCTGCGCAAAGCATTCGCCCGCTTGGGTGTGGAGGACATTCGATGAAGGTTTCGCTCAAAGTCAACGGCGCCGACTACGAACGCGACGTCGAGCCGCGCGTGCTGCTCGCGTATTTTCTGCGCGAGGACCTCGGGCTGACCGGTACGCACGTCGGCTGCGACACCTCGAGCTGCGGTTGCTGCGTCGTGTTGATGGACGGTGAGAAAGCCGTGAAATCGTGCACGATGTTCGCCGTGATGGCCGACGGCCACGAAATCACGACGATCGAAGGGATGAAGAAGGACGGCAAGCTTCACCCGATGCAGCAGGCCTTCTCCGACCAGCACGGTTTGCAGTGCGGCTACTGCACGCCCGGCATGATGGCGACCGCGATCGCATTCCTCAAGCACAACCCGGATCCGAGCGAAGCGGAGATCCGCGACGCGCTCTCCGGCAACATGTGCCGCTGTACCGGATACAACAACATCGTCAAGGCCGTTCAGCAAGCCGCCGCCGAATTGTCGGCGCCGGCTGCCGAGCCGGTCGCTGCGTCGTAAGGAGCATCCTAGGTGAGCACGACTGAAGCCCCGCCCGCCAACGGCCGTCACTCGATGGGCCAGCCCATGAAGCGCAAGGAAGACGCGCGCTTCATCGCCGGCAAGGGCCGGTACATCGACGACATCGTTCTGCCCAACATGTTGTATCTGGCGATCGTGCATAGCGATTATCCGCACGCAAAGATCACGAAAATCGACAAAGACGCCGCCCTGAAGATTCCGGGAGTTTTGGCCGTGATCACGGCCGACGATCTCGCGGGTGTCGGGCTCGCCTGGATCCCGACGTTCCACGGTTACGACAAGCAGATGGTGCTGGCCGTCGGCAAGGTGCTCTATCAATATCAGGAAGTTGCCGCCGTCGTCGCCACCTCGCGCGCTGCCGCGGCCGACGGCGTCGAGGCCGTCGTGGTCGAGTACGAACAGCTGACCCCGGTCGTCGATCCGTTTACGGCGAAAACCGACAAGACGCTCGTTCGCGAAGACCGCGAAAACAAGACCAACCACATCTACCACTGGGAAGTCGGCAAGCGCGCCGAAACCGATGCCGCGATCGCCGCCTCCGACGTGAAGATCAACGAGCGCGTCTACTTCCAGCGCTGCCACCCCGCGCCGCTCGAGCCGTGCGGATGCGTTGCCGACATGAACCCGGCAACCGGCACGTTGACGCTGTACATGACCTCGCAGGCGCCCCACGCGCACCGCACGGTCGTCTCCCTCGTCACCGGCATCCCCGAGGACAAGATCCACGTGATCTCGCCCGACATCGGCGGCGGTTTCGGCAACAAGGTTCCCGTCTATGCGGGCTACGTCTGCAGTGCGGTCGCCTCGATCGTGACCGGCCATCCGATCAAGTGGATCGAAACGCGCACCGAGAACCTCACGACGACCGGCTTCGCGCGCGACTACACGATGGACGTCGAGATCGGCGCGACCAAAGACGGCAAGGTTACGGCGCTCAAGGTCACGACCCACGCCGACCACGGCGCGTTTGACGCAGCCGCCGACCCGACCAAGTATCCAGCCGGCATGTTCGGCATCTGCACGGGTTCGTACGATTTCCCCGTCGCGTTTACCGAACTCGATGCCTACTTCACGAACAAGGCTCCGGGCGGGGTCGCCTACCGTTGCTCGTTCCGCGTCACCGAAGCGTCCTACGCGATCGAACGCGGCATGGACTTACTCGCAAACGCCCTCGGCATGGATCCGGCCGACGTTCGCATGAAGAATTTCGTGCGCAAGGATCAGTTCCCGTACCCGTCGCCGCTGGGCTTCGTGTACGATAGCGGCGACTACCACACGACCTTGCAGAAGGCGCTCGACAAAGTCGGCTACAAAGAGTTGCGCAAGGAACAAGCCGAGAAGCGCGCCCGCGGCGAGCTGATGGGCATCGGCATCTCGACGTTCACCGAAGTCGTCGGTGCGGGCCCGAGCAAGCACTTCGACATCATGGGCATCAAGATGTTCGACAGCGCCGAGATCCGCATCCATCCGACGGGTTCGGGCATCGTCCGCGCCGGAACGAAATCTCAGGGCCAAGGCCACGAGACGACGTGGGCGCAAATCGTCGCCGAAGAGCTCGGTCTCGACCCGCAAAACCTCTTGGTAGAAGAAGGCGACACCGACACCGCGCCCTACGGCTTGGGCACGTATGCAAGCCGCAGCACCCCGGTGGCCGGCGCGGCCCTCGCGATGGCGGCGCGGCGGGTGCGCGAAAAAGCGCGCAACATCGCCGCCCACGTGATGGAAGCGCCGCTCGACGACGTCGAGTGGGTCGACTACAAATTCCAGGTCAAGGGCGTGCCGTCCAAGACCGTCACGATGAAAGAGATCGCATTCGCCGCCTACACGAACCCGGGACCGAACGAACCCGGACTGGAGGCGACGTACTACTACGATCCGCCCAACTTGACGTTCCCCTACGGCGCGTACATCGCCGTCGTCGACGTCGACAAGGACACCGGTGAAACCAAAGTTCGTCGCTTCCTCGCGATCGACGACTGCGGCACCGTCATCAACCCGATGATCGTCGAGGGCCAGATCCACGGCGGCCTGACCGAAGGCTTCGCGATCGCATTCATGCAGGAGATCGCCTACGACGCGGAAGGCAACAACCTGCAACCGAACTTCACCGAGTATCTGATCCCGACGTCGCTTGAATCTCCGCATTGGGAGACGGACAGCACTTGTAACCCAAGCCCGCACCATCCGATCGGGGCGAAGGGTGTCGGCGAAAGCCCGAACGTCGGCTCCCCGGCGGCGTTCGTCAACGCGGTCATGGACGCGCTCTCGCCGCTCGGTATCAAGAACATCGACATGCCGCTGACGCGTTCCAAGGTTTGGAGCGCAATCCAAGAGGCGACCAAAGCGTGAACCTCGAGTGGCACGGGCATGAGGAGGTCGGGACGAGCAAGGCGCAACTCTGGGCGTTCATCAGCGACCCAAAGAGCGTCGCGGATTGCGTCCCCGACCTCGTCGAGGCGGTAGTCGAGGACGCCACCCACTTCGATGCGATCGTCTCGGTCGGCGTTGGCCCCGTCCGCGGCAAGTTCAAGCTGAAGATCGAACTCGAACCCCAGTCCGACGGCAACCGGATGAACATGAAGATCAGCGGCGGCGGCCTCGGGAGCACGGTCGACCTGCTCGCAGGTGCCGATCTCACCGACCATGGCGCGACCACTTCCCTCGATTGGACTGGGACGGCGACGATGCGCGGAAAAATCGCGAGCTTAGCGGGGCGCGTCATTGATGCGCAGGCGCAGCGCGTGATCACGACGACGTTTGCGAACGTGAAAGCGCGATGCGCTTCTTCGAGCGCGTAGCGGAACTCGAGCGCGATCGGGTTCCTTTTGCGCTTGCGCTCGTCGTGTCCCGGCGGGCGCCGGTCAGTTCGCACGTCGGCGATCGTGCGGTCGTGTTCGCCGACGGGCGCATGGAAGGATTCGTCGGCGGCTCGTGTTCGCGCGACATCGTCCGTCGCCACGGCGTCGAAGCGCTCCGCACCGGCACCCCGCGCCTCTTACACATCAGCCCTGTCACCCCGAGCTTGTCTAGGGGCGACGCAAAGCACGACCCGGCATCCGCGGACGCGCCGGGCGCCGAACATATCTTCGTTCCGATGAGTTGCGCCTCGGAAGGGGCCGCGGACGTCTACCTCGAGCCGCATCTGCCCTCACGGCGCCTGATCGTCGCGGGCTTCACTCCCGTCGCGGAAGCTCTCGCGCGCGTCGGCTCGGCGCTCGACTACGAGGTCCTGCGCGTCGTCGACGACCGTGAGGTCGCCGAGTTCGCGGGGAGCGACGAGCGCGTCCTGACGCTCGGCGCTTTAGCGCCGTTGGTGCGCGCGCTGTCCGCTACCGAGCGCAGCCGCACCGCGGCCGTCGTCGCCTCGCTCGGCCACTACGACGAGGCGGCGCTCGGCGCGTTGCTCGACGTAGAACTCGGGTTCGTCGGTTTGGTCGCGAGCCGTAAACGCGCCGCACGCGTCTTCGGCGTGCTCGAGCAGGAAGGCCGTTCCGCGGCGGTGCTGTCGCGGGTGCACAATCCGGTCGGCCTCGATATCGGCGCGCGCGCGGCCGGCGACGTCGCGATTTCGATCCTCGCCGAAATCGTCGCGGCGCCGCTGCCGGTGAGCGCACCGGCGACCCCGCAAGAGGTGGTCGCAACGTCGCCTGCGACCGGGGTCGATGTGATCTGCGGGATGGACGTCGAGATCGATGGCGCGCGCCACCGCTTCGAGCTCGACGGGCGGACCTATTATTTTTGCTGCGCCGGTTGTCGCGCGACGTTCGCCGCGGACCCCCAAGCCGCACTCGCCGCATCGGGTAACGCTTGAACGTCGCAGACCTCGAGGGGCGATTCGCCGCGCAAGGCTACGTGGTCGACGAGGACTTCGCAACCTCGCTCGAGCTGATGCTCGCGCTCGAGAAGCCGCTGTTGATCGAAGGTCCGGCCGGGGTCGGAAAAACCGAGAGCGCGAAGGTCCTCGCCGCCGTCTTAGACACGCGCCTGATTCGGCTGCAATGCTACGAAGGTCTCGACGCTGCAAGCGCGCTCTACGAATGGAACTATCCCAAGCAGTTGCTGCGCATCCGCCTAACCGAAGGCGACGAGAGCAGCACGCTTGCCCGCGAAGCGGAAATCTTCAGCGAGGCTTTCTTGCTGAAGCGCCCGCTGCTCGAGGCGATCACGCAAGACGTGGCGCCGGTTCTCTTAATCGATGAGATCGACCGTGCGGACGAAGCCTTCGAAGCCTTCCTGCTCGAGCTGCTCGGCGAGTTTCAAGTTTCGATTCCCGAATTCGGAACGGTCCGCGCGCGTTCGCGTCCCGCGGTGATCGTCACCTCGAACCGCTCGCGCGAGCTTTCCGACGCGCTTCGCCGCCGCTGCCTCTATCATTGGCTCGCGTACCCAACGCGCGAACGCGAGATCGAGATCCTGCGCGCGCGGCTGCCCGGCATCGACGTCAAGCTCGCCGAGCAGATCGCGTCCTTCATGGAATTTCTGCGCGCCCAGCCGTTCGAAAAAGTGCCCGGCGTCGCCGAAAGTCTCGACTGGGCGCTCGCGCTCGTGCGCCTGCACAAAGCCGCCCTCGACGAACGCACCCTCGAGCTCACCCACGGCTGCATCCTCAAAGTCCAACACGATTGGGAACTCCTCCAAGCCCAGCGCTTACGCTACGTCCCCCTCCTAAACGGAAGGAGCCCCGAACAGCCCGCCCCCCTCGAGCCCGACTACGGCATCGGCTCCGTCCACGCCCGCCGTGGCTAAGCCCCCATGTCATCCTGAGCGAAGCGCCGTAGGCGCGTAGTCGAAGGACAGCCGCAACATGCTCTCACGCTCTTCGAAGTTGTCGCTCCGCGTCTCCGACTTCTTTGCCGTCCTGCGCGAAACGCACGCCTTCTCGATCGGCCAGCGCGAGGTGCACGACGCGCTGCGCGCGCTCGACCTGCTCGGCCTCTCAAACGCCGCGCGCGTACGCGCCGCGCTGCGCGCCGTCGCCTGCGCGTCACCCGAACAAATCGCAATCTTCGAAGAAGCTTACGACGACGTGTTCCTCGCGGCGGACGAGGGCGCCGCCCAAGCTGCGTACCGCCCGCGCCACTCCCGCCCCGGTCCGCCCTCCGCCGCGCAAACCGCGACCCCCGCGGAGCAACACGCCGAAGACCCGCACGATCGCGACGAGGACCGCGAGGCCGGCGAGGGCCCAGCCCGCGAGCGCCGCCTCACCGAAGAGCAGAACGAGGCCGTCACCGCTTGGCTGACGATGCGCGCGCGCGTCAGCCCCACCGCCGCGACCGGCGCACCGCCGGCAATCGAGGAGCGCGGGCTCGAGGCGATGGAGTCGGCCGCGCGCAAGCTCGTCCGCAGCGTGCATTTGGGTCGCGAGCGGCGCTGGACGCCGCAGCCGCACGGTCCGCGCTTCGACGTGCGCCGAACCTTGCGCGCGAGTCTGCAGACGGGCGGCGACCCCGCGGTCTTGCACCGCCTCGGTCCGCCGCGTCGCGCGCCGCGCATCGTCTTGCTCGTCGACGGAAGCCGTTCGATGTCGGACAATGCCGCCGTGCTCATGCAGTTTGCCTACGCCCTCGAACGCGCGACGGTGCGAGCGCGGACCTATGCCTTCAGCACCGAGCTTCACGATTTGACGCGCATTCTTTCCGCAGCGCGTCCCGGCAGCGAGTTGCCGAGTCTTGGCGAGGCGTGGGGCGGTGGCACCCGCATCGGCGCCAGTCTTTCAGAATTCGTGCGCGACCACGCCGCGCGCATGCTCGACCACCAGACGCTCGTGATCGTCGCAAGCGATGGCCTCGATGCGGGCGACGTTCCGCAGCTCGAGCGCGCGATGCGCGAGATCCGGCGGCGCAGCGCGGGCGTCGTCTGGCTAAACCCGCACGCGCGTGCCCGTGGTTTCGCGCCGACGGCAGCCGGCATGCGTTCGGCCCTCCCGTTCATCGACGTCCTCGATACGATCTCCGATGCCGCGGACGTCGAACGCATCGCGACGCGATTGGCCCGAGGCGGTCGTGGCCGAGCGTAAGATCATCTACGTCATCCTCGCTGCCGGCGGTGCGCAGCGCATGGGCTTTGCGAAAGCAACCGAGCCGCTCGCCGGAAAGTCGCCGCTCGAACGCCTCGGCCACGTCGTTGAGGGCCGCGCCGTCGAGATCGTCACGAACGAATTGCTGAAGGCTGCCGTCTCGGCCATGATCCCGTGGGCCGCAGTGCTCGTTAACGCAACCCCGCTCGCGGGTATGACGTCTTCGTTGCTCGTCGCTCACCGCGCCACCGAACCCGATGCGACCCTCGGCGTCCTGCTTGCGGACAAGCCCTTCGTTCGACGCGACACGCTCGAACTTTGCGAGCGCACGCTCAATGCCGCGCACGCTTGCGACGTCCTCTTCCCCGTAACCCGCGGTGAACGCGGCCACCCGGTCTACTTCGGTCCGAAGGCGCGAGCGCGCCTCACCGAAGTGCCCGCCGGCGACACGCTGCGCGCCGTCCGCGACGATCCGTCGCTACAACACGTCGCCGTCGAGTGCCGCGACTCCGGCATCCTCATCGATCTCGACACGCCTGAAGCCTGGCGCGCCGCGGAACAACGATTGCTCTCCGGGCGGGCGCGCGAACGCGACGCGCATTCGCGTGCGTGACGTCTTCGCCGCAACCGCGGCATGGATGGCGGAGGGAATACCGTTCGCCCTGGCAACGCTCGTCGACGTGCGCAACGCGGCGCCGGCTCCGCTCGGTGCCTCGATGGCGGTAACGATCGACGGCACGATTGCGGGTGACATCGGCGCCGGCTGCTACGAAGGCGAAATCGTCGAAGCTACGATCCAGACCACCCACGACGGCACGGCCCGCCTGCTCGAAATCGACCTCACGAGCGACGACCTCATCAGCGGCGGCAGCGGCTGCGGCGGCTTCTTAGAGGTCGTCACCTGGCGCCCTGGCCCCGAGTTCGCCACGGTCGCCGCAGACATCGTCGCCGGGCGGACCGACGTTCGCTTCCCGATCACTTACGAACGTAGCGGCTGTGCAGAAGAATTCACGGCAACGATCCCCGCGCGCCGCGTGCTGATCGTCGTTGGCGGCACGACGCTCGCGCAGGAGCTCGCATCGATTGCGGCGCGTTTAGATTTTCGCACCGTCGTCGTCGACCCGCGCCCGGCATTCGCGACGTCGGAGCGCCTGGCCGCCGTCGACGAGATCGTGGTCGCGTGGCCCGATGAGGTGCTCCCCGCGATGCTCGGCGCAAACACGCCGTTGCTCGTGATTTCCCACGACCCCAAGCTCGATTTACCGGCACTCCGCGCCGGTCTCGAGAGCGATGCTCCGTACATCGGCTTACTCGGCAGCCGTCGCGCACAAAATGGCCGCCGCTCAGTCCTGCGCACCGACGGCTTCAGTGATGCCGCGCTCGCGCGCATTCACGGCCCCGCCGGCCTCGACCTCGGCGGCGTCACCATGGCCGAAACAGCCGTCTCGATCCTCGCCGAAATCGTCGCCGACGCCCGCGGCCGCCCCGGCGGCTCGCTCGTCTCCCACGACGGCACCATCCACAACACCCACCGCGTAATCGTGTCACCCTGAGCGAGCGCCGAAGGCGCGGAGTCGAAGGGCAAACGGAGGACGGCCATATGCCGTCGGCGCTTGCCAAGTCGAAGGAAACTCCAAGCCCGCGACCGTCATCATCTTTGCCACTGATTTGGGGAACATGAGCGACCGCGTTCCCTTCGGTCGGCTGTTGCGCGACTTTCGCGTCGGAGTCGGGCTAACACAGGACGAGCTGGCCGAATCAGCGCGGATGAGCGCCGGCGGCATCAGCGTCCTCGAGCGCGGGATACGCACGGCACCGCGCCGCGAGACGATCGCGCTGCTCGCTGCCGCTCTCGGCCTCTCCGAAGCCGACCGCAGACGTCTCGAAGAATCGGCAGCGCGGCCGCGTCGAACGCGTCGCCGCAGCGTGGTTGTAGAAGGCGAAAGAGAAGCCGATCACCACAACCTGCCGCTGGCTTTAAATAGCTTTCTCGGTCGCGAGCAAGAACGCGANNCCTTTCGCGACGGCGTCTGGCTCGCCGAATTAGCAGCTTTGGATGGCTCTTCTTCGGTGGATGCGAGCATCGCCGCTACCCTTGGTGTTTCGCAGCAGATGGCGCCGGCGTCGGGCGACGCATGGATCGGGGCGCTTGCCGGCAAGAACCTCCTGCTCATCCTCGACAACTGCGAGCACGTGCTCGGCCCCGCCGCTGCGGTCGCAAAATCGCTCCTCGAACGTTGCCCGAACTTGCGCATCCTCGCGACGAGTCGCGAGCCGCTGCGAATTGCCGGTGAGGTTGTCGTGCGCCTGCGGCCACTCGCTCACCCNNGCACCCGAATTTGCACAGATCGATGGAAAAGATCCTCGCCTAATCACGATCGAGCGACTGTGTCGCCGGCTCGACGGTCTTCCTTTAGCAATCGAGCTGGCTGCCGCGCACGCAGCCGCACTGAGCCCGGAGATGCTCGTGCGGGCGCTCGAGCGACACAATGAGCTTCCGAGCGCCGGAGCTCCCTCCGCACCGCGGCGCCACCAAACGCTGCGGAGTCTCCTCGACTGGAGCTATGGCTTACTCGACCAGACTGAGCAAAGAGTGCTGCGTCAGCTAGCAGTATTCGCAGGCAGCTGCACGCTGGACGCTGTTGAAGCGCTATGCGACGGCATCGTTGACCGGGTTCAGGTACTGCCAACGCTCCTATCCCTTGTCGAGAAGTCCCTCATTGTCGCGGACACGCGCCTAGAAGACGCGCGTTACGATCTCCTGGTAACGACACGTGGATACGTCCGGGAGCAGCTCGTCGAGCACGGCGAAGATGCTCGAGCGGCCCGCGCACACGCCGAGTATTACTGCGCTCTGGCAAAAGATGCCGATGAGAACTATGGCAGATCCGCAGCGACTCCGTGGTTGGCTTCAATTGAGCCGGAGTTGGACAACTTCCGCGCNNGCGTTGGAGTTGCTCGCGCGCTGGACGGAGAGCGCGAGCTGGTGTGAAGCTGCCCTCGAAGCTATTGCCCCCGCAGGAGTTCGTGAGCTCGAGGGATGGCTCCACTTCGCATTGTGCCGCTGTTTTGTCTTTGCGAGCCGGGACGAGCTTGCTGTCGCAGCGGGACTTCGCTCCGTCGAGCTGCTTCGCGCAGCCGGTCAGGCGGGCGATCGTCCGGACGTGCTCGTTGCAGCTGCCAGAGTTCTCGCATTTGTTGCGTGGGCGTTGTCGTGCGTGCAGCGACGCGACGAGGCCGATCGCGCGGCTGAGGAAGCCGTGCGCATCTTGCGCGCTCAGCCTCGCAAGAGCGCGCTCGCATGGGCGCTTATCGTTCGATCTCATACGGTCGATCCGGGCGATTTCGCGACGCGGCGTCTGTTTCTCGACGAGGCATGGGAACTCGACGGTGCCACGCCAGGGATGTTGACGGGCGGCCTCATTCATATTGGACGTTGCGCGATTGAGCTCGATTCCGAGCAGATCGAGCGTGCGCGAGCGAGTGCACATGACGCAGCGAAGGAACTGCGACGATCGGGTGTCGGCGCAAACCTCGCGGGCTGGGCGTTCGCGCTCGCCGCCTCGGCGGCCGTCGCCGTCGGTAAACCTGAAGAGGCTTTCCGCGATGCGCGCGAGGCGCTCTCGGAGGCTCGCTGCGGGCCGGCAATGCTCTTCGGCGCGCATCTGGCTGCGGCGGACGCGGCACTACGCGACGATCGGCCGGAGGATGCGGCGAAAATCCTCGGCGCCGTCCAAGGCGCGCGCTCGATAGGCTGTTCGGAACCGCCTGCGATGTTTCGGTTCCACAACGCTGCAATGCAACGGCTGCTCGAGGGTCTGCGGGGTCGCCTGACTGCCGCGGGGCTCGAGTCTTTGCTTTCTAATGGCGGGAAGCGGACATTTGAGGAGGCTGTGTCGGCGTCGCTGGCCTGCCTCCCGGCTACGGACGCGGCCGGAACGAGCTAAATGTTCGAGTAACTGTTCGAGTTGTTGCTGGTCCTTCGCTCGGCGAGCCGGGATACTGGGGGCGAAAGGAACTAACAGCTGATGACTATCGCCGACAAAACCGTCCTGGTGACGGGCGCAAATCGGGGCATCGGTTTGGCGCTTGTAAATGAAGCGCTCAAGCAAGGTGCCAAGCGCGTGTACGCCGCCACGCGCCAACCATTCACGCACATCGACGAGCGTGTGATACCGCTCGCGATCGACGTGACCGACGAGAAACAGATTCAGCAGGCGTTCGAGCAGGTGCACTCTCTCGACATCCTCATCAATAACGCCGGCATATCGCTTTCCGACGATTTAAGCGATCGTGCGGCGTTCGATCGCCACCTCGACGTCAATTTCTTCGGCACGTACTACATGACGAAGACGTTCTTGCCGCTCCTAAAGCGTTCTCGCGGGGCAATCGTCAACATCGTTTCGGTGGGCGCGCTCGCCGCACTGCCGATCCTTCCGGCATACTCGGTCTCAAAGGCAGCCGCGTTCTCGCTCTCTCAATCGTTGCGCGCTCTTCTCGCCTCGCGTGGCGTAACCGTCCACATCGTACTCCCTGGCCCCGTCGACACCGACATGACGCGCGGTCTCGACGTACCGTACGGTAAAGAGTCTCCACAGGTAGTCGCACGAAACATCATCGACGGCATCGAGCGCGGAGAGGAAGAGATTTTTCCCGATCCATTATCCGCGTCGCTGGCAGACAGCTGGCGTACCGGCACGCTAAAGGCGTTGGAACGCGAGGCCGCCATGCTCGTGCAAAGTGCGGCGGTAGCATGAAAACACCTCCGATCGTTTCACCGCAAGAATGGGAAGCTGCGCGCCGGCAGATGCTCGTGAAGGAAAAAGCGCAGATGCGCGCACGCGACGCGCTCGCTGCCGAGCGCCGGCGCATGCCATGGTTGGCGGTCGAAAAGCCGTACCAATTTGACGGGCCGAGCGGTACGGTGAGCCTGCTCGATCTCTTCGAAGGTCGCCGCCAACTCATCGCCTATCGCGCATTCTTCGAGCCCGGCGTGTACGGTTGGCCAGAGCATGCCTGTCTTGGCTGCTCGTTCGGCGCGGACCACGTCCCACACCTGGCGCATCTAAACGCCCGCGACACGACGCTCGCCTACGTCTCGCGCGCCCCACAGGTCGACATTCAGCGCGTAAAAGCCCGGATGGGCTGGA
This sequence comes from Vulcanimicrobiota bacterium, assembly GCA_003158195.1. GTDB lineage: Bacteria > Vulcanimicrobiota > Vulcanimicrobiia > Vulcanimicrobiales > Vulcanimicrobiaceae > Palsibacter > Palsibacter borealis. The sequence goes on along the minus strand of PMHP01000246.1, from coordinate 16,778 downwards.
ACGTGCCGTGGTACACGATGACCGACGACTTCGACGTCGACTTCGGCGTCGACGAGTGGCACGGACACAACGTGTTCTTCCGCGACGGCGAGCGCATCTTCCGCACGTACCTTATCAACGACCGCGGCGACGAGCAGATGGGCAACACGTGGAACTACCTCGACATCACACCGCTCGGGCGACAAGAACTTTGGGAAGATTCGCCCAAAGGCTACCCGCAAAGCGAACCGTACAAGTGGTGGAACTGGCACGATAACTACGACGCCGAGGGCACACCTAACGTGAAGCGGGACGAGGTGTCGCAAGCTGGAGTCGCTGCCTCGAAGCGGAAAGCGCAAAGATGAGGATGATGCTTGCGCACATCTTCGGCATTCCGGTCGAGGAAACGCTGCTGCCGTGGATCAGTTCTGGTGCGGGAGCCGCAACGCTTATGCTATTCGGGTCCGCCGTTCTTCCTCGCTTCATCCAAAAGAAATGACATGGTAGATTCCAATCTCCTGATGCCCGGAGCCGACGACACGTATCGCCAATCGCGCGAACGCTTGCGTGCGGCGGAGATCGATTTGCGCGACAGGATCGAAGCCGTGGCGGCGATGCGGCGCAGCTTACCGCCCGGGCCGGTCGTTCCCGATTACACGTTCATCGAAAACGGTTATCGCGTTCGCCTTTCGGAGCTGTTCGAGGGCAACAAGACCGAGTTGATCCTCTACCATTTGATGTACTGGGCCGACGACGACGAGTTCTGTCCGATGTGTTCGCTCTGGATTGACGGTTACGACGCCGTCGCCCCACACGTCACGCAGCGGGCAAACTTTGTGATCGCCTCCCGCGCGCCGTTCGATAAGCTGCGCGCATGGAGTGCGCATCGGGGATGGAATCGTCTGCGCCTGCTCTCGGACGACGGACCGGCATTCGCGCGCGAAATCGACGCCGAAGACGCAGANNATGCTCGAAGATCGCGAGCGCGGCATCGACCTGCTCTCGCCGGTCTGGCATCTCTTCGATCTCACGCCGTCCGGGCGCGGTGATTGGTACGGAACGAACGAAGGCTTCGACGCCGTGACCCGGAGCGCGGTGGGAGGCCACCCCGGAGGGAAGCGATGATTGCCGAAACCTTGCGCGCCAGGTTTGCGGAAAGCGGCGTACCGGAGTCATTGGAAGAGACTCAGGAAGGGTTCTATTTTGCGATCGAAGACGACGGCGAGGTCTTAGTACACTATAACGCGGTCGAGGGGAGTGCCCAAATACCGTGGTTTGATTGCTGTCTTCATCTTTCTCGAAACGGGTATGCGGTCACTCTCTTCTTGTCGCCGCGTACCGCCACACTTGCGGTTCGATCAGATTAAGATGCGTGCGCTCTTCGGTTTAAGCATGCTCTTCAGCTTCGTGGCCTGGGGCATCGTCGTCTGTCTTTATCTATCGCCGGAGGTCGAAACGATCACAAAGAGGGCGGCCCTAATGGCGCTTATGGCGCCCCATATGTTTCGCTTTATCGGGCTTGGTTTTCTCGTGCCTGGCGTCGTTGCGGGGATCCTGCCGCCGGGATGGGCGCGTCCGGCGGCGTGGGGCGACCTTGGAGCGGCGTTCCTAGCGATTGCGGCAACCCTTGCGTTCGCAGCAAACGCGCCATGGGCGATTGCGCTCGTGTGGGTTTTCAATATTTGGGGAACGGTCGATCTTCTGAACGCAATGGTCCAAGGACCGCGAAAACTCAGCAAATCGGGACCTGGGGCCCTGGGCACGACATTCTATATCCCGACGCTCATCGTGCCGGGTCTCCTGGCGCTCCACGCGATGATCTTCAGGCTTTTAGTGTCATAGCCGGCCGGAACGGCTCCGCGATCGTCGCATCGAGTGCGAGGACGATTTTGCCTCGGGCCCCGCGATGCTCGGCCCAAACACACCGCTGCTCGTGATCTCCCACGATCCCAAACTGGATTTACCGGCACTCTGCGCCGGTCTCGAGAGCGATGCTCCGTCGCGCCATCACAACCCCCGCCATTTAAGGAGCAAGCTCGCGCTCGTTGCGCCGGTCGTCGGCGACATCCCGGAACCGATCGATGCAACGAAGATCGTGCCGCTCGGATCGACGGCGAGTGCCGCGAAGCCGACCTGGGTCGGAAACTGCCTTGTCACCCTGAGCGGAGCGCCGCAGGCGCGCAGTCGAAGGGCCGCCGGCGCATGGCGAGATCCCGTCTGCGCTTCGACAAGCTCAGCATGACATAGATTTCACGGCCGCAGCGGCTCCGCGATCGCGCCATCGAGTGCGAGGACGATTTTGCCCCGCGCCTTCCGGCGTGCGAGCTCCGTATAGGCATCGCGTATCGACGCAAACGGATAGATCGCCGTCAACGGCATGACGATCTCGCCCCACGCGACGAGGTTCGCGACGTACGCGAGCGTCTCGCGCGACGCAGCCGCCGACGACCCATCCGTCTTAATGCCGTACTTCTGCGCGGCCGCGAAATCGATGATCGTGTTTATCCGCTCGCGCGCAACGCCGAGCGTAACGGCGAGCTCGACGTAACCGCCGCCGAAGAGGTCGATGAACGCGTCGACTCCTTGCGGCGCGAGCGCCCGCAACCGTTCCGGAAGGCCGTCCCCGTACGCAAGCGGTTCGACACCGACGGAACGCAAGAATTCTGCGCTCCCATCGCTTGCGATGCCGATGACCCGGGCCCGCTCACGCCTCGCAAGCTGGATCGCAAGTGACCCCACGCCGCCTGCCGCGCCGCTGATCGCAACGACGTCGCCCGGCTTTAGCGAAACCGCGCGCACGGCGGCGACCGCGGTCGTCGCGACGACGAAGAGACTTCCGGCGCGGAACCAATCGAGTGCCGGCGGCTTCGGGATCAGTTGCGAGGGACTACTCGCGACGTACTCGGCTTGCGCCGCGCGCCGGTCCGTCCAGCCGAGCACTTCGTCGCCCGGGACGAGCCCGGTGACTCCCGCGCCCACGGAATCGATGCGTCCCGAGAGATCGGTGCCCTGACCGAAGGGGAACTCCATCGGATACACATCCTTGAGCCGCCCCTCCCGAATGGATATCTCGCCCGGGTTCGTGCCCGCGGCGACGACGCGAACCACGACCTCGCCCGCTTGCGCCTCGGGCTTCGCAACGTCGACGATCCGGACTTGGTCGAGGCCGCCGTACGCGGAAAGTTGCACGGCTTTTGGCATCACGCGGTTCCGTGAATGACGTTCTGATTCATAATGTTTTCATTCGTCGTTAAGATGGACCGATCATCCGGCGTGCGGAACGCGGCGGAATCATCCGGCACCGACTTGAAGAGGAATCCTTCGTCGACATGGAGTGAGCGATTTGCGTCTTTCCCGTTGTGGTGTTTTGTCTGCGGGTATCCTGGCACCGTTGCTCGTGGTGAGCCCCGTAGCGCAGAGCGTCGCAATCCTCGCGCAACAAACCGCTCCGCAGCCCGCGGCCTACTCCGTCGCCGAGAAGTCCGTCGGGCAACTCCGCTCGGACCTGGCGGCGCGGAGGGTGACTGCGGAAGGATTGACACGGGCGTATCTCGCTCGGATCGACGCGCTCGACGTGCACGGCCCACACCTGCGCAGTGTCATCGCGCTCAATCCGCGTGCGCTCGAGGAGGCGCGCCGCTCGGACCGCTACCGTGCCCAGGGTGAGACGCGCGGTCCGTTCGAGGGAATCCCGGTGCTGATCAAAGATAACATCGAATCCGCCGACGGAACCGCAACGACCGCCGGATCGGAAGCGCTCGCGCGCAACGTCACAAATCGCGACGCGCCGTTGGTCGCGCGGCTGAAAAAAGCCGGCGCGATCGTTCTCGGAAAGACCAACCTCTCGGAATGGGCGAATTTCCGCTCGTCGAGTTCCATCAGCGGGTGGTCGGCGATCGGCGGATTAGTCAAAAACCCGTACGTGCTCGACCGCAGCGCCTGCGGTTCATCCTCCGGAACCGGCTCAGCGATCGCGGCCAGCCTCGCTGCCGCCGGCGTTGGGACGGAAACCGACGGTTCCGTCACGTGCCCGGCTTCGATCAATGGGCTTGTTGGTCTCAAGCCGACCCTCGGGCTCGTCTCGCGCGCATATGTCGTGCCGCTCTCCCACGATCAAGACACGCCCGGGCCGATAGGCCGGAGCGTCGCAGACGTCGCGGCATTGCTCGACGTCATCGCTGGTTCGGATCCGCGAGATCCGTCGACAAAGGACGCCGATGCGCACAAACGAGACTACGTCTCGGCCCTGAGCGGGGCGTCACTCAAAGGCAAGCGCCTTGGCGTGTTGCGGTATGCGCTCACCGGCCTTAGCCCATCCGTCGCCGTCGTCTTCAACCGCGCCCTCACTGTTCTGCGCGCGCAAGGCGCGCAGCTCGTCGAGCTTCCCGGCTACAAGCCGGACGCGGCGCTCGGTGACGCCGAGACCACGGTCTTGTTGACCGACTTCAAAGTCGATGTGAATGCCTACCTCGCCACGACCCCAAAGACCTTAAAGACGCGCACGCTGTCGGAGCTGATCGCCTTCAACCGCGCCGACCGACGCGAGCTGGCGCTCTTCGGGCAGGACACCTTCGAGAAAGCGAACGCCACAAAGGGCCCGAGCGATCCGCACTATCGCAACGCGCTGCGCACGTGCCGCAAGATCGCGCGCATTGAAGGGATCGACCGGCTCGTCGCAAGCAATCGACTCGACGCCCTCGTCGCGCCGACCTACGGTCCCGCCTCGCGCATCGATGTCGTTGCCGGCGACAACATCTCCGGCTCCGTCGCGTCGCTTCCGGCCATTGCCGGATACCCGCATCTGTCCGTTCCGATGGGTTACGTGACCGGCTTGCCCGTCGGAATCTCGTTCATCGGCCGCGCTTGGAGCGAGGCGTCGCTGCTCGCACTCGGAGCGGCGTACGAACGAGCCGCCCACGCCCGCCGTCCGCCAAAGTACCTGCCGAGCATCGAAAGCGGTCCGGAGACATCGCGATTGCTCGACTCGGACAATGCTCGGCGACTCTGATCCTGCGGCGAAGGACGCGCTCGCCGGCGATCTGAGCGCTCAGCTCGTGATGACGATCGGCCAGGCCTACCATCAGGCGGGCGTCTCGTCCGATCAGCTCGAGAACACGATGAGCGTAACCGCTCGCGCCCTCGGCCTCGAGCTGCAAGTCACCGCATTACCGACCAGCATCACCGCGGCAATCGGCCCCGGCTATGCCCAGAAGGTCGTGCTCTTACGTCTCGAGCCCGGCGTGATCGATTTGCGCCGCCTCTCGCTGCTCAACGTCGTCTTCGAGCGCATCATCCATCATCAGGTCGAAAGCACGGTCGCTTTGCGTGAGGTCGAGCGCATCGCATCGCTCCGCCACGATCCGCGCCCGCTGCAGTGCATCGTCGCGTACACGATGCTCTCGCTCGGTGCCGCTATCATCTTGGGCGGTCACGAGCACGAGAACGTCGCGGCCGCGATCGTCGGCTTCGCGGTCGGCCTGCTGGCGGTACTCGGTCAACGCAGCGCCACGATTGGCCGCCTCTTTGAAGTGTTGGCCGCGTTCGTCGCGACCGCAATCGTTACACTCTATTCCGCTACGTACCATCCCCTCAATGTCTACGTGCCGCTCGTCGCGGGAGTCATCCAGTTGTTGCCCGGCTTGCAGCTAACGGCGGCCTTGCACGAACTCGCGTATCGCAACCTGGTTGCGGGGACCGCGCGCCTCGGCGGCGTGCTTATGACGCTGTTGTCGCTCGGCTGCGGGTTCGCGCTTGGGATCGCGCTTCTCGGTCCGGGTCAGATGCACGTCGGCTCCATCACGTTCAGCTCGCTGCCCTGGTACGAGCTGGCTTTCGCCGTGTTCGCGATCGGCACCGCGATCGCAATCCTGGAAAACGCGCGCCCGGTGGACTATCCACTCGTCTTCGCGTCGTGCGCCGTCGCCGAGCTCGCGTATCGCTCGTTCGCCGCGCTGCCGGGCCATCAAGTCGCGACCTTCGGTGCCGCTCTCGTGGTCGGACTGCTGACGAGCCTCGGCGCGCGCCTCGCGCGCATGCCCCAAGCGGTCCTCCTCGTCCCCGGCCTCCTGATCTTGGTTCCCGGATCGCTCAGCTACGAAAGCATTCTCTACGTCTTACAAAGCAACACCGCCGACGCCGTCGGCATCGCCGTCAACTCAATCTTCGCAGCTGTAGAAATCGTCGCGGGGCTCTTGCTCGCTCAACTCTTTGTCACCCCGGCGCACCGGCACGACGTGGCGTAAGCCCGCATTGAGTTGGAGGAGCGCCGACCGGGCGCTCGTATTTCTCTCGGCATGGAGTCGCCGGCGGGGCTCGGATGATTCTCGCTCGACCGGCCCCGGGCCGGCCGATCCTCGAAACCGAGCTTGCCGAAGGCATCACGCTCGGCAAACTCATCGTGATGTCCGCCGCCCTGGTTTCGCTTTTCATCGATCAGTCGTTCGGCGGCGTGTACCTCGCGGTCCAGAACTACGTCGGCGGTACGCTCGGCGCGAGCGCGGACGAGTTGCCGTGGACGTCGATCGGCTACAACGCGTTCTACTATCTGTTCATCTTGCTCACGCCGTGGCTCATCGATCAGTTCGGACGAAAAGCGGTCTTCGGCATCGGTCACGTGATCTTCGGAGGGCTTTCGCTCTACCTCGCGACGACGAGCTCGCTGCACGGCTTCATGATCGGCCGGTGCTTCCAAGGACTCGCCCAAGGGACGTTCTTCGTCTGCTCCGTTGCGACCGTGCTCACGCTCTTTCCCGCGAAGTATCGCGGCATCGCCTTCTCGATCTTTTCGGTGATCTCGCTTTCAGGCGCCGCGTCGGGCACATTCATCGGCGGATGGTTCATCGATCACTTGTACTGGCGCGGGGCGATCGCTCTCTACGCGGTGTTCGCCACCTACGCCGGGGTGATCATCGCGCTGCTACTCGAAGCGCCGGGTCCCAAGAGAGCCGCGCGGTTCGACGTCCCCGGCATCTTGTTCGCCTTCCCGGCATTCTTCGGACTTCAATACGTCCTCGCATTCGGCGAACGCCGCGATTGGCTGTGGAGTCCCGACATCGTCGCATACGCCGTCGTTTCGATCCTTGGATTTGCCGGCTTTATTTGGCGCGAGCTGTGCGAAAATCGATGCGGCTTCATCCAGTTGCGCATCTTCAATATCCGCAATCTCGCGGTCGCGAGCGTCCTTGGCTTCGGCCTCGGCGTGCCCCTATTCGGCGCGAACCTCTTCGTGCAATACAGTGAAACGGCGCTCGGTTTCCCGCCGTCGACTGCCGGCGCACTCCTGGCCTTGCGCATCCTCGCGATCGTCGTCGTTGCACCGGTCGCGGTTCTCCTGGTCAACGCCGACAAGCTCGACGTGCGCGTCCCCGTCGCGATCGGCTTCGTCCTCGTACCAATTTCCTATGCTCTTCTCGCCGTGCAGACGACGCCGGAATCCGAATTCGAAACATTCGCGTTCTCAATGATCCTATCGGGCGCGGGCTTCGCCTGTCTCTTCTCGCCGATCGCAAACGTCATGGTCCGCTCCCTCCCCCAAGAAGTTCGCGCCGAGGGCATCGCAATCTTCAAGATCGTCCTCCTCCTCGGCGGTGCCGTAGCCGGAACCGCTCTTGCCGTGGTCTACGATCACAGTCTAGCCGCATTCCAAACCGTACTCGCCGGCTACGCCACCTTACACCATTTCGCGCAGCTCGGCATAACCCACCCAGGCCCATCGTTCTTAGCCGCCACCGCNNCCCTCGTCAACCTGCCGCTCGTCATCCTCCTAAGAAAACCCGCCCCCTCCCCCTAACCCCCCATTGTCACACTGAGCGAAGGCGCGAAGCGCCGTAGTCGAAGTGCCAACGGAGTATGGCCATATCCCGTCGACGCATCGTTCGACTATTAAAGAGAGTACAGCATGATCGAGAAACAGATATGGTTCATTACTGGCGCCGGCCGCGGGATGGGCGTCGACATCGCTAGGGCCGCCCTATCCGCGGGCCATGCTGTTGTTGCTACGGGACGCAACGCCAAGCAGGTCAGCTCCGCGCTCGGAGCCCAGGACAATCTCCTGACCGTCAAGCTCGACGTCACCAGCCTTGATGACGCGAAGGATGCCGTGCGCGCCGCCGTCGGGCGGTTCGGGCGGATTGACGTCCTGGTCAACAACGCCGGTAACTTCTACGCCGGGTTCTTCGAGGAGATCACGCCGGAGGACTTCAGGGCGCAGGTCGAGACCACGATGTTCGGCCCGATGAACGTCACCCGCGCGACGCTTCCTGTCATGCGCGCCCAGCGCTCGGGCCTCATCGTCGCGATTTCCTCGACTGCAGGTGTCGCAGGCCAGGAGTTCTGCAGCGCTTACGCCGTTTCCAAGTTCGGCGTCGAGGGCTGGATCGAGTCGCTGACTCCCGAGATCGCGCCCTTCGGCATACATACGATGCTAGTCGAGCCGGGCTTCTTTCGCACGGAGCTGCTCACGCCGGAGTCGACGAGCTATGCCAAAGCATCGATCGACGACTACGCGCCGCGCACCGTGCAGACCGTCGCTGCTTGGAACAGCATGAACGGCAAGCAGGGAGGTGACCCCGCCAAACTCGCCAACGCGCTGGTCCGGCTCGCAACCCAAGACCAACCGCCGCAGCGCTTCGTGGCCGGCGCCGACGCCGTCGCAACCGTCGAGAAGAAGGCAAACGAACTCCTCGCCCAAGCGGAGGCTCACCGCGAGCTGTCCAGTAACCTCGCCCTCGACGCCTGAAGTCCCGCCCACCAGAAAATTTGAACCTGAAAGCCGAATGCAACCCTGCGAATGGCTAATGGGCGGACGTACCGGGCGCGAGCCCTCCGAATGGAATGCGGAAACGCGGGATGTGTTTTTGATCAAAGGCGATCCGCGTGTCCGCAAAGATCTTCCAGTATGACGCGAACGGCAAAGTCACCGGTTTCATCGAGCGCCGCGAGAGTTGGGATATTGTTTGGGAGAGGCGACCTAGCTGAGTTCGGCGAGTTCCTCCTCGGTGAGCACGATGTCGGCTGCCGCAAGATTCTCATCGAAGTGCGCCGCTGACGACGTGCCCGGAATCGGCAGAATGGCCGGCGACCGCGCGAGAAGCCACGCGATTGCGATCTGCGTCGGCGTCGCTTGGTGGGCCGCGGCGATCCGGTTCAAGGCCGCATGCCGTGGCGTCCCCTTCCCGCCGAGCGGAAACCACGGCAAGAACGCGATGCCCTCCCGTTCGCAAACCTCGAGCACGTCCTCCGCGCTGCGATCCGCGACGTTATAGCGATTCTGCACGGAGACGATCGTGGCGGACGCCTTGCATCGCTCGTACTCTTCGACCGTCGTCTCCGAAACGCCGATATGACGGATCTTTCCGGCCCGCTGCAAATCGGTCAGCGCGCCGAGCGATTCTTCAACCGGCACCTTTGGATCGATCCGATGCAGTTGCAGCAGGTCGATGCACGCGAGCTTGAGCCGGCGCAGGCTCCCCTCAACGCACTCCTTGAGCCGTTCGGGTCGCGCGTCGATCGTCCATCGGTCCGGTCCCGGCCGAATGAACCCCGCTTTCGTTGCGATGACGACGCCGGCCGGATATGGCGCGAGCGCTTCGGCGATTATTTCTTCGCTGACGAACGGTCCGTACGAATCGGCCGTATCGATGAAATTCACGCCGCTTTCGACGACGTGCCGAATCAGTTTGACGGCGCCGGCTCGGTCGGCCGGCGGTCCCCAAACCCCGCGCCCCGTGATGCGCATCGCTCCGAAGCCAAGACGGTGGACGGTCAGATCGCCGCCGATCGTAATCGGCCCCCCGAGTGAATGTTGATTGCGAGTAGCCATGATTCGCCCTTTCGCATGTCACCCTGAGCCTGTCGAAGGGCCGCCGAGACACGCGTCCTCAGCGTACCCAAAAACCGCCCTAGCAGGCTTTCGGGTTCGCATCTAGCTAGAGATTAGCCCGAGTGACCGACTGGAGAAGCGTCGTATGACTCAACACGAACTCTACCAACAATTTAAGGCTTTGCACGAACGCGCCGGCGTGTTCGTCATGCCGAACCCCTGGGACGGCGTCTCGGCGCTGCTTTGCAAGGAGGCGGGCTTCGAGGCGTTGGGAACGTCGTCGGCGGCGATCGCATGGTCGCTCGGGCGTCAGGATGGTACGCACGCGGTCAGCCGCGAAGAGCATTTGCGCAACGCCGTTCTGATCGGCAAACTGACCGGACTGCCGGTGAACGGCGACACCGAAGACGGCTTTGGCCCGGCACCGGCCGATGGGGTCGCGACGGTCGAAGCGGCAATCGCCGCCGGCCTCGCCGGCGTTGCCATCGAGGACACGACAGCCGATCCCGAGCGGCCGATTCACGCCTTCGATGACGCGGTCGAGCGCGTGCGGCAAGCAGCCAAAACGGCGAAAGGGCGCATCGTCCTTACCGCACGCACGGACAGTTTTCTGCACGGAATGGACGATCTCAACGACGCGATCAAACGTCTCGTCGCATTCGCCGAAGCCGGCGCCGACGTGCTGTACGCGCCTTCGCCGAAAGACATGGACGCCATCCGGGCAATCGTGAAGGCCGTCGCGCCGAAGCCCGTCAACGTCGTCGTACGCCCGCGGAGCGGCGTCGTCCCCGTCGCCGAACTTCAGGCTGCCGGCGTCAAGCGCATCAGCCTCGGTTCCGTCGGATACAACCACGCAATGGCCGCGCTGCGCGCCGCCCTAACCGAAGCCGCCGCCGGCAACCTCGCCCCCGTCTCCACCGGCATCCGCTCAAGCGCCATCACAAAGCTAATCGAAGAAGCCCCCAAAATCTCACCGTAAGCGAAGCTGCCGAACCCATTGTCACCCTGAGCGAAGCGCCGTAGGCGCGAAGTCGAAGGGCCACCCCAATCTCGCCCCGTTAAAAAACCGCTTTGGACCAAAAATCGCCGGCCTCAACAACGTCCTTCAGCGACCTGCTAAGACGGCATCGCATTGCCTCCGGCGTGTCTCAAGAATCTCTGGCGGAACGAGCGCGGATCAGCGCATCGGCGATCGGCGCGCTCGAGCGCGGAGCGCGCCGTGCGCCGTATCGCGAAACCGTGGCTCTTTTGGCGGACGCCCTAAACCTCTCCCCCGCCGAACGCGCCGAACTCGAAGACGCAGCCGACCGCGCTCGAGGCCGCGCAAGCGCGCCCGGCACCGAACCGCAGGCGAAGCACAACCTGCCCGCACGACTGACGTCGTTTGTCGGCCGTGACGAAGAAATCGCCGCGATCAGGGCGCTCCTGCACACGCATCGCCTCGTCACGGTCACCGGCTCCGGCGGAATCGGAAAGACGCGCGCGGCTCTTGAAGTCGCACGACAGATTCTCGACGAGGGACACGACGAAGTCTGGATCGTCGATCTCTCACCCGTTGCTGACGAAGCCTTTGTCGTCGGCGCGATTGCGTCCGTGTTGGATGTCGCGCTCGCGCAGGTCGCCGACCCATTGCCTTCGCTCGCAGCCGGTCTGCGGATACGCAAGCTCCTGCTGATCCTCGATAATTGCGAACACGTCATCCAAGAAGCGGCGGCTGCGGCCGCCACGATTCTACGCGCTTGCCCCGGTATCGTCATCCTCGCCACGAGCCGCGAGCGCTTGGCCATCGAAGGCGAGGGCGTATACCGTTTGCCATCGCTGCTCGTCCCCGCGCAATCTCCCGCGACGACCGAAGAGGCTTGTACTTTCGCCGCGCTCCGCCTTTTCATCGAACGGACGATGGCCGTCGATTCACACCTGGAGCTGACCGCGGAACGGCTGGCAACCGTCGCCGAAATTTGTCGCCGGCTCGAAGGGATACCGCTCGCAATCGAATTAGCGGCCACACGCTTGCCGGCGTTCGGCTTCAACGCATTGAACAAGCGCCTGAAAGAGCACTTCGTGGTCGGCGGCGGGGCTCGCGATCTTCCGCATCGGCAGCGGACGATGCTCGCAACGATCGCGTGGAGCTACGACCTTCTCAGCGAGACCGAGCAAACGCTCTTACGTCGTCTCGCAGTTTTCTCCGGCGGCGTAACCCTCGAGGCGGCCGAGGAGGTCTGCGCGGACGGTGCGCGCGCCGCCGAGAGCGTAGCGGACCTCTTGTCCTCGCTGGTCGACAAGTCGCTGTTGAACCTGACGCTTGACGAGGATCGGAGCCGATACTCGATGCTCGAATCGGTTCGCGCGTTCGCCTCGAAGAAGCTCGTCGACGCAGACGAGTTTACCCGGATGGCCAGGGCGCATGCGGCCTGGCTCGCGGCCGTCGCCGACCGTGGCGACGGCCTTTACCCGCAAATCCCACGCAGCCGCTGGCTAAGCGAGTTCGGGCCGGAGATCGATAATGCGCGCGCCGCGCTCGAATGGTCGCTGAACGCCGGAACGGACGAGGATGCGTTGCTCGGCGCCCGGATCGTCGGCGGTTTACGCGGGTTGTGGATGTCGACGGACCGCCGCCTCGAGTGCCGCCGCTGGGCGGAGGCCGCCGAAGATCGAATCGACGCGACCCGGTATCCACTCGTCGCGGCGCGCGTGATGCGCGCTCACATTCAATCGGTCGACGGATCTGCCGTTCTTGTAGCAGCCGGCCGGGCGATTCCGCTGTTCGAAAGCATCGGCGATCGGCGCGGGCTTATCTCACTCCACGCGCACGTCGCCTGGGAGTACGGCCTCCGAGGTGCATTCCCCGAGGCAGAGCGTTCGATCGCGCAAGCCTTTGAGCTTGCCGCCGAGGAGCGGCTCCAACATTCGCGTCAATACGGTCACCTTCTTCACGCGCGTTGCTTGATTCGCGCGCTCGCGGGCCGGCTTGACGAGGCACGCATCGATGCGGCGGCTGGAGCCCGGCTAAGAAACGACATCGGTGAAGACGACCCGATCCTCCGGTCCTATTGGGACGCATTCTTCGCATTTACGGACGGCAACGTCCGCCGATCCGCGGAACTTCTCGAAGCCGGCGTCGATCACGCTCGCGCGCAGTCCAAAAACCCCGCGGGGCAGTTGTCCGAGCTCGCCTCGGTCCGCATCGTCCTCGGCGAACTCGACGCGGCCAAATCGGCGGCGCGCGACGCCCTTGAATTCGCGCGCTTCGAGCAGCTCGACAGTGTCTGGCGTCCGATTCAGCATCTGGCTGCCGTCGCGGCACTCGGGGGCCGGCCACTTACCGCTGCCCGGCTCATCGGCTTCGTCGACGCGTGGCGCGAGCAGAAGAGCGGCTTTCGCGGATACTACGAGCGTGCGAGTTACGACATCCTCATGGCATCGCTGCGCGACCAACTCGCCGCCGACGCCATCGCAGCCCTCGCCGCGGAAGGAGCGCTACTCGATTTCGACCGAGCCGTCGATGAGGCGCTCAACCTGTAACGACCCGCAACGCCCGAGGCAGCCCGCGCTCACGCCATACGTGACCGCCACAATCCGAACTGTATGGCCAACTGTGTGAGCTGTCTGTGGAACCGCGTCGACGCGGGCGCTAGGATCCCGGCAGAACCCTTTCTGCTTCCGCGACGCGGCCACCGCCGGAACGACGGCCAAACGGCTCGCAAGCGGGTCTTAGCGAGGACTCAACGATGACCACCGGGATGCAACGCGCCGAGCGGGCCGGCGCCGCCGCAGAGCTGCAGCCCATCGTCGATGCGATTGCCGCCATGCTTCGTAAACAGAACGGATTTATCGACCGAGAGGTATCGCTAACGCTTCCCGTGACCGAAGGACGAACGCTCATCGTTTCGGTACGCTCGGGCGAGCGACGCTCCGAGGCTCGAAGAGAAGGGTCCAGTCGCGGCTTGGATGCGCGACAGCTTCGGCTCGTCAACGAGACCATCCACGAGAAGCTCGGCGAGCCGATTTCCGTCTCGATGCTTTCTTCGGTGGCCGGGCTCAGTCGCGCTCATTTCTCCCACGCGTTTCGCACGAGCGTGGGCCGCCCGCCGCACGCTCACATCGTTCGAATGAGAATCGAGCGCGCCATGAAACTCATGGCTGAAACCGATGCCCCGCTGAGCGAAATCGCCGTCTCCGCCGGTTTTGCCGACCAAGCACATTTTTCGAACAGATTCCGCCGCATGGCCGGCGCAACGCCCGCCGAGTGGCGCAGAGCACACCAGCGATGACCGCCCGCAACGCCGCCGAACTGCTCAGCGCCCTCGCCGTCCCAGGCAACGTCCCGATCACCAATTCGATCGAGGCGCTCCTCGAGCTCGGCTTCGTCCGCTGCTACCCCCAGATCCGCGCCGGCCACGACGCCCGCATCTGGGAACGCAACATCGACGGCGGCACCATCACCACCCCCCACGGCCTCCGCCGCCAATTCGCCCGCCAACGCGCCCTACTAGACCCCGCCCCCCCGCGCATAGCGCCAACCCATAGCGATAGATAAAGCGTATCGCTCCGCTTGTCACCCTGAGCGGAGCGGCGCAGCCGCGCAGTCGAAGGGCCAACGGGGTATGACGATATCCCGTCGGCGCGTCAACAAGCTCACCGTGACAAGAGCTAAGCGAAGCGCCAAAGCCTCACCGCAATTCATACGTCTCGAGATCGCTCGCAACTTCGATCCTACCGCCGTACTCGCGTCGAACAATATCGATTGCGCCTCCAAGTTCGCCCTCGATCGCCGGCATGAAATGCGAAAGCAGCAGCACCTTAGCCCCACTTTCCCGCGCGGTACGGCCGACGGCAGAGGGCTTCGCATGCAGATGCCCGTACGCGACGTCTCGTTCGGGAACAGAAAAATCATGGACGAGCATGCTACAGTTCTTCGCGAGTGCGATGAGCGCTTCAGTCGATTGCGAGACGTCGCCCGAAAACACGACCGATTGCTCGTCGCAGTCGACGCGGAATGCGACCGAAGGCATCATCCCATGCGGAACGGCGGTTGCACAGATCGATATACCGAGATCTTCGAAGACTTCATCGACCGGAATACTATGGATCGCTGCCTCCGCCGGATCGCTCGGGAGCTCTCGAACGTCGATGCCAAAGCCCGTAAACGTATTCATATAGCGCCAAGCACCATCGGCTCCGAAAAGTAACCGAACGAATTCATTTACTCCCGGCTGCGGCGAAGCGTTTTCCGGCGCAGCGTCGTTCCCCGGGCGCCCCTGTGGCCCCGCCAGGGCGATCGGGACCGTCCGATCGCACATGTACAGATCCATAACGACCGCCGCGAGGTCGCTCGTATGGTCGATATGCAGATGCGTGAGAAGAATCTGTTGGAGTGTCGAAATATCCATTCCACTTCGCCCGATGCGCTCGAAGATTCCACCACCTGCATCGACGAGAATCCGCGGCCGCTTGTTGACGGACACCACATATCCGGCGGAAGCCCGATGCGCATTGGCGATCGGGCCTCCGCTCCCAAGGACGGTTACCGACAGACTTGACTTCAAGATCGCTGCGGGACCTCGAGGCTGACCTGGCTCACGAAAACTACATTAGCCCGATGCCCCGTTCTGCTATTGCACGAATGTTCGGCATGCTTAGGGAACCGGTGCGGCAGTCGCGCGTGGACGCCCAGGTTCGCGAATAGCGACGGCCGTAACGACCGCGGCCACCGCAGCGACGCCGGCTGCCACGAGCAATGCGGGGTCGTACGAATTGAAGCGTAGCGCGAGCTGCGTCGCGACGACCGGGCCAACGATCTGACCGATGCTGAAGAAAACCGTCAAACGGCTCACCGCGGCACTCGTCCTCCGCGGGAACATATCCCGTCCAAGCCCCGCTGCGAAGAGCGTGATCGCCATGAAGGTCCCGCCGAGCGCGACGGCCGCAAGAATGACCGCAACCGGGCTTCGGGAGAACACCGGCGCCGCGATGCCGATCGCCTGAAACCCTAAGGCGCCGGCGAGCGCGCGCGCCTTCCCGAATCGTGCCGTCGCGCGAATCCACGGAAACGTCGCGAATGCGCCGGTCAGACCGACGAGAACCCACGAAAGGGCGGCGTAGGGCGACAGCTCGGGGATATGCACGACGATGGCAACGAGAAACGTGGCCGGAATCACGTAGGCGAATGCAGCTGCGGTATAGACGGCCAAAAGCCACGCGAACATCGTTCGATGCCGCGGAAGATCGGCATCGATACCCGCTTCGGCCACGCTCGCGGGCGGGGCATCGTCGGTGAACCACCGCCCCATAACGGCGAGCGCGACGGCGCACAGTATCGCGATGCCTGCCCAAGCGGTCCTCGAACCGCCGTAGCCGGCAAGTGCGGGTACCGCGATTCCCGAGAACGCGATCCCCAAACCGACGCCCGAGAAGAAGAGTGGCGGCCACGATGGCTCTCCCGCGCGCGCCGCCCGCTCGAGTACGATACTTGACGCAAACACGAGCACGAAGCCGCTGCACACCCCCGTCAAGAAGCGCAGTGGTAACCATAGCGCATCGGTGCCGGCCATGAGAGCCGTTGTAACCACGACACCGGCAATACTCCAGCGCAGTATTGCCAGCCGCTTGCGGTGCGTGATCGGATGCATCGCAAGCGAAGCGCCGGCCAGATATCCGACCAAGTTTGCGGATGCGAGCGCACCCGCCCCGGCGACGCTCAGTCCGGCGTCACGCTCCATGACCGGGAGCAGCGGTGTATACGCGAATCGCCCGACCCCCATCGCCACCGCCAGCATAAGCGTCCCGCTCGCCACGAACCGCGCGTCCCCGC
Source organism: Vulcanimicrobiota bacterium (assembly GCA_003158195.1). Taxonomy (GTDB): domain Bacteria; phylum Vulcanimicrobiota; class Vulcanimicrobiia; order Vulcanimicrobiales; family Vulcanimicrobiaceae; genus Palsibacter; species Palsibacter borealis. Next base: position 168 of record PMHP01000246.1, on the reverse strand, counting down.
CTCGCATCGCTTTCAGATGGATCCGACGAGGCACTTGAACCGGGGCGGGTCCGTTGCCTTGCGCGCGTCCAAAACCGCCCCGGCTCTATATTCTTTCCGCATGGTTTTGCGCGCTTCGACAACCTCACCGCGTGTCATTTGAAGATTTTTTGTCACCCTGAGCGGAGC
>PMHP01000093.1 GCA_003158195.1 Vulcanimicrobiota bacterium | reverse complement strand
ACGGCCTCCATCTGCAGCACCGTCGGCGCCCGGACGCGACGGCTAACGTTCACGAGGGAAGAGGAATGCCAGCGGTGAGACTTCTTCGACGACGAGCACGATCGAGTACGGGCTGCCGGGAGCACCTTTCACGGCATCGGCGTCGAGTGCGATCGTCACTTCGCGCACCGTTCCGTGCAGCGTTGCCGCAAGACTGTCGTTCCCGAGTACGGTCCCGACGCGGGCCGCGGTCGCGGGCTCGGGCGCTGCGAGCACGACGTGACCCGGTACGGGCGCAATCGCAACGCCCGAGTCGTCGATCGGCGTAACCCGCGCCACCGTGCCCTCAGCAACCGGCGGGTTAGCCCGGAAATCGACGAATCCTACGACCTCGAGCGTCGCGCCGGCCGGCTCGATCGTCACGACCGGATCGCCGCGCTTCACGTTCGCGAACGGCCGCTCGCGGACGTCGACGATCGTGCCGTCAATCGGAGCGCGCAGCGGCGAGGTTTCGAGCGCCGCCGTCCGCAGACGTGCCACGACGGCACCGCGCCGAACGGCCATGCCGATCGGGAGAGGACCGGACGTCAACGTTCCGTTGGCCGATGCCGCGACGATTGAGGTTCCGCCTCTCGAAGAGACGACACCAGCACCCCGCTCGACGATCGGAACGCGCCCAAAGACGCCCCACGCGAGCGCCGCGAGCAGCACGGCGGCGATCGCCGTGAGCGCGAAGAGCGACCGCGACGGGACGATCGTGATCAGTTCGTCGAGCCCCTCGCGCGAATCGATCGCCTCGAGCGCCCGCGCGCGGAACAACGGAGCCTTCGTTACGGGAACCGGCACCGGCAACTGGGGATCGGGCATAGAACGCTCTACTTCGACGCAGAGCGCGCGATATCTCGTACCGGTCGTCGTCCCTTCAGAAAACGCGACGCTTGAGGCGATCGAGCGAGAACTTGGCCGTATCCGCCACGATCATCACCGTCATCACCCCCGCTTGAACGGGATCGGTGACGACGAGGTCGGCCGCCTCCGGAACGCTGCCCGCCATGTTGAGGCTCACGACTAGGAGACCCCGTCCGCGGACCTCGCGCGCAGCCTGCTCGATCTCGCCGCCCATCAGCGAGCCGGCGAGCACAATCGCCTTGACCCGCGGTAAGCGCGCCGCACCCCGGACAGCCGCGGCAAGTTCGCGTTCGCCGACGAGCGGGATCGTGTCGACCGAGATGTGCTCGCCGCGGAGGTTGTGACGATCGGCCTCGGCGATTGCGCCGAGCGCGACCTGGCCGACTTGCGCGCCGCCGCCGGCGATGATAATCCGCTTGCCGTAGACGGACTGCATCGTTTCGACCCGCGTCGCGCGCTCGACGATCGAGAGCTCGCGCAAAGCGGCAAACAGTTCGTCCGGATCGCCGGGCAAGTCGATTTCGAAAACGACTTGCGAGCGTGGTGGTTTTTCCTCGACGATTTCGACACTCGAGATATCGCCGCCGAAACGCGCTATCGCGCCGGTTAGTTCGTGCAGCACGCCGCTGCCCGATGCGGCGACGACCTCGATGCCGATCTTCATTGCACCGGAATTCGCCGCGGGGTGACGGGAGGCCAGCTGAAGTGCGGCGAGCTGGAGGAAAAGTCCGCATAGGTTACGCCGGCAAGCACGAGGCCCTGCGGCGGCGCCGTCGTCCCGGCCTCGCGCCGGTCGCGGGCCGCAAGCATCGCGGCAACGTCGTCCGGCGCGCGCCGTCCGGCGCCGACGTCGAGCAACGTTCCGGTGATGATCCGAACCATGCGGTGCAAGAATCCCGCGCCGCGCACCTCGAAGCGCACGATCTCGCCGTCGCGTTCGATCTCGAGGCCCTCGATCGTGCGAACGGTGCCGCCGCGTTCCGGAAGCACGCCGCAGAACGTCACGAAGTCGTGCTCGCCGATCAGGTGTGCTGCAGCCTCACGCATCCGTTCGAGATCGAGCGTGCGGTACTCGTGGTGCGCGAAACGCCGCAACACGGCCGAAGGATCCCGCCGGTTCAGCACGGCGTACACGTAACGCCGTTCGAGGGCCGAAGCGCGTGCCGAGAATCCGTCCGGGACACGCGCGGAATCGCGCGCGGTGACATCCGGCGGGAGCGACGTGTTGAGCGCGATCGAAAGCTTGTCGATCGGAAAGGCGTCGTGCGAGATGAACGAGATCACTTGTCCGGCCGCATGAACGCCCGCATCGGTGCGCCCCGCGGCCGTGACTTTAACCGGGGTTGCGAACAGCTGCGAAAGAGCGCCTTCGAGCTCTCCCGCGACCGTTCGCAACCCCGGTTGGAACTGGAAGCCGCAAAAGTCCGTGCCGTCGTATTCGACGACGACGCGGTACGTTGCGTCTATATTAGTGTGCGACCGCCGTGCGGCGCGGGACGCTACGCTTTTCGTCGAGATCGAGTAAATCGGGCCACGCCGTCACGTCCGTGCGATCCGGCGCGACCTGCGAACGAAGTTCGAGGAAATACTTCTCGCCCTCGCTGCCCGGTTCGGGAGTGTAGCTGACGAAATGGCTGTTGAACTGCTCGATTTCCTGCGGCGTCTTCTTGTCGGCAAAGGTCTTCACGTACGATTCGATCTCCGCATCGTTCTTCGCGTTCTTCACCTTGTTGAGAAACTGATCGTGATCGATGCCGAGGAAACCGAAGACGGCTTGGTCCATCGGGCAGTTGTAGTGGTATTCGCCGATCGTTCCGGCAATTTCGCCCTTCGCCTTATCCGTCGTGCGCGCAATCATGACGACGCCGGCAATCTCGTCCTTGACGCTGCGCGGATAGCTCTTGGTCAGGTCCATTGGGGTGTGCTCCTGTAATCGCGGCCGGATAGTGCTTCCGTGGGCCCGGCCAGACGGTTCGACCACCGGCAACGCCCAACGGTTTCGCCTGACAGCCCGCGGAGCGCATGCTATGCCTACCGCATGCTTGCGATACCGGTCCGCTCACGAGTCGTCGCGTAGCAGTTCGCCCAGGGTCAGGGTGGTGTATTCGAACCTCGATATCTTGTCCGCTGACTGCACGACGTCCACGGCGGCGAGCCGTGTAGCGATCACCGCGCGACATCGGACGATGAGGCCGCGCGCGTTGACCGATGTTTCGGTTCTCCATGCGCGTGGGCGAAGAACTCGCTCCTCGCGCAGCTGTTAAAGCTTAGCACGTCGCCTCGGCTACGTCGCGCAGAACGGCTAGCGTCTGCTCCGCGGAGCTGTTCCAGGAGAATTCGGCGGCTCGGGGCGGTCCCAGACGCGCGAGCCGCGCGCGCGCGGCATCATCCGCAACGAGCTCGCGCAACGCGCGGGTCCAAGCCTCGACGCGAAGCGGCTCGTCGACCCACGCGACGGCCTCCCCGCAGGTTTCCACGAGCGCTCCGCCGCGGGCCGCAAGAACCGGCGCTCCGCAGGCGAGCGCCTCGAGACTCGGTAAGCCGAAGCCTTCATACGGTGAGGGTGCGGCGACCAGCGTCGCGCCGCGGTACAGGGAAACAAGGTCCGTGTCGCTCGCCGACTCGATGACAATCGCGCCGCGGGGCAAGTTGCCGCGCCGCCGGGTGAGCACGAGCGGCGGATCGCCGTCCGGAAAGGCGCGCGCGTACGCATCGATGAGCGGTCCTGTATTCTTGCGTTCCTCGTGGGTGCCGACGCATAAGACGAATCGGCCGGCGTGCAGACCGGCGGGCAACGGGCCACTGGGTCCCGGCGCAAACACCTGCGCATCCGCGGCTTCGGGCACGACCACGATGCGAGCGGCCTCCACGCCGAGCCAGCGTTCGACTTCGCTAGCGGTAAAGCGCGACGGCGCGATGATGCGCTTCGCAACGGCAGCCGTCTTGCGGAACGGTTCTTGCTCCGCGGCGCGGAGGCGCGGCGACCGCGACGGAAACGCGAACGGCCCAACGTCGTGCACGGTCGCAACCGACGGCGCGTGGCTCTCGAGGAACGTCCCGTTCCACGGAGACCACAGGACCTGGGCATCACGCGGTACGCGATTGACCACCCGTACCGCGATCCCGCCGAGCGCGCGTGCGAGCGGCGCCGCGCGTGGAAACATCCGGCGCACGACGAGTGTGAACGCAAAGTCCGCGTCGGCGAGCGCGCGCGAGAGAATCGCGCGCGCGTACCGGCCGATGCCGCGGTCGTCGAGCGCGAGGTTATGTGCGTCGACAGCCACCTGCACGGGCATCGCCAGCGGTTCGGCGAAGCGTTTGGCGTGACCCGTCCGACGCGCGGCGTCGTGCTCGCAGCCGCGATCTTCGCCTGCGTTTACATCGCGCTCGATTTCAACAAGCTCTGGGCGCTGCGCTACGGCGCCGACACGGGGACGTTCGTGCAGTGGCTCACCGGCGAGGCGCACGGCCGCGGTTCCTGGAACGGCGCGGAGTANNTGCGGAGCGGAGGTGCGCGCGGCCGCGGCCGTAGCAATTGCCTATCTGCTGTCGCCGTTCACGCAAGGGCTCGCGTACGGAAACTTCGTCGAGAACGTGTTCGTGCCGATCCTTGCAATCTGCGGCGCGATTGCAGCCCGCCGGCGCGCGCTCGTGCCGGCGCTGCTTGCCGCCCAAGCGCTCCTGGGTCTCAAGGAAGACGAAGCGCTATTCCTGGTCTGGTTCGGCGTGGCATGCGCGCTTTGGTGGGATCGCCGGATGGGCCTGGCGATTGCCGCGCTTGCCGTTCTCAACGGTGCGGGCTTTGCGCTCGCAGAACGCCTGCACGGCGCGCATCCGTCTTTGCCGAGCTACGCTTTGACGATCGACGATCCGCTTTCGAAACTTCTCTTCTTCGCGGCGTTGCTCGCATCGTTCGCGTTCGCGCCGCTGTGGCTTGGCAGGTCGCTGCTCTTGGGAGCGCCGCTCGCTGCGGAACTGCTCTTCAACCGCCCGTGGGCCTATCAGATCGCGCGCATCGGGACCCATTGGACCGCGCCGCTGCTTGCGGGCACGGCGATCGCGGCGGCGTACGTGATCGCGCGCCGCCCGAAGTTCGCGCTGCCGATCGTGGTCTGCGCGGTAATCTGCGCGCTGACGATCAACGACACGGCGCTCAAGCCTGGCCGCTGGCCGTACGTCGTCGATCGCGCCGCGTACGCCGCCGCCACGACGCTGCGTGAAAGCACGCAGAGGGTCGTCGTTCCGCGTCATGCGGAAGGCGTGTACGTCGTAGCGGCATCGAATCCGAAGGTCGTCCTCGCGCGCTATCGCCCGGGTGAGAGCGGCTATTGCCCCGCCTATAACACGAACGCGCGCGCCTTCTTCGCCTCGATCGGAATCGGGAGCTGGCCGGCCGGCATCACGCTCTGCGGCGGCGTTCCGCTTAGCCGGCGATAGCCTCGACGTACGCGCGCGCGAGCTCTTCCAAGACGTGCCGGTCTTCGGCGCTAAACCGATCGAGGATCGGGCTATCGATGTCGAGCACACCGATCACCTCGCTGCGCGCCACGAGCGGTATGACAATCTCGGAGTTCGACGCCGAATCGCACGCGATGTGCCCGGCAAACGCGTGAACGTCCGGTACGACGATCGTCTCGCGCCGCTCCCAGGCGGTACCGCAGACACCTTTCCCATGCGCGATCCGCACGCTCGCCGGCTTGCCTTGAAACGGCCCGAGCACGAGTTCGTCGCCTCGCACGAAGTAGAACCCGGCCCAGTTGAGGTCCGGTAATGTTGAAAAGATCAGTGCGGAAAGATTCGCCGCGTTTGCAATCGGGTCGCGTTCGTCTGCGAAGAGTGCGCGCGCTTGCGCAACGACGAGCGCGCCATCGACCGTCGCCATCTACCCGATCGGCCGCTGCAGCGGGAAGAGGATGACCTCGCGAATCGATTGCTGGTTGGTCAGCAGCATGACGAGGCGGTCGACGCCGATGCCGATGCCCGCGGTCGGGGGCATTCCGTATTCGAGCGCCTGGACGAAGTCCCAATCGGGCGGCGGGATCTCGTCGTTCCCGCGCTTGCGTTCGGCGATCTGGGCCTCGAAGCGCGCGCGCTGGTCGGCCGGATCGTTGAGTTCGGTGAAGGCGTTGGACAATTCGACGTTCGCTCCGAAAAGCTCGTACCGGTCGACGAGATCGGGATCGCCTTGCTTGCGCTTTGCGAGCGGCGAGATCAGCACGGGGTAATCGTAGACGAACGTCGGATCGACGAGGTGCGGTTCGACGATGCGTTCGAAGATCTTGTCGAGCGCCTGTCCGTGCGTCTGCGATGGCGGCAACTGGAGTCCCGTAAGCACGCGCTGCGCTCCGGCCGGATCGAGGAGCGTCGCACGGTCGAGGTCTCCCCAGCGCGCGAGCGCGTCGAAGTAGGCGATTCGTTTGAACGGGCGCGCGAACGACAGGAGTTTGTCGCCGTAGCTGAGTTCGTACGAACCCTTCACCGCCTGGACCAGATGCGCGAAGAGCTCTTCATTGAACTCCATCATCTCGTGAACCGACCAGTATGCGGCATACAACTCGAGCATCGTAAACTCGGGGTTGTGGGTCGTGTCGATTCCCTCGTTGCGAAAGATGCGCCCGATCTCGTAGACGCGCTCGAGGCCGCCGACGATCAGGCGCTTGAGGTTGAGTTCGGTCGCGATCCGCAAATCGAGATCGATGTCGAGGGCGTTGTGGTGGGTCCGGAACGGTCGCGCGGCCGCACCGCCCGCAACGTGCAGCATCGTCGGCGTCTCGCATTCGATGAAATCCCGCTCGTCGCAGAAGCGCCGCATCTCGGCGACGATCTTCGCGCGCACGAGAAATATCTCGCGCACGTGGTCGCTCGTAATCAGGTCGACGTAGCGCCGCCGATAGCGTTTCTCGACGTCGTGCAGGCCGTGCCACTTGTCCGGCAGCGGGACGAGCGACTTTGCGAGGACGGTAAACGAGGTCGCGCGCAAGGTCAACTCGCCCGTCTTCGAGCGGAACATCGTGCCGGTCAGGCCGACGATGTCGCCGAGGTCGAGCAGATCGAAAAGCGCGAATGGCTCGTCGCCGAGCGCGTCTTTCCGCACGTAGATCTGGATCCGGCCCGTGCGATCCCACACGTCGGCAAAGATCGCTCCCTTGCCCATCTTGCGAACGGCGGCCAGCCGGCCGGCGATCGCGACCGCATCCGGCGGCGGCTCGGCGGCATCGTGCGCGAGCCCCGCGTAGCGCCGGACGAGATCCGCCGCATGCGCGGTGACGTCGTAACGCGTTTCGGCAAAGGGATCCGCCCCGCGCGCGCGCATCGCGGCGAGATTGGCTCGCCGAGCCTCCCGCAACTCGGCTTCGCGCCGGCCGAGGTCACCCTCGTCGCGCACCCCGAGCGCCGGAGGATCGGCCATCACGAAGCCTTTTTCGTGGCCTTCTTCTTCGTGGAACCGATCGATTCGATCTTGTATGCCGACATGCCGCGCGGCGTATTGACGTCGACCGTCTCGCCTTTTTTCTTCCCCATCAGCGAGCTGCCTAGCGGCGACTCGTTCGAGAGACGCTGGTTAACGGGATCGGCCTCAGTCGAGCCGACGATCGTAAACTCGTGCGTCAAACCGGTCTTGATCTCTTTGACCCGCACGGTCGCACCGAGATGAACCTCGTTTTGGTCGTACTCGGATGCGTCGATGATTCGCGCGTTGCGAATCAGCCCCTCGACTTTCAGGATGCGCCCCTCGACGAAGGCCTGCTCCTGCTTGGCATCCTCGTACTCCGCATTTTCGGAGATGTCGCCGAATTCTTTGGCGTGGCGGATCCGCTCGTTGACCTCGCGCCGGTGGACGGTCTTGAGGTCGTCGAGCTCCTCCTCCAGCTTCTGAAGGCCCTCTTTGGTGAGCACCAGCTCTTTATCGTTCACGAATTTGTTTTCCGTTCACAATGCACGGCTTGTACGAAAAGGACGTGAGGGTCGCTCACGCCGACTCGTCAGGTTCGCGCTGACCGCCCGGTAGGACCTGCCAGCCCGGCTCCCTGATCGCCCGGCCGCTGCGGTGCGATTACCCTAGTCTTTGAACCAACCGCTCGGTTCGACCGCCAGATTAACGTTAATCTGCTTGACCTCGGTGTATGCCTCGAAGCCGTAGGTACCCAGCTCCCGCCCGATGCCCGACTGCTTATACCCGCCCCACGGCGCTTCATTGTACGTCGGGTGATAGGCGTTGATCCAGGTGATGCCCGCGCGCAGCTTGCGGATCACCCGGTGAGCGCGCGCGGCGTCGCTCGTGAAAACGGCACCCGCGAGGCCGTACGGCGAATCGTTCGCAAGCCTGACGGCCTCGGCTTCATCGATAAAGGTCTGCACGGCGAGGACGGGGCCGAAAATCTCTTCGCGCACGATCCGCATCGCAGGGGTCGTGTCGGTGAAGATCGTCGGAACGATGAAGTTGCCTCGCTCGCCAAGGTCGCCCGGCGGCCGGGTGCCGCCACAGGCGAGCGTCGCACCCTCAGCGCGACCGATCCGGATGTACTCCTCGACGCGATCGCGCTGCCGCGCGCTGACGAGCGGACCCATCTCCGTGGCGGCCGCGAACCCGTCGCCGACGACGATTTTGCGCGCGCGGCGCACGAGCTCGGCCACGAATCTCTCGGCGATCTCGCGCTCGACGATTAACCGTGACCCCGCAGAGCACACCTGACCCGCGTTCGCGTAGATGCCGAAGAGCGCGTAGTCGATGGCGGTGGCCCAATTGGCGTCGGCGAACACGACGTTGGGGGATTTGCCGCCGAGCTCGAGCGAGATCTTCTTGACGTTGCCGGCAGCCGCGCGCATGATCGTCTGTCCGGTCGGCACGCTCCCGGTAAAAGCGATCTTATCGACGAGCATGCTCTCCGCGAGCGCGGCGCCGGCCACCGGCCCCGCGCCCGGCAGCACGCTGAGGACCCCCTGCGGAAGACCCGCTTCGGTCGCGAGCTTCGCGAGCCAGAGTGCGGACAGCGGCGTGTATTCCGAGGGCTTGAGGATGCAGACATTTCCCGCGGCGAGAGCCGGCGCGAGCTTCCACACCGCCATCAGCAACGGGTAGTTCCACGGCACGATTTGCCCGCAGACCCCGATCGGCTCGCGCACGGTAAAACTCTGCGACGGCGCCGGAACGTCGAAGGTTTGCCCGTGCGGCTTCGTCGCGAGCCCCGCGTAGTAGCGGAAGCAGTTCGCCGCGTCGGCCACGTCGTACTCGGCTTCGCGCAGCGGTTTTCCGCAGTTGAGCGTTTCCATCGCGGCAAAGTCGGCGGCGTTGGCGTCGAGCGCATCGGCGATTTTGTTGAGCAGGCGCGCGCGATCGAGCGCGAACGTTTCAGGCCACGGTCCCTCATCGAAAGCTTGCCGCGCAATCGCGATCGCGCGCGCGGCGTCGGCCGCCGTCGCTTCCGCGACCTTCACGTACGCGTCGTCGGTCGCGGGGTCGACCAATTCGCGCGCGCCGCCGTCGCTCGCTGCGGCGAACGTCCCGCCGAGGAACAGCGCGACGTCGCCTGTACTCGTGCGCTCGAGATGGCGCAGCGAAGCGTGGCGCTGCGAGGTTGGCCGTTCAGCTTGAATCATCTCTACCATCCGTCTCCGAAATAGGCTTTATGCGCTCTTCTTGATACGGTCGCTCGCGAAGGTGTCCAGGGCCTCGCCCAGGATCGCGAACACCTTNNCCCGCGACGAGAACCCCGCGGTCGAACATGTGCTTCGCAATCGTAAACCCGGTCTCGTCGTCCGAGAACTCGAGGGCCATCAGCAGTCCCTTGCCGCGGACGTCGAGCACGACGTCGCCGTGCCCGCGGACCGCGCGGCGCAGGCCGTCGAGCATGTAGGTTCCCATCGAGGCCGCGCGTTCGCTCAGCCGTTCCTCGATGACGACGTCGATCGTGGCGAGCGCCGCCGCACACGCGAGCGGGTTTCCACCGAACGTCGTCGTGTGCAGGAACGGGTTGGCGAACAGCTTCGAGAACACGGCCTCGGTCGCGACGGTCGCGCCGATCGGCATCACCCCGCCGCCTAGAGCCTTGGCCAAGCAGAGGATGTCCGGGGCGACGTTCCAGTGCTCGCAGGCGAACATCTTGCCCGTGCGCCCGAGCCCCGTCTGCACCTCATCAAAGATCAAGAGCGCGCCGAACTCGTCGCAGAGCCTGCGCACGGCGGGCAGGTACTCGTCGCTTGGAACGTTGACGCCGCCCTCGCCCTGGACCGGTTCGAGCAGCACCGCGCCGACGTCTTCCCCGGTCATCTTGCACGACGCGAGGATGTCGACCAGGGCCAGGATGTCGTTGAACGGCACGTGTTTGAAGCCCGGCAACATCGCGCCGAACGGCACGCGGAAGGTCGACTTTCCACTCGCCGAGAGCGAGCCGAAACTCTTGCCGTGGAAGCCTTTGGTGGCGACGACGATCGTCGGTTTCTTTGGATCGTAGGTGCGCGCGAGCTTGAGCGCGGCCTCGACCGACTCCGTTCCGCTATTGCTGAAAAAAGAATACTTGAGGTCCCCCGGCGTGAGCAGCGCGAGGGTCTTGGCGAGCATGGCGCGCAGCGGGTCGAGCAGATCCTGGCTGTGCAGCGCTTGGCGCTCGAGTTGCGCGCGCACCGCGCTCATCACTTTGGGATGGCGGTGTCCGACGTTGAAGATGCCGAAGCCGCCCAAACAGTCGATGTACTCGCGGCCGTTGACGTCGGTAAAGACGTTGCCGGAGTCGCTCCACTCGACCGCAGCATCGAGGGTTCCGCTCGCGCCGGCCTTTCGATACTCGAGGAAGCCCGGGTTAACGTAGTCGCGAAAGCCGTCGACGGTTTCGCGAACGATCCAATCGGCTTGCGCGCGATCGATCGACGGGGCGTGGACGATGTTTAGGACGCTCTGCGTATAGGCGCGAACGGCGTCGAGTTTTGATTGTGCAAGAATTTTGGACCTCTCAGATGGTGTGGGGGTTACGTGGTAAGGACGCGCTCGCAGGCGCGTTCGAGCGCCCAGAAACCGCGCGCGATGTCGTCTTCGCTCGCGACCAGGGGAACGAGGATGCGCAAGACGTTGGATTTGGGGCCGGCGGTCAGCGCGATCAGCCCCTCTTCGAAGGCCGCCGCCACGACGCGTTGCGCCGCGCTCGGGCCGGGTGCCGGCGGTTCGGCGACAACGAACTCGAGGCCGAGCATCGCGCCGATACCCCGCACGCCGGCGATCGCCTGCGGATACGTTGCGGCAATCGCCTCGAGATGGGCGCGCAACGCGTCGCCGAGCGCGCGCGAGCGTTCGAGGATGTTTTCGGTTTCGAAGATCTCGAACACGGCTAGCGCCGCGGCGCACGCGAGCGGATTGCCTGCGTACGTTCCCCCGAGTCCGCCCGGCTCGACCGCCTCGAGCACGCTCGAGCGCCCGACGAGGCCCGCGAGCGGCATCCCGCCGGCCAAACTCTTCGCGAACACGATGATGTCCGGTGCGACGCCCGCGTGTTCGATTGCGAACATCGTCCCGGTCCGCCCGAAGCCGCATTGGATCTCGTCGGCGATCAGCAGGATCCCGTGCCGGTCGGCGAGCTCACGCAATACGCGCAGAAAATCGGGGGGTGCGGCGACGAAGCCGCCTTCGCCCAGCACCGGCTCGATGAGAAACGCGGCCACGCGTGCCGGCGCGACGCGCGTTTCGAACAGTTCGGCGATCGCTCGCAGCGCGCGCTCGGTATTGTAGCCGCGCGATGCGTCGGGGTACGGCGTGTTGTAGATCTCGGGAACGAACGGACCGAAGTTCTGTTTGTACGGCATCACTTTGCCGCCGAGCGAGGTCGCAAGCAACGTGCGCCCGTGAAAGCCGAGCGCGAAGCTAACGATCGCCGGCCGGCCGGTCGCCTGGCGCGCGATCTTAATTGCGTTCTCGACGGCTTCGGAGCCCGTCGTGACGAGTAGGGTCTTCTTCTCGAAGTCCCCCGGCGCGAGCGCATTCATCCGCTCGGCGACGGCGATGTAGCCTTCGTAGGTGCCGACTTGCACCGCCGGATGGGTGAAGGCGTCGAGTTGCTCGCGAATCGCGGCGACGACTTTCGGGTGGCGGTGGCCGACGTTGAGCGCCCCGATCCCGCCCGCGAAATCGACGTACTCGCGACCGTCGACGTCCCACAGGCGCGCCCCCTCGGCGCGCGCCACGACGAGCGGGTGCGCGGTCGAGAGACCCCGTGGAACGGCCCGGTTGCGGCGTTCGAGCAGATCGCCCGTGCGGGTTCGGGTCGCTTGCACGATATTTTTTCTCCGGTCGCTCGTCAGTTCGACGACTTCCGTTACTTGTTCCGCGGGCCATCTGGTGCGCCCTACGGCGCCTATTTGTCAGTAAGGCCGGTCCCGTCGCGAGGTTCTTCGGCCCGCACTTCCTAAGGCAACCGGGCATCCGGCCTCCTTCGGAGGGTGGCCGGCACGTCTTTTGGGAGGCCTGACTTGTTCGTTCGCTTCTCGGGCATTGCTCTTACCGTTGCGCTGTTCGCGGGCATCGCTCTTCCGGCCGAGGCCGGCACGACCGGCGGATTGCGCGGGCGCGTCGTCGACCAAGCTACCGGTGCCGGGATCGCGGCCGCCGCGGTGACCGTGGTCTCGCCGACACAAACGGCGACGATGCAAACGAACGGCAACGGTGAATTTGCTTTCATCTCGCTCTCGCCGGACACGTACACCGTGTCGGCGGAACGCGCGGGTTACGACCCGGTCTCGGCCTCGGGCATATCGGTGTTCGCCGACCAAGTTCAGACCGTCGGAACGTTTTCGCTCGCGAAGATCCTCAAGACGATCGGGACCGTCCGCTCGCGCGCCTCCGGCGGCCTCGTGCGGCCCGGTACGACGAGCGACGTGTATTCCGTCAATGCCGCGACGCAAGCCGCAGCTGCGGCGGTCGGCGGCCCCGGCAGCCTCAACCAAGCCTACAGCGCCGTTGCCACGACGCCGGGCGCGAACGTTCCGCAGGGCCAACAAGGTTGGAATCAGCTCGTCTACATCCGCGGCGGCGATTACAGCGACGTCGCAAACGAACTCGACGGCATCCCGGTGCAGCGCGCGTCCGACTACGCGCCGATCACGACGCTCGCGAGCCTGGGTTCGCAGGAGGTGCAAACATATACCGGCGGGACGCCGCCGTCGGCCGAAGCGTCGGGCCTCTCGGGCTTCATCAATCAAGTCATCAAGACCGGCGTCTTTCCCGGGTACGAGGAGGTTCGCGCGGGCGTCGGCTCACCGACGTTCTATCACCAATTCAGCTTCGAGGCGAGCGGCGCGACGAACAATCGCAATTTCACGTATTACATCGCGCTCGGCGGCGAGAACCAAGACTACCGCTACTCCGACCAGTTCAACGGCGCGAGCAACCCGCTGTTCTTTTATCCGCTTTCCGTACCCAGCAACAACGGCACGGTGTACGACGGCAGTTCGCCGGCGTACTTTTCGCCGGGCCAAAGTTATGCTATCGCGAACACGACCGAACGCGACAGCATTGCGAACTTCCACTTCGCGCTGCCGCATAAAGACGGTCTGCTCAAGGACGATATTCAGCTCCTCTTCGTCAACAGCGACGTTCAATCGCAGTTCTATAGCTCGCCGAACGACCTCGGCGGCCTCGGACTCCTGGGGAACGCGGTCGGTACGCCGACGTTCACCGACGAGTACGTCTATAACGGGCCGCTCTATGCGACGCCCAATCCTGCGAACATCGGCATCGCCGTCTCGCCGTCGAGTGCGACGCATACGCCGTTCGATGGGCTGCTCGGGCCCAATCAACGCGACGCGGACGACCACCAGGCCTCGATCCTCAAGCTTCAGTATCAGAAAAACTTCAGCCCGAGTTCGTACCTCCGGATCTTCGGTTATTCTGAATACAACACGTGGTTCATCAACGGCCCGGTTAGCGCTTTCACGGCTTTCGGCGGGGAGATTCAGGATTACGAAGTCCACGGCAACGACTACGGCGTGACTGCGAACTACGCGAATCAACTGAGCGACAAGAACCTGCTGACCGCGACCGCCTCGTACCTTACGCAGAAACTCGAGACCTATAGCGGGGACACCTATCAGGGCGCGATCACGACGAACCTCGTGGACGCGAAGGGGAACTGCTATAGCCCTTCGACCGGATTGTATGCGAGCTGCTACGCACCAATTTATAACGCAAACGGCACCATCAACCCCTCCGGCGGCCTCAATTCGTACGGACTGTTCGGAACGCCGGCGACGGGATTTCCGGGTCAATCCCTGACGCTGCCGATCACGGCGCCCGCAGGCTCGCCGGCGCTCGTCAACGGCGCTGGGTGGGTCGTGACGAACAACGGGCAGTTCGCGCAGATCGACGAGATCACGCCCTTCTACAGCGCAGCCTCGCTCGCCGATCAGTGGCACCCAAACGACCGGCTCTTAGTCAATGCTGGGCTGCGCGTCGAAAACTTCACGTACCGGCTCGACGACACCGTGAGCGGATACCCAGCGCGCCAGTTCTGGTTCAACGCCTACGACCGCGAATATTCGTTCGGTACGAGCGCGACGTCGGTCGCGCAGTGCACGGACTCGGCCGGCGACCTCGGCGTCGACCCGTTGACCGGCGCTTCGCTCTGCACGCCGGGCACGAACGCGGACCTCGTCAACGCGAGCCCGCGAACCGTCAGCTTCACGGCGTACGAGCCGCGCATCTCGTCGACGTATACGCTGAACCCCGACACCGTCTTGCGCGCCTCGTACGGGCGTTATGCCGCGCCCGCACCGACCTCGTACCAGCAGTACAACGTCGTGCAGCAAGATCTGCCGACGTTCATCGGACAATTCTTGCCCTACGGCTTTAACACGCCGTTCCACGAATCGCGGCCGTCGTACTCCAACAACTACGACCTCTCGCTCGAGAAGCACCTCCGGGGAACGGACGTTTCATTCAAGCTGACCCCGTTCTATCGCTCGACCCAGGATCAACTCGCGAACATTCCGATCGGCACGCAGGGCGTGCTCGACGGTCTCAACGTCGGGAGCCAACGCAACTACGGCGTCGAATTCCAGCTGCGCAAAGGCGATTTCGATCGCGACGGGTTCGCGGGCCTCCTGAGCTACACGTTCACCCGCAGTCGCGTCCACTACAACAACTTCGGGGCTGGGAACACGAACGAGATCGACAACCTCAACGACTACATCCGCAACTACAACGCCTACACCTCGGCGTGCGCGACCCAACAGAACACGAAGAACTGCGGCACGACATCGGGCGGCGTCCTCGCTTCCCCGTGTTACGTCAACCCGCCGACAGGGTCGGTGGCCGACCCGGCGTGCGTCGCCGACGGCGTCTATCCCGCCATCGCCAACCCGTACTACAGCATGCCCCTGCAACCGCTGATGGACCGCAACGGCGAATACACGCCGTACGACATCTTGCCCTCACCGTTTCAAGGCGCGAACGGTTACGAGACGCCCGACGTCGTGACGATGGTCCTCAACTACAAGCGCGCGAAGTTCTCGGTGACGCCGAGCCTCACGTTCAGCTCGGGCTCGTTCTACGGTTCGCCGCTCGTCTACCCGGGCTACGATCCGCTCTCGTGCTCGGCCGTAACGGCCGGAACGGCGGCCGACACGACGAGCTGCGCGAGTTATCTGTTCATCCCCGACAAGTACTCGGGCAAATTCGACAGCTTCGGGGCGTTTCGCGAACCGACGCGGTTGACGACGAACCTGCAGTTCGGTTACGCAGCTAGCCGTGCCGTGAGTTTCACGCTCACGATGACGGGCATCACCGACACCTGCTACCAGCGTCACTATGCGTGGGACAGCACGTCGACCTGCGTCTACGCGCAATTGGCTTCCAACTTGCTCGCGCCGGCCGGCAACTTCGTAGCGGATCCGCCGATCCAGCTCAAGTATCCCTACGGGAGCTGGTACAACAACTCGCAGACGGGCTTCGTCGGCCAAAAGCTTCCGTTCAACGCGTTTCTCAGCGCCGACATCCGGTTGTAAGGTGGCGGCGACACCGTTTCGCGGGCGGCTCTCGCGGCGCGGTTTCCTTGCGGGGGCAGCGGCGAGCGCGTTCGTTCCGCTGATCGCCGGACCGAGGCCCGGCGCGGCGCTCGAGGCCACGCGAAACCCAGCGCGCGTGGCGATCGTCGGTGCGGGTATCGCGGGACTTTCCGCAGCGCTCGCGTTGCACGACCGCGGGGTTCGGGCAATCGTCTACGAAGCGCAGGAGCGCGTCGGCGGGCGCATGCACTCCGAGTCGGCATTCTGGAACAACGGTCAAACGAGCGAATACGGCGCCGAACTGATCGACACCGACCATACGACGATGCAAGCGTTGGCCAAGCGGTTCGGCCTGCGGCTCGAAGACGTGCTGGCCGGCGACGGAACGCGGCAGCAAACGATCCTCGAGAACGGCGCGTATTATCCCGAGCGCGAACTCTTCCGGGACTTCCGCGGCCTTTACCCGACGCTCAAAGAGCAAGTCGCGGCCGCCGGCCCGGTCACGACCTACCAGACCTCGACATCCGCCGGTCGCTTCCTCGATTCGATGAGTTTGACGAAGTGGATTCACCGCTTCGTGCACCGCGGGCTGCATTCCAACCTCGGCAAGTACATTCTCCTGCAGTACGTGGCGGAATACGGGATCGATCCGGACCTGCAAAGCGCGCTGAACATGATCTACTGGCTCGGGCGGCAACCGCAGTACAACGAGCGAACGGGCGAGTTCGTGGCGCTCGGTCCGTCCGACGAGCGCTATCACATCGCCGGCGGCAACCAGCGCCTGCCGCGCGCGATCGCCGCCGCGCTGCCCGAAGGCACAGTTCGTCTGGGATACCGGCTCGAAGCGATCGCGCGCCGTTCGGACGGCACGGTCGAGCTCGCATTCGCTACGCCTGACGGAACGCTGACCGACGTCGTCGACAAGGCGATCGTCACGCTGCCCTTCATCGTGCTGCGCAGCCTCGATCTGTCGCGCGCGGACTTCGACGCGCGCAAGCGCAAGGCGATCGCCGAGCTCGGGTACGGCGATCATTCCAAATTGATCCTGCAGTTCGACGACCGCTACTGGCGCGAGGCGGGCCCGTGGCCGGGCAGCAGCAGCGGCGATATCACCTACGACGGGCCATTCCTACAAACGTGGGAAGCCACCCGGGGCCAGCCCGGAACGACCGGGATGATCGTCGATTTCGCCGCAGCGCAGGGAAGCGCCGGGTTCAATCCGGCGGGCCCGTACACGACGAGCACCGCACCGAAGACGGCGGCCTATGCTCGGGCGTTCGCGCATCAGCTCGAGCGCGTGTGGCCCGGTGCGACCGAGCACTACACCGGAAAGGCCGCGCTCAGCCACGTCACGGCGGATCCGTTCGCGCGCGGGAGCTATTCCGGGTGGTTGCGCGGCCAGTACGCGAGCATCGCGGGATACGAGCGCGTGCGCCAAGGCAACGTGCTGTTTGCGGGCGAGCACTGCTCGGTGCTGCTGCAAGGTTTCATGGAAGGGGCCGCGCGCGAAGGGGCTCGTGCGGCGCGCGAGATCCTCGCCGACCTCGGGGTTGGGATCGCGGCGTGAACGAGCTGCGCACGGGCTGCCTCAATCTGTGGGAGGTCGTTGCGCAGTCGATCGCGATGCTCGGGCCGACGATGACGCCGGTGCTGATCGTGCCGCTGATGTACGCATCGGCGGGCAACGCCAGCTGGCTCGCGTATGCGTTCGGCG
The DNA here is from genome assembly GCA_003158195.1 of Vulcanimicrobiota bacterium. GTDB lineage: Bacteria > Vulcanimicrobiota > Vulcanimicrobiia > Vulcanimicrobiales > Vulcanimicrobiaceae > Palsibacter > Palsibacter borealis. The sequence continues at coordinate 4,836 of PMHP01000093.1, read as the reverse complement.
CGCTCATGCTGGTCGCCGTCGCACTCAACATCCGCGTCTTTGCGCGCCGCTCCGCATCGGCCGGCTCGCTCTACGAGTACGCGCGGCGCGCCTTCGGATCGCGCGGGGCGCTGTTGTGCGGTTGGGCCCTTTTGTGGGCGTACGCGCTCGTCGGCGTCGCCGGGCTGACGGGCTTTGCCGTATTCTCCACGGCGTTGCTTGCAAGCGCGCATGCGAGCGTCGCGCCGATTCTGCCGCTCGCAGGCTGCTTGCTCGTCGCCTTCGGCTTGGCGTACCGTGACATCCGCCTCTCGACGATCACGCTCTTGTGCTTGGAGGCGGGCTCGGTCACGTTGATCTTGGTCCTGTTCGCATTATTGCTGGCGCACGGCAAAACCGTCGTCGACCCGGATCAGCTCACGCTGCGCGGCGCAAACCTCTCGGGGCTCGCGCTCGGCGCGACGGTCGCGATCTTCTCGCTCGTCGGCTTCGAAAGCGCCACGTCGCTCGGCGAAGAGGCGCACAACCCACTCCACTCGATCCCGTCGGCCGTGATCCTCAGCGTGATCGCGGCCGGTGCGTTCTTTATCTTTTGCGCGTACGCCGAGGTGCTGGCGGCACGCGGGCTCCCGACCGCACTCGACAAGATGGGCGCGCCGCTCGACACGCTGGCCGATGCCGCTCACCTGCCTGCGCTCAAGATCGCGATTGACGTCGGAGCGCTGCTCTCGTCGTTCTCGATCACGCTCGCTGCGCTCAATGCCGGCGGGCGCATCGTCTTCACCAAGAGCCGCAGCGGCCTGTTCCCGCGCGCGCTCGGTGCGTCGCACCCGATTTTTCGCACGCCGCACGTCGCGCTTGCGTCCTTCGCCGCCGTGCTGGCTTTGGTCGGCGGAGGCATGATCCTTGGCGGCATCGCTCCGCTCGACGCCTTCAACGACACCGCGACCCTCGGGTCGTTCGGCTTCATCGCGATCTACGTCTTCGTCGCGCTCGGTGCGCCATTGTACTTGCGCCGGCTCGGCGAACTGCGCCCGTACCACGTCGCGATCTCGGCGTTCACGCTCGGCCTGCTGTTGATCCCGGCCGTCGGCAGCGTCTATCCCGTGCCGGCGCCGCCGACGAACGCGTTCCCCTACATCTTCGCTGGGTACTTCATCCTAGGCGTGGCGCTCTTGTGGAGCCGCAGCGGGCGCATTCCCGAGCGCGAACCGGAGCCGGCCGCTACCTAGCTCGCCGCTGATTCGGGCTGCCCGCTCACCGCGGGCGCCGGGACTTCTGGGGACAGGCAAGGCGCCCTAATCTAGGCCGTCGCCCTGGGCATGGTCGAAACTGACTAGTCTGTTTGCGCTAATGCAAACACACTACGAAAGGTTCGAAAGCCCATGATTGTAACCATCGTTGCCTCGGCCGTCGCGGCCGTGGTGCAAGCGGTCGTCTCGTTTATCGGAGGAGGACCGATCAACTAACGAAGATTGCGAGAGGCTATCGGCTACGGCAGGTGGCCTCTCGCACCGACCTTGGCGACAAGCGCGGACCGCGTGTGGACGTCGAGTTTCCGAAAGATGCTGATTGTTTGGTTTCGGATCGTTGAGACGCTGCGCCCAAGCTGCGTTGCGATTTCGCGGCTTGTCGCACCCTCGCAAAGTTTCTCAAGAACCCGCCGCTCGGCAGGCGCGAGCTTTTCCAGCGGCGATTCGGACCGCTCCCGGAGTCGCTTGAGTTCGTCCCTCAGCCAGGCTCTGGGTGCGTCACGCAGTGCGGCTCGTAAGGGAGGCGGGAGCTCGCGCTTTCCGGTTATCCGCATAAGGTCGAGGCTCGCAACAGCGGAGAGGTAACCTTCACCGTGTGCCTCAAAAATATCCATCGCGCGAGCCACGTCGGCGGCGGCTGCTTCGCCTCTGCCGCGCGCCTGTTGCACGCGGCCGCGCGCAAGCAGGACCATGGCGGCAGCGCGCTTGTCGTGTTCGAAAGCCAGCATTGGATCGCGCCGGCCCGAAAACGAAAGCGCCTTTGTGAGGGCACTGCCGGCCCGCGGATCGTCGCTCAGCGCGGCCTCGGCCGCAAACACCGCCGGGACGACCCGGGCTTCAATATCTGCCTTGACCCAGTTCGTGTCATCCAGGCTTCGGTACGCAAGCGCGAGGTGAGCGGCGCGCGCCTCGTCATTGTTGTGACGACGGTGATACGCCGCGATCTCGGTATCGGCGAGACTTGGAAACGGGTGTTCGATGTCGAGCGAACGGGCCGCTAGCAACATCTCGTACGCGGCGAGATCGTCCGCTTGAAGTTCGAGCAACGTGGACAGTTGGAGCATCGTCGCAAGCGTTGGCCGGATGGTGTCGACGGTCGGACGGTGCGACGCCAGCTCCGACGTCAGACGCGGCACAAGATCGAAGGCGAAGGTTGCAAGCGCTACGTGCGAGAGTGCCGCAAACGCGCTCGCGCGAAGATGCTCGTCGCGAAGAGGCCGATCCCGCAGCAGGTCCAACGTCTCGAGGAAGCGACGCGCCGCGGGCCCAAAACGCCGTCGGGATACTTCGATCCACCCCTGAAGGTCGAGCGCGAAGGCGGCAGACTCGACGTCGCCCGCGTTGACGGCGCGGCTTGCCAGGGTGTAGGCCGCCTCGAGATCGCCGCGCCTCCATGCGGCCAGTGCTGTGTAGAGGTGGGCAGCCGCAACGACTTTGCGACTCGCGCCTTGCGGCGGCGGCGCCGGTGCCTCCTTTGACGGGGACCCCGATCGCTCGCTCGCCGACGTGCGCAGGATCCCAGCGATCGCGGCATCGTTTGGGTCGTCGAAGCCGCCTCGCAGCAGGGCCGCCGCTTCTTCGTAGTCTCGACGGCGCAGATAGACGCGAGCGCGCAAAAGGCGAGCCCGGCCGTCGCGCGATCCCTCAAGGTCGCGCAGGAGATCGTCGTAGCGTGCGTCCTCCCAAGCCTGCTGGGCGACGTCCAGCTGACTCGTGACGGGCGTCGCCTTCACGGCTCGCCGGGATTTTACCGGCACGAGGTCGAGTCCGCACGAACGAGCATGGCACCTTCGCAATCTGAAGCTAGCGCAGGGAGCATTTGGCCCATATCCCGCCACGCCGCCATGAACAAATCGCGCCGAGGCGCGATCAGGTGTTGTGTTTCAAATCCCGGGGTCGATTCGACACGGAGTACTGAATGGGTAGCGCCCCTAATGGGCCTTCAGCCCTATCGTCTAAGTAGGTAAGGGGGAATGCTCACTGCGGATACACGAGTCTTTCGCCCTTCTCCTTTTCGTATCGTAACAAGTGACGCGGGTGTAGCGGCTAGCACCCACTCGCGGTTGATGACTTAGCGAGCAAGAGATTGCTCTCCGACTCGTTCGTCAAGGATCGCAAAGCGAGAGTCAAGCCGCGCTCTCGAGACGTACGCCCGCGCGGCCGCGCCATACGGCGAACGGCGCGCCGAGCAAGAGGCCGCCGATTTCGATCGCGCGCGTTACGGCGTCGGATTGCGCGACATCGACCGCGATGATCCCGCAGAGCGTGAGTGCGCCCGCGAGCGGAACGACGGCGCCGGACCACGGCGAGATACCGGGACGTCCGCGTAGCAGCTTCATCGCGGCGATCGCCGACATCGCGAACAGAGCGCCGAGGAAGACGCTCGTGCCGTTCAAGACCAGGTTCAGCACGCTTGCAGCCGTCGGCCAGAAGCCGGTGAGAAGCGTAAACGCCGCCGTGCAGCCGAACACGGCGAGGAGTGAATTCGCCGGGATTCCGCGTGGGTTCAAGCGACCGATTGCTCCCGGGAGTACGCGCTCGCGGCCCATCGCATAGGCGCTGCGCGAGAGGTACAAGATCGTCGTCCAGAGCGTTGCCGCGGTTGACACGAGGACGGTCGCGACGATCGTGACGTGCCAGAACGAACCTCCGATGCGATCGGCGACGTACGACATCGCGTCGGTTTGGTGGGCGGCAAATCCCGCGACGGAACCGACGCGGCCGTAGGCGATCATCGCAGCAACGAGCAACGCCGTCATAACGAGCAGCCCGAGAAGTCCCCCGCGGCCGGGCGTGTTGGGCGCTCCCGTCGTTTCCTCGGACGCCGATGCCGAGACTTCCCAGCCGTCGGTCATCCAGATGCCGAGGACCATCGCGGTCGCGATGCCGACGAACGGGCTCGGCAGCGCGGGTGCAGCGAGATGTTCGGGCGCCGGATGCGCGAGGCACGCCGCGACGATGCTCGCGCCGACGACCGCGAGTTCGGCGATCAGGAACACCGCGGTCGTGAACGCCGTCGGCCGCAAGCCTGCGTAGAGCAGCAGTGTGCTCGCGACGATCCAGAGCGTGCCGACGAGCGCATCCCACAGCGGCGACGTCGCAAGCTTCGGCGCGAAGAGTGCGAGCGTGTACGTCGCCGCGGGCAACGCCGTCGTCATCGTCGCGAAGTAATTCGAAAGCAACAGCAGCCAGGCCGCATACGCGCCGATCCGCGAACCAAAGGCCGCGGCCACCCAGCTAAACGACGAGCCGGCACTCGGCATCGCCGCCGAGAGCTGCGAAAATGCGACGGCAACGCACGACATCACGGCTGCGAGCAGCACGAGCGCGAGCGTCGCGTTGGTGCCCGCCGCCGCCATCATCGGCCCCATGGTGACGGCGAGACTATACGCGGGGCCCATCGCCGCCGACGCCAGAACGGACACGTCGAACAAACCGAGCACGCGCGGCAGACGCACGGCGGCGCTCACCGCCGCAGCAACGACCTTCGGTACCCGTAGAAGGCGTAGACGAGCAGCCCCGCGGCCATCCAACCGAAGAAGCGCAGCCAAGTCGCGAATTCCAAGCCGCACATCAAGAGCACGCACAGACCGAAGCCGAGCAG
>PMHP01000121.1 GCA_003158195.1 Vulcanimicrobiota bacterium | reverse complement strand
TGCCGTTGGGATCTTCGACGAAGGCGATCCAGCGTGTCCCGCCCGGCGACTTCTTGGGCGCCGTGAGCACCTTGACCCCTTGCGACTTCAGCTTCTCAACGTAGCCGGGCAGATCGCCGTCGACTTCGATCGCGAGATGCTCGTAGCGATTGCCGATCTCGTACGGCGCGTGCTCTTCAAGATCGAAAACGAGCTCGATGTACGAGTTCCAATCGGCCCCGACGAACGCCATGTCCGCGTTGCCGGGATAGTGCAGCGGTCCGTCGAGCAGTTTCAAACCGAGTTTGTTCGTATAGAAGTCAATCGACGCGGCCATGTCGTTGACGAAGATCGACGTGTGCAGGTAGCGAGACAAGATTCGAATCTCTCCTCGTGAGTTAGCGGACGGCTCGTAAGACCGGCTCCGATGCGTTCTCCGGTGCATGCTCCGGCGCTGTCAGCCGGCCCGCCAGAACCGACATGTAGCGCAGGCAGCAGACCCGCAGGAACGACGTGAAGTTCGTCGTTTCGTCGCGATATTCCATAAGCTCGTCGTGCAGCTTCACGATCAGCTGATTGGTCGAGAAGCGCTCGTGCGACGCCATCTCGGCGAGGACGTCCCAAAAATGGTTCTCGAGACGAATCGTGGTCAAGACGCCGTGAATCCGTAACGAGCGCGTGCGCGATTCGTAGAGCATCGTGTCGGCTTTGGCGTAGATGTTACACATTAGACCAGCTGCTTGCTCATGGCGTCGGCGATGTAATCCGATTGGCGGATGGCCAGCGTGACGATCGTCAAGGTGGGATTCTCGCCGGCGCCGGTCGTGAACTGGCTGCCGTCGGAGATGAACAGGTTCGGTATGTCGTGCGCGCGGCCATGCTTGTCGACCACCCCGAGCTTGGGGTCCTCGCTCATCCGGCACGTGCCCAGATTGTGCGTCGAAGGATAGGGCGGCACGAAGGCGACCTTTTTCGCGCCGACCGCGTCGTAGATCGCTTTGCCGGCTTTGTAGGCGTGCTCGCGCATCGCCAGATCGTTGGGATGGTCGTCGTAGTGGACGTTCGGGACGGGCTGGCCGTTGGCGTCTTTGACATCGTGGTTTAGGGTGACGCGGTTGGTTTGCTGCGGCATGTCTTCGCCGACGATCCACATGCCGGCCGTGTTCGAGTAGGCATCGATGAAGGAGGTGAACTCAGATCCCCACGCGCCCGGGTTTAGGAAGGCCGCCATGAACGGTAGCCCGAGGGAGATCGTCTCCATCTCGTACCCGCCGACGAATCCCCGGCTCGGGTCGAGGCGAACCTCGTCTTGCACGATCCCGGCCATCGTCGTGCCGCGATACATGTGGACGGGCTGTTCGAACGTCGCATACACCGAGGCCGTTAGGTGGCGCATGTAGTTGCGCCCGACTTGGCCCGAGCTGTTGGCCAAGCCGTCCGGGAACTCGTTGGACGCCGAGTTGAGCAGAAGGCGCGCCGTTTCGATCGAGTTCGCCGCAACCGCGACCAAGCGCGCCTTCTGGCGCTGCTGTTGACCGCTTGCGTCGACGTAGACGACGCCGGTTACTTTGCCGCCCTTAGTCTCGATCGTGACGACCTGCGATTCCGGGCGCAGATCGAGCTTGCCGGTCGCTTCGGCCCGCGGGATCTCCGTGTAAAGGGTCGACCACTTTGCGCCCGACTTACAGCCTTGAAAACAGAAACCGAGCTGCAAGCACCCGCTGCGGCCGTCGCGGTAGTGGCTGTTGATCGCCATGTGCCCCGTGCTGCACTTCTTGTAGCCGACTTTCTTTGCGCCGTTGTACATGACTTTGAAGTTGTTGTTGCCGGGCAGTCCCGCGTTGTCGTTGGTACGCGTGACGCCCATCTTGGCTTCTGCCTTCGCGTAATACGGTTCGAGGTCGGCGAGCCCGATCGGCCAATCCATCAAGCTCGCGCCCGCGATGTCGCCGTAATGCGTGCGCGCCTTGAACTCGTGGTCCTGGATGCGCAACGAGGCGCCGGCCCAGTGCGTCGTCGTTCCGCCGACGGTCTTGCACGTCCAAGCGGGTAAGTTCGGAAAATCCTTGGCGACACGCCAGGTACCCGAGGTGGTGCGTTTATCGAGCCAGGCGAGTTGGCTGAACGACGGCCATTCGTCGTTGACGAACGTCGCGCTCGATTGCCGCTTACCGGCCTCGAGCAGGACGACCTTCACGCCCTTTTGCGTGAGTTCGTTTGCGAGCGTACCGCCGCCGGCGCCGGAGCCGATGATGACGGCGACCGACGCGTCATCGTGTGCGAAGCTTGCCATTCCGAGTTCTCCTGTAAAAACGATGCGAAGCGGAAGCCGTGCTACAGGCTTCCGAGCGTGGGGCTTGCGTCCGCGGGCGGATTGGGCAGCCACGTGAGGTCGTTGAAGCCGTGGTGCAGGTAGCCGCCGCGCGGCCACGAGGCGCCTTCGTAACCGAAATGCGCGTACGCCAACGGGTTGTCGTAGAGCGCGGTGATGCATGTGCCGCGTACGGTCGCAAAGAACGGCGCGCCCTCGATACTCTTCGCGGCAGCCAACTGCGCGGCGGGGCTCGCTTTGGCAAAGCTCCCGTTCGCGGCTGCGTCGAGCGACCCGCAGCCGGCGTGCACCTTGGCGGCGAGATCCGGATCCTTGGCGGCCGCCTTGTCGAGATCCCGGACGACGAACGCATACACCGCCGTCGGCAGCGTGGCGTGCGGATACAGCACCTGCGCAAAGCTTAAGATCGTTTCGCCGTCCGGCTGCGAAAGCGACGTCAGTTCGAGCGCCCACACGCGCGAGGGAGCGAGCGTGGCTAAGATCGAGCCGGCCGCAATCGTGCCGATGAGCGCCCCCGTGCCCCGAAGCAGGGTGCTGCGGGTCAGCGTTGGTTCGGCGAGCGGTAAATCTGCCATAAAGATATTTCTTTCTTCATCTGGCGCAAAAACGGGATGATCCGTCACTTACTTTAGGCTGGCTCGCATGGCCCCGGGTAATATGCGGATACAGCGCCGTGTGGCAATGCGCAGATAGAAGCTCATTGCCATAAGAAGCCACAGTCGAGCAGACGATTGGAATGAATGCATGAACGAGGATGCAGCGAAAAACTTTGACGAGTATGCGGATCGTTTTCCGAAAAACGTTCAGCAGCGCTTACGCACGATGCGGCAGACAATTCGCAAAGCCGCGCCCAAAGCGACGGAGACGATCAGCTATCGTATTCCGGCATTTCGGCTCGAGGGGATGCTCGTGTGGTTCGGCGCGCACACAAGCCACATCGGGTTTTACCCCGGCGCTTCCGCGATCGCAAAATTCAAGAAGGAGCTATCCGCGTACAAGTCTGCCAAGGGCTCCGTCCAATTCCCCTTCGATGAGCCGCTGCCGCTTTCACTGATCACGCAAATCGTGAAGTTTCGCGTCGAGGAACAGCTAGCGAAACCTAAGAGAAAACAGCCTGGCGCGGGAACGAGACGTAGCCGATGAAAAAGATACCGGCGCCCAGTCCGTAGACCGCTTCGCTGAAATTGAGCTGCATCAGAGCCGCAGTTCGTGACCTCCTAGCGAAGCGAAATAGCTGTTAACGCCGGCCGGCGACACGTCGGCCAGCTCGGCAGGATGCCACTTCGGGCAGCGGTCCTTGTCAACGACCGCGGCACGGATGCCTTCGGAAAAGTCGTGCGAGCTAAGCAGGCGGCATACCAGCCGATATTCGAGCCGCAAGCAATCTTGCAAACCGTCGAGGTTA
>PMHP01000041.1 GCA_003158195.1 Vulcanimicrobiota bacterium | reverse complement strand
TCCGGCGCCATCCTCTACGACGGCAAACGCATAATCTTGCCCAAGGTCCGGGCGACTTAAGGGCGGGCGTGGCGGCCGCGGGTTTTCGCGGGTTTCGCGTCGTGCGAGAGGTTGAAGGCGCTGTTGATGAGGCCGACGTGCGAGAACGCTTGCGGGAAGTTTCCGAGTTGCCGGCGTGCATGCGGATCGTATTCCTCGGCAAGGAGACCGACGTCGTTGCAAAGCGCGATCAAGCGCTCGAAGAGCGCGCGCGCTTCCTCCATACGGCCGGCGAGTACGTAGTTGTCGACGAGCCAGAAGCTGCACGCTAAGAACGCACCCTCCCCCGGCGGCAAGCCGTCTTGCGCCGTCGTGCCGCGTTGCGTGTAGCGGTAAACGACGCCGTCGCGAAGCAGTTCGTGCTCGACTGCCGCAACCGTTCCGCGGACGCGCGGATCTGCGGCGGGAAGAAATCCGACAATCGGGATCAGGAGGGTCGCTGCATCGAGTTCCTGCGTGCCGTAGGCCTGCGCGAACGTGCCGCGCTTGGCATCATAGGCGTTCGCGCAGACCTCGGCGTGGATCGTCGTGCGGGTCGCGCGCCAGCGGTCGACCGGTCCGTCGAGCCCGAATTCCTCGACCGCGCGCACCGCCCGGTCGAGCGCAACCCATGCCATCACCTTCGAGTGGGTAAAGTGCTGGGGCTCACCGCGCATCTCCCAAAGACTGCGGTCGGGCTCTTTCCAGCGCCGTTCCACCGCGCCGATCAGCGCGCGCGAGACGGCCCATTCGTCGTCGGTGTGTTCGAGCCCAAAGCGATGACTCGCATACAAGAGATCGATCACCTCGCCGTAGACGTCGAGTTGGTATTGGCGGTGAGCGTCGTTGCCGGCGCGCACCGGCTGCGATCCCTCGTAGCCGGCAAGCCACGGAAGCTCGAACTCGGGCAGGCGCCGTCCCCCGCGCACGTCATACACGATCTGCAGATCTTCGGGCGCGCCCGCGACCGCGCGCAGCAGCCAGGCGCGCCAGTTGCGCGCCGATTCGACGTAGCCCGCGGCGAGCAGCGCGTAGAGCGTGAAGGTCGCGTCGCGCAGCCAGCAATAGCGGTAGTCCCAGTTGCGAACCCCGCCGAGTTGCTCGGGCAACGAGGTCGTCGCCGCGGCGACGATGCCTCCCGTCGGCCCAAACGTCAGCGCCTTTAACGCGAGCAGCGATCGGTGGACGAGTGCGCGGTATGGTCCCTCGTAGCGGCACGCGACGGTCCACGTTCGCCAGCGCTTTTGGGTCGCGGCCACGGCGTTGCGCGGAGCGCGAGCTTTCGGCGGGGGTTCATGCGAAAGAAAGTAGCTCAATTCGAACGTTGCGCGCTCGCCTTTATTCAGGGTGAAGTCGGCGACGTGCCGCCAGCCGTCGGGCCGCAGTTCGACGTCGCCTGCAAGCAGCAGCGCGTCGGGGCCGGCGACCGCCAGCAGCCCCTCCTCCGTCTGACGGACCCATGGGACGATCGAACCGTAATCGAACCGGACGACGTATTCCAAGCGCATTGCAACGGTGCCCCGGCCGCAGCGCGCGACGCGCACGAGGCGCGGGCGCGGGCTGTCGAGCAACATGCAGTCGGTCAGCGTTACCTCGCCTGCTTCGCAAACGAAGCGCGTCTCGAGGATGAGCGTCCCATCGCGGTAGGTGCGCTCGATCTCGAGCGGCGGCTCGGCCGGGCAGATCTGCCAGCGGCCGTTCGCAGGATTGCCGAGCAATGCCGCAAAGCACGCCCCGCTGTCAAAGCGCGGAACACAGAGCCAATCGATCGAGCCGTCTTTCCCAACCAGCGCGGCCCCGTGGTTGTCGCCGATCAGGGCATAGTCTTCAATACGCAAGCTCACCACCGTGACGTTCCCAGGAAGGTCTGATCTCTCTTCCGGCGGGGTATTTCACCTTGTAATGACATTCCGCAACGGTTGCCGCACGTGACGGCCGCATTCTTCGCCCTGCTCGCCGCGGCGATGCCGCTCGTACCGGCGGGATTCAGCATCACCGAGATCGCCCGCGTCGCAAGCCCGCGCGAGCTGGCCTCGGCGCCGAACGGAGATCTCCTCGTCGGCACGAGCGGCAGCAATGTCTACGTCGTACCGGACGCCGATGGTGAGGCGGGGGAACCGCGCGTCTTCGCAAGCGTTCCCGACGGCGAAGCCGCCGGGGTATGGCTCGATGGTGGAACGCTCTACGTCGGTAGCCACACCGGCGTTTGGCGCGTGCCGTATCGGACCGGCGACCACACCGCCGCGGCGCCGCTCGAGCGCATCGCGAGCGTCCGCGCGATCGAACAGGGCGGCCATTCGACGACGAGCGTCGCTGTCGCCGGGCGCCGGCTCTACGCGAGCGTCGGCTCGTCGTGCAACGCGTGCGTCGAGAAGGATCCGACCCGCGCGACGATCCTCGAGATGGCGCTCGACGGAACGGGTATCCATCCCAAGGCCGTGCACATTCGCAATGCGATCGCGCTCGCAACCGATCCGGCTACGGACGCGCTCTGGGCCGGCGTTGCCGGGCAAGACGAACTCGAGCACGGTCATCCGTACGAGATTTTCGACGACGTGACCGCGCACGCGGGGACCGTCGACTACGGGTGGCCCGACTGTTACGAGAACCGGCGAATTGCTTACGCCGGCCACGACTGCTCGAAGATCGCGGTGCCGCGGGTCGTTTTCCCGGCGTACGAGACACCGATTGGAGCCGCGTTCTACCCGCTCCACCCAAGCGGCGCACACGCCTTCCCCGAACAATACCGCGGGGGCGCGTTCGTCGCGCTGCACGGTTCGTGGCACGTGCCGCTGGTCGCGCCGCGCGTCGCGTTCGTACCGATGCATGGCGACGATCCGGTGAAGACGGTCGATTGGAGCGATCCGAACGTGCAGTGGCAGCCGTTCATTACCGGTTTCCAACTCGACGACAGTTCGCGCATCGGCCGCCCGACCGGCGTCGCGGTCGGCCCGGACGGCAGCCTCTTCATCGCCGACGACCTCGCCAACGTCGTCTACCGGATCAGGCCGATACCGGCGAGCGGCCGTTAGGTTCCGCCGGTCGCGCGTCCCACGGTCAACGTGTACTCGTGCCGCGGGTAGAGCGGCGCGAGTTCCGGATCGGAGACCGTCTGTCCGAAGAGGTTCTCGATTCCGAGCCGCACGTCGGCAAGCGATGCTGCCGTCACCTTCAGCGAGGCGTCGCCGAGGAGGATGGCGCGGCTCGAGAGCGCGTTGTTCGCCCCGACCAGCGTCGCACCGAAGTCGAGCTCGCGCGAATTCGCACGATACGCGAGCGCCAGCCGCGCCTTGGTAAACGGATCGCTTCCCAACTGCTCGCCTGCGAGCAACGGTATCCCGGCGTAACGTTCGAGCGGTTGCTGCGAACCGAACGCGTACGTGCGCGTGAAATCCACGCCGGCAACGATGCCGAGGCGCCCCGGCAATGCCGGCTGCTCGAAACCGAGCTCGAGGCCGCTCGAACGCCCGTCGGCAAGCGCTGAAAACGAATCGAAGCGGCGCAGTTCGAACGCCGCAATGCGCAAATGATCGACGGTCCCAAGGGTCGCGTCCGCGCTAGCCCGGAAACCGAAGGACGTCTCGGGCGCTTGTGCGACGGGATTATCGAGCCCGCTCGCAGCCAGAACCTCGAGCGGCGTCGCATACGCACTTCCCGCCGCGAAGCGCAAGGTGAGCTTCGGGTCGGGGCGCAGCGCGAGCGCGATCTGCGGATCGTTGCGGCGTCGTACTCCCGTCCCGCTACCGATCGCATCGGCAAGCTCGAGCCGGCTCAAGCGCGAAAGCTGCAGGTCGGTTCCAAGCCGCACGGTCGTCAACGTTTCGTCGAGCGGAGTGCCGGCTGCAAACGTCACGCTCTGCGCCTGGCGCTCGAAACCCACCGAGAAGAGATTCTCCACGAACGGAATGTCGTAGGCGAGTTGCATCCCGTGGATGCGCCAGTCTTCGGTCTGCGCGGTCATTGCGGGAGTAACACTCGTGTCGGATTCGCTCTCGAACAGGCGGCCCTGCAGCGTGCCCGTACCGAGCATCGTGCGCAGGTCGAGCGCGGATGCCGGGGCGACGTTAGCATACATCGTCGTCCCCTGTGCGACGAGCGACTGCGCGCCGTACGTGGCCAGATCGACCGATGTTACGGACGAGAGCGCGATCCGCGCTTTGAGGAGTTGCGCGTGGTCCGGATCATCGCCGGTGACGAGGTTCGTGAGCACGCCGAGTTTGCCGTAGGTATTGCTGAAGCGAAGGTTTTGAAACGCTTTGAACGCGGAATCGTAACCGATCGCGAACCCCGCATCGAGCGAGGTTGCAATCGGCGCCGTCCGGTAATTGATGATGCCGCCGATCGCGCCGTCCGGGCTCGTTCCCCCGAGCGCCGGGCCCTCGGCGAGTTCGACGCCGTCGAGCTGCAGCGCGTTGCCGTAGCGCAGCGCCGCCGGCCCAGGGGCCACGCCCGCAATTGGAATCCCGTCAAGCTCGGCGCGCGTTTCCCCGGGTTGCGTCCCCTCGAGCGTCGTGCCGATTCCTTTGCCGAGGGCCGTTGGGACGAGGTTGGTCGCAAGCGACGCCGTCAACGCCTCGGCGACCGACGGTGCGTTGCCCGCATCGAGCCCTGCCGCAACCGGGATGGTCGCCGCGCCGCTGAGGTTTGCGAACGCCGCGGGCGACAAACGGAGCCGCACGATCGTGATGCCGTCCGCTCTCCCGCCGACGCGCACGCTCGTCCCGGACGGAGCAAAGCCGCTGCGCGTGACCCGCACGTCGTACGTACCGACCGGCAGCCCAAGCAGCGTCACGACACCGATCGAACTCGTGACCGCTTCGCGCGTCGTCGGCCCATCGGCGACGACCAGGGCTCCGGCGACCGCCCGTCCCGAGGCGTCGCGCACCGTCGAAACGATCGCGCCCGGCCCGACTGCGAGCTGCGCGAGCGCAAGCGAGCCCGCGCTTCCCAGAAACGCAGCCATGGCCAGCATGAAGCGCAGCGCGAAAAGCCTCAACGCACGACCCTACGCCGCGCGGCGTCGAAGGTCCGTCACGCTTCGCTAATATTGCGCTCATACGCCGGGTGCACGATGGGCGGATGTGTACCGTTGCGGCGCCCGGCGCCGAGCTCATCACCGGCGGCTCGGCCGCGGTCGTTGCCGCGATCTCGGCAGCGTTGGCGCGATTCGGAGAGCCCGCGCTCGCGTTCGCTGCGACGCGCGGCGTTCGCATCGTTCCGCTGCCGAAGTCGCGACGTTACAACGATGCCTCACCGTCGCTGCGCCGCCTCGGCGTCGATGTCGACGCGTGGCCCGTTCCGCCTGCCGGCTTGTTCGTCGTCGAAGAGCGCACCGTCTATCTTCGCTCCGCGACCCCAATGACCGTCGCCCACGAATTCGCGCACGGCCTCGACTGCGCGCTCGGCGGAGGCGTCTATCGCAGCGGCTACGACCTCGCTATCCGCCGCGCGTTCGCAAGCGCCCGCGATTTCGTCACGCCGTACGCCGCAACCGGCCTCGACGAGTATTTCGCCGAATCGGTGCGCGCCTACGTCGAAGTCAACGACCCAAGTTCGCCCTGGCCGAAAGCGACGCGATCGCGTTTAGCCGCGATCGATCCGCGCATGCACGACGCGGTCGCTGCATTATTCGCGCACGAACTCGTGTAAATACTACTTCGTTGCCTCCGCGACCGGCTCGCCGGCGAGCGCGCCGTAGGCGTAGCCGGCGACGAGGGCTCCGATGATCGGGGCGACCCAGAAGAGCCATAACTGCTGGAGTGCCCACCCACCCATGAAAATTGCGGGGCCGGTCGAGCGCGCCGGATTTACCGACGTGTTCGTCACCGGAATTGAGATGAGGTGGATCAGCGTGAGCGCGAGGCCGATTGCGATCGGTGCGAAGCCTTTGGGCGCGCGCGCGTCCGTCGAACCGAGGATCACGAGCAGGAAGCCGAACGTCAACACGGCTTCGGTCATCAGCGCCGAGAGCAGATCGTATCCGCCGGGTGAATGCGCGCCGTAACCGTTCGCGGCTAGACCGTTGACGTGAACGTCGAAGCCGGGATGGCCGCTCGCGATTGCAAACACGAGGCCCGAGCCCGCAACGGCGCCGACCAGTTGCGCGACGACGTACGGCGCGATCTCGCTCGCCGGGAAACGCTTCCCGGCCCACAATCCGACCGTCACCGCCGGATTGAAGTGGCCACCCGAAATGTGGCCGAGCGCAAACGCCATCGTGAGAACGGTCAACCCGAATGCGAGCGCAACCCCGACGAAACCGATCCCGACCGGGACCCCCGTGCCGGTGAGGAACACGGCGGCGAAGACGGCACTTCCCGTTCCCCCGAAGACCAGCCAAAACGTACCCAGGAACTCGGCCGCGCTGCGGCGGCCAATGTGTGGTGTCATGCTTGCCCTCCCTCCGTTGAATGGCTCCGGCCCCCGCGCCGGCTTTGCGGTGCGGGCCCCCATTACGGGTTGCAGAGCATACGATTGAGGCCGAGCCCGGACCTTGGGTAAAAGCCCGAACATGCAAGAACTTACGACGACGATTGCCTTTAGCAAAGATGTGCGCGGCGGCACGGAACCGGCCGGAACCACCGTCACTTTGCGCCTCGACCCCTCCGGCTTTCACGACGTCGGCGGGCTCGGAGCGAGCGGACAAATCGAAGATCCGCTCGCGGTCGGGAGCGTTGCGCGGCTATTAGAGAGCGAATTCGACGTCGCCGAGTTACGCACGGTTCTGAGATACCTGGTGGCGCTCGAGCACGCGCTTCCGGGCTAAACCCCCGAGGGCCGCCTCACGTTGGCCGCGCCGCGCGACGAACACGTATGCGTGGCCGGCAACGGGCGGATTCAAATCACTTTCCAGCGCGAGCGTAAGACGCTGCGTTCGCTCTTGTCGTTTTTCAATCGCGGACATCGCATCGAAATCGACGATCCGAAGTCCGTGGTGCCGCCCGTCGACGTCGCCAAGGCGGAACATTTTCTCGCCGCCCTGAGCGCGAAGCACGGTCCGCTCGCGCCGGCGGACGCGATGATCGAGACCGATAGCATTGCCGCGCTCGTGCTTGACGGGCCGGCCCTCCTGGCGCTGGCCGCCGGGAGTCCGCGGGCGCGCGCGTACGTCGCATGGGCCGTGCGTTCGAAGGCGCGCATCATCGCGCCGGCCACCGTTTTCCTCGATCCCTCAGTCGCCGCGATCGCGGCCTCCGTCGCCGACGTCGTACCGATCTACGCCTCGACCGCCGAGCTCGCCGGGACGTTGCTCGCGAACGCGCGTCTCTGTCTTCCGTTCGACTCTCTTGCCGTCGCGCTCGCTTCGAAGCTCCGGCCCGCCGCGATCCTGACCCACGACGGAGCCGGGATCGGCGCGCTCGCGCGGGCGCTCGATCAAACCGGCGTTTTCATTTTCACTCTCTGAGCGATTCGTTCGCTGCCGATCGCCCACACGAGCGCGATCAACAAGAAGTTCGCGACAAGCGAACTCCCGCCGTAGGAAAAGAACGGCAACGTGATCCCGGTAAGCGGTAAGAGCCCGAGCACTCCGCCCACGATGATGAACACCTGAAAACCAAGCGTTGCCGCGAGGCCGCTCGCGAGCAGCTTGGCGTAGAGGTCGGGCTGCGCGAGCGCGACGCGCAGCGCGCGCAGCACGACGACGAGAAAGGCGCCCACGAGTACGATCCCGCCGGCCGCGCCGAACTCTTCGCTCCAGGCCGCGAACGGATAGTCGGTCGCAACCGCAGGGATGAACCCGGGATGACCCTGACCGTACCCCGTACCGAGCAAGCCGCCCGCGGCTAATGAGAACATCGCCTGCAGCGCCTGGTAACCGTGGCCGAGCGGATCGGCGAACGGATTACGCCATACGGCGAAACGCGCGCTGACGTACGGGAAATGCCGGATCGCGCCGTAGACCGCAAACGCGAACAGCGCAGCACCCCCGAGGATCAGATCGACGCGACGGGTCGCGACGTAGAGCATCGCGGCGAACGTCGCGAGGAGCAGCGACGCCATTCCGATGTCGCGTTCCGAGACGAGGATTGCCATCGACGTCGCCCAGCCCAAGAACAGCGGCCCGAGGTACTTGAGGTTCGCGCGTATCGACCACGGTTTCGCGGCCGCGATGACGTCGGCAGTCTCCGCTAAATAGCCGGCCATGAACAAGACGATGAAGAGCTTGATCAGTTCGACCGGTTCGTACTGTATCGACCCGATGCGAATCCATAACCTCGCTCCATTTACCTCTTGGCCGAAGATCGCAAGCAGCACGAACAACACGACCGAGCCAAGCACCCAGACGTACTTGAATGCGGCGAGTCTGCGAAAACCGTCGAAGACCGGCCCGACGGCAATCGCGAGCGCGAGCGAGAGCAAGAGCCAGATCTCTTGTTTGTGTGCGAGCTCGCTCGAGAGCCGGGCCATCGTCGCAAGGCCGAGTGCGGAAACGAGGACCGCGAGTGCCGGCAGCAAGTCGTCGCGCCGCACGTCGAGCGGTGCGCGCAGCACCCATAAAAACGCCGCGGCTGCAAGGAGATAGAGCAACCACGACGGGCCGAGCGCCCCCGGGGGTGCGAGCGACAGCGCGAAGCCGCCGACGGCGAGCGCCAGCGCCATCGGAACGACGCGGCTAGCGATCGTTCGTAGAATAGGGGGTTGAATGATCGGCGACCCCGGCGTGAAGCCGATAGACGCCGAACGAGAGCAACATCGCTGCGATGGCCAGGAGCGCGAGGAGCGCGCGTACCGGTCCCCCGGCGCGCGTCTGCGTTCGCAGCGCGGGCGGGGTCGCGACGAGGAGATC
>PMHP01000101.1 GCA_003158195.1 Vulcanimicrobiota bacterium | reverse complement strand
GCCGACCGTGCCGACGCTGCCTTTGGGAGCGATCAGCGCCGGAATCGACCAGCCGATCGGTGCCGAGGCGGCGAGGCCCGCGAGCGCCACCGAGATCCATGCGGTCGCCACGATCGGATCGCGCGTTTGCGTCGCGCCGACGATCGCAAGGCCGAGCAGAAGACCGCCGACCAGTATCGTCTTGCGAACGCGCGTCGGCTCGAAACCGCGCGCGATGAGGTGGTCCACAAGCCATCCCCCCACGACGAGGTCCGAGATCGCAGCGACGAGCCACGGCACCGCGGCGTACCAGCCCGAGGCGATAAGCCCGAGGTGCAGGGCGCCGCTCAAGTAGCTCGGCAACCATGTCAAGAACAGGTAGAACGAGTATCCGTATGCGGAAAAACCTAAGGTCAAGCCCCACACTTTTGGTTGGCGCAGCAGGTACGCGAGGCGCGCACCCTCGTTAATCTCGACGCGCCCTTCGGATTGCGCGCCGCCTTCCGTGATGTAGGTGCGCTCGGCGTCGGAGAGTCGCTTGTCCTCACTTGGATTTCGATAGAAGGCCCAGAATGCCAAGAAGAAGATCAGACTCAACACCCCGGTAAAGACGAAGGCGCCGCGCCAACCAAAACTCGCGGCGATCAGCGAGATGATCGGAATCGCGATTGCGGTCCCGAGCTTCGCGGCCGCGTCGAAGAGCGCGGTCGCGAGTCCACGTTCGGGCCGCGGGAACCAATAGCCGATCGCTTTCGCGTTGGCGGGGAAGGTCGGTGCCTCGCCGACGCCGAGCAGCAGCCGCGCCCCGAAGAATGTCGTGAAATTCACGGTCACGGCGGTTAAGAACGAGGCGACGCTCCACAGCAGTGCCGCGATGCGTCCGATGGTCTTGACCCCGTAGCGATCCAGGATGACCCCGACGGGCAACTGGAGGGCGGCGTAGGTGTAGCTGTACGCGCTCGAGAGGATGCCGAAGGCCGCAGCGCCGACCCCGAAATCCGTGTGCAGTGCGTCGCGCGCGACCGAGAGGTTCACGCGGTCGAAGTAGTTGACCAGCACGCCGAAACCGAGCAAGAGAGCGATGCCGTACCGCAATTTCGGGATACCGCTGGCGCCAGGCCGCCGATTCACCACCATCGCGTCCTCCGTCGTCGACGTCAGCTACACGGTCATGACACGAACACCCTTGTCCGGCCGGTCGGTGTTAGCTCGGATCTACGAAGCCGCCCTCTGGGGCTTCGTGCGGAATGGACCATCCAAAAAAGACCTGCACCTCGACGATTTTCCCGTGCTTGATCGTTAGCAACTCCGTGTTCCGGAAACGTCCCCGAGTACTCGATCCTTCGTACGTCACAAACACTCGTTCGCCGCTCGAAACGACATGGATGAATTCGAAGCTAATGATGGTTTCACAATTCGGCCAGCATCGCGCGAAGTAGGTCGCCCGGTCGATCCGATTGTCGAGCGGGCTCGTGAAATGAAAACCTTCGTCGATCAGGGCCTCGATCGCCGCCCGGTCTTTGTTCACGTAGGCGAGATAACTCGCGCGGGCGATTTTTTCCGGATCGTCGAGCATTTTCGTCTCCATTCGTTCATCGGCGCCCAGCAGGCCATCTCCGGTGCAACCGATCGTGCGTCCTTCGCAAGCAAATTCCAGAAAACGAAGCAAGGGAAAAGAAAAACCCCGGAATACGGGGTTTTTCAGATGGTGGGCACGATAGGTTTCGAACCTATGACCTCTACAGTGTCAATGTAGCGCTCTCCCCCTGAGCTACGCGCCCGCGTGTCGTGTCTATTGGCTTTCGTCGGGGTTCATCACCTTCAGACGGGGCACCCCAACCCAAAACCCCACGTCGACTTCGGACCCACCGCCCCCCGTAGAACCGCTCGAAGGGGCGGTCGATGGCAGTATTCTCTCTGCTTGGCGCGGCTTCACCGCGTAGTGCTTCAGAACGCTCGTCGCTCATAGGGAGAGTCACACGGGAATCCTACCTTTCGAGAGCAAATTCAGTGCGACGTTCCAGAGTCGCTCGGCATTGTTTGGGTCCAAAGCGTAGCGGCCGCACGCAGTACCAATATCGGAAGCCACGGCTTTGCCGGCCTCGACGTTGCGAACGGCTAAGGTGACTTCGGCGCCCGCGCTCGCCAACGCGCGAGCGGTCTACCTCGAATCACATCGTCTGCGGTTGAGGTAAAGCCGAACGGGGTGACTATGGGCTCAGTGTTCATAGCGGGCATAAACAACTTGGAGCGCTCGCGAGTTGCGATGAAGCCACGAATACCACTGCGAACAAGAAACGAAGCCCAGCTAATATAGCAAACAAACGAAAGGGTGCCGAGAATGTGCGAGCCGTCCGAAGCGTTCCTCATCGCGATCTCAGCCGTTAGTGCGGCTCTATGGACCGGCGGTCTGATCGTCATACAACTACGGGCTTCCGAAAAGGACCTTACCACAACAGAGGTATCCGCCCGAGCGGCGGACAGAATTACACCGCATGCGGCAATGGGCGCGCTAGGGTTCGCGATAATCGTTCCGCTTATCGTTTTGTTTCCGTTCGGTAGATTGGGTAGCGGCCCGTTCGTAGGGCTCGCCTTTTGGTACTGCGTCTTCACTGCCAGCAAGTGGCATGATCTGTGGAAGCCTGGCCGGCGCGTAGCTGCGGTCCTATTCCTACTCCGACAATAGCGTTGACTGCTTTGGTCTTTTATCCTAACTCACTTTTTGCGGCATGCCTTAGCGCTGCAATGGTTTTCATTGGATCTGCGCGACTGACGGGAACCATCTACAAACAACGGCAAACTTAGGGCGCGAGGTGCGACAACCAATGCGACGCGTTGGCTTATTCGAGATAGCGCGCCATGGCGGGCCGCTATTCGGACGTGAAGGCGATAGAACAAGGCCATAGGGTGCCGCCGAATTGGGCGAGCATGGTGGTGGATGGAACACGGCGGCTTCGTCGAAGTAAGACAGATCGGTACCGCTGGCGTCGCCTTACCAGGCGAAAGAGAGTTTACTGTGTCCAACATTGAGATAGACGAGCCCGAACCGATCGAGGAAGGGGTTCCGGAGAACACCCTCACCGACGAAGATCTCGACGGCGTTGTGGGCGGCGGCGCAGTTCACGCCGAGAACCTGGAAGAGTAACTCGAGACGGAGTTACGTTGTCGGCCACCGATTCGAAGGCTCGCGCTTGAGAATCAGGTGGTCGACTCGAGAGCAATGGCTTTGCGAATAAGGTGATCGACCATCGCTCCTGAAACGTCGATGCCCGCAAGTAATTCCGCTTCGGGAAAGAAACACGGGAAATTCGACTCCAAAACGTACGGGCCGTCGGCGGTATCGAGGATGTCGACGCCACCGAATTCGAGTCGCGTTGCTTTAACCGCGGCGACAGCGGCTGCCGCGATGGCGCTCGGTGGTTCGGTTGTAAAGCTGCCGCTGCCGCCGTGAGCGATTGCGCGAAAATCCCCGTGTATGCACACGAGCTCGGCCGCCGCCACGCAACGATCGCCGACCACGACGACGCGCCACGGCCGCGTGTTCGCGAGAAAGGCGGTCAGCATCGGCGGGCGACCAATCGAAAGGGCGTAATCGACGAACGAGTAGAGCGCGCGATGCGACTCGAGAATGACGACCCCGGCGCCGGCTTGGCCCCCCATTTTAGCAAGGAGCGGAAGCCCGCCTACGCGCTGCGCAAATCGGTCGAGCAGATCGTAATCGCGGCTCGCACAATAGACGGTCTTCGGAACGCGAATCCCCGCGCGTTCGAACGCTAGTGGTTGAGAGGTGCCGACAAAGAATATGCGATCGTCGCTGCCCGCGTAAAACGTAGCGACGCCCGGCGCGAAAAGGAATTGCTCGACGCGCATCGCGGCGAGACTCGTCGCCGGCCGGTAGAGCAGATCGCCTGCGGGTAGCCGCTCGGCCGGATCGAAATCGAAGTTGGGCGCTTCGACCTCGCGGTATTCGATGCCGCGACGTTCGCAGGCTCCACGCAAAGCCGCCGGCACCGCTGCGGTGGAACGATCGAGAACGCACGTAAAATGCCTTGCGCGCGACACTGAATCAAAAACCCTCTCGACCTTACGACGGTCGGCTGTGGTGTTCCTAGGCTTCCAATTCTGGACTCGTTCCGAGGCGTCTCCAAGGCGGCTCGCAGGCAACGCTTGTAGCGTGTCACGTTGGAGTTTATGCGGATGAAGTTTTCGANNAGTCGCTCCGGGCCTGCCTCCGCCGTTCGTCGGCGCGCCGATGAACGACGATCCGCGCGCGGGTCAGTTTTCTCTGACGTTCGACGACACAGGAAAACTGGTCAGCATCGGGTCGGTTCCGATGGGAATTCGGCCGAACAACTTTCCGGTCTTTGATCTCACGCCGGCTCTCGCACCTCTGGAGCGGGCCCAGGCGCAAGCCGATAGCACGCCGCAGCGCACAACGGCAACGAACGTGCCGAAGCCTCCAGCCTGAGCGCGACGAGCTTCATGGCGCGCTAGGCCGAGGCCGCGCGCGTCAGCCGCTCGTGTAGGCCTGCCCAGTCGTCGAGATCGTTGAGAGCGATCGCGTTCGCGAAGGATTGATCGGCGATCGCAAAGCGTGCGCGGCGCTCGGTCGCCGTCTCGGCGCGCATGTTCGCCGTGCGGATGTGTGTGTTGAAAGCGGCGACGGTTTGAGGCGAGAGGTCTTTTGCGTTCTGCACGACCCAGCGCTCCGTCGCTTGGTAGTCGGGTTTCTCCGTTTCGATGAAGCGGATGAATGCATCCGGGTCGATTCCGAACTGCGTTGTCAAGGCTTCGTCGAAGCCGCCGCGACCGCAGCGATAGCCTTCGGGGAGTCGCCCACAGCCATGCAAGAGGATCTTTAGCCAGAGACGCGGGAGATGCACGATCCCAAGCGGACCCATCACGCTCGAACTGATCGACGGTACGATTTCTTCCACGGTTAGAGGTCGTTCATCTCGAACGGGACGTCGGCCTGGCGTGACGCGGCTGCGAACCTCTTCTGGACCGCTTGAGCATCGTCGGAGCGATCCTCCTGTCCGAGGGTTTGAGCGAGGCCGAAGAGCGAGCGTGGATTATCCGGATTGCGCTCGAGATCGGCGCGAAACGTCGCCTCAGCGTCGGCGTAGCGGCCGGCGCGAAACTGCGCCGCCCCGAGCGATTCGCGCACGGGGTAGAAGAAGCGCGGCGGCTCCGAATACCACGTACCGTCTTCTGCCGTGACCGCGTGCTCGAGCGCGGTGATCTCGTCATCGTGGTTACCGCCTGCGCGCGCGAGCGCCGCGGCAAGCACCGACGATTCGATCGAAGCGACCGTGTCGCTCGCTCCGCGCAAGGAGCTGAGTTGGACTTTCGCAGCCGGCAGGTGCCCGCGTGCGACCGCGAACATCCCGAGCGCGAAACTGCCGAGGCTATCGTCGCTTTCGAGCGCGTCCCAGCGGTGGAAACGCAGATCGATCAGTTCGGCCATCGAGGCGCCGTTGCGTGCGCAGGCCGCCGCGAGCTCGTGGGCGCGCGCGTTCTCGTCGGACATCAGGAAGGCTTCAACGCCGAAGACGCAGTCGTGCCCGAAGTAATCGGAATGACCGGCGGGGTTGCTCGCGAGATAGACTCGGTAGGCGGCGATCGCGCGAGCGTTCGCAACCCCCGCGTCATGGTACCGGCCGGCGCGCATGTAGGCGTGGGCCGGCATGTGGATGAGATGCTCGGCGGCCGGCTCCAAAACGATCGACGCGAGGTAATCCGCCGCCGGCAGCGCGCGCTCGGGATGAGGCGATTCTTCGAGTGCGTGAATGATGAAGTGATTGGCGCCGAGATGATGGGGCGAGCGCGCGAGGACGGTTTCGAGGCGTTCGATGGCGCCCGGCATGTCGCCGACCGGCGTGCCGTCGCGCTGGAAGAAACTCCACGGATGAACGTCGAGTTCCGCTTCGGCTGCGAGCGTCTGCGCGTCGTCGTCGAGCGGGTACTTGTCCGCAAACGCTTTCATCGCGTCGCGGTAGGCGCGCGCCGAGCGGTCTGCATCTTTTGCGCCCGTGTATTTGAAGCGGACCGCGGCGGCTTCGATGAACCCGCGCTCGACCTCGCTTGCCTTTGTTTCAAGCGTCTGCGCCTTAACGATCGCGTCGTGCGCGCGTTGCTGTTCGGCCGCATCGTAGCCGGTATTGATGTTGACGCCGTGCGACATCGCAATGCCCCACCAAGCCATCGCGAACGCGGGGTCTAAACGGCTCGCCCGTTCGAAAGAGCGCCGCGATTCTTCGGGATTGTAGGCGTAGAGCAGCGTGAGCCCGTCGTCAAACGACGCTTGGGCGTCCGCGTTCGCGGTCGACGTGGCGCGGTGACATCGAACCGGGCCGGCGGGCGCGGATGGAGCGGGACTTTGCGCCGCGGCGGTTGAGCCGGCCAAGAAGATGAGCGTGAGCGCGATCAGGGAGCCTCGCACTCGTAGCGCGATACGCGGAGGGAGCGGCCTTACCCTATGGTATATTCTTGTCTCGTTAGCCGCGGGCGCGTAGCTCAGTGGGAGAGCATCCGCTTCACACGCGGGGGGTCGTTGGTTCAATCCCAACCGTGCCCACCAGCGACTGACCGAGCTTCGAGAGGGAAAGAATGCCGTCGCGAGAACCGACCGAAGCTCGTACTGCGCCGGAAAGCGCCTGGCGTTGTAGCTCAGTTGGTTAGAGCGCCGCCCTGTCACGGCGGAGGTCGAGGGTTCGAGCCCCTTCAACGTCGCCAGTTTTCGGCCCGAAGCCCCGAGCAATCGGGGCTTCTTCCTTGTACCGGCGAGCGCGTTTCTTTCGGGTGGCCGGGTCCGCAAGGAGCCGGCGCCTCGTTCTCGGGACTTTACCGCGATGGACGTGCTCGAGGCAATCCGGACCCGCCGGAGCATCGGCAAGGTTGACGGCGAGGTTACCGCGGAGGACTTGCGGGCGCTTGTCGAGGCTGCGCTCTGCGCGCCCAATCACAAGCTGACGGACCCGTTCAGATTCATCGCGCTGCGCGGCGAGGCACGCGCGCGTCTGGGAGCTGCGTGGGGTGCGATCGTAGCGCGCATGACGCCGCCGCCAGGAGTCGAGGCGGAGGCATTCATCGCGAAGGAAGCGCGCAAACCGCTGCGCGCGCCGCTGCTCCTGGTAGCGGTCACGCGCGTCGAAACCGACCCGGTCGTCGCTGAAGAAGATGCTGCGGCGACGGCGGCCGCGATTCAAAATGTCTTGCTTGCGGCCCACGGCCTTGGCCTCGGAGCCATCTGGCGGACGGGGGCCATGGTACGGGATCCCGCTGTGGCCGCACATCTGGGGGTCGCCGAGAACGAGCGCATCGCGGGCATCGTTTACCTCGGCCGGCCGGCGATGGCGCCGCCCGCATCGCTCCCCCGCGACATCGATCGGCACCTTACGCTCATCGAGTAGATTCGGGCGCAACGCGGCGGGCGAGCGCCGTCAGATCATTCGGATGACCAGCACCGTGGCGTCGTCACGCAACTCACCCGAAGCGTACTCTTTAACGGACGTAAAGATCCCATCCGCCAGTCCTTGCGCCGACTCGTCCCGATGTTCGACTAAGAAGGTCTCCAAGCGCTCGATCGTGTAGAGCTCGCCTCGTTCGTTCGTCGCCTCCGTCAGTCCGTCCGTATAGGTCGCAAAGATATCACCGGGCCGAAGCACAGCATCTTCGTGCGCGTACTTGCTCGAACCGTCGATGCCCAGCACCATACCGTGGGTTGTGAGGGCCTCGACACTGGACGCGCCGGCTCGCAACAGCAGCGGATATTCGTGGCCGGCGTTCACGAACCGCAGGAAGCCGTTTTTGGGATCGAGCGTCCCTAACAGAAAGGTAATGAAATGTTCGTCCGGCATGTCATCGGCGACGACGGTGTTCGTGTTCGCCACGACCGCAGCCAGTTGCTCCGGCCCGACGCAGAGCAGCACACCGCGGACGAGATACCGGAGCATCAGGGCGTGAAGAGCCGCGGCTAGAGACTTGCCGGACGCGTCGCCGAGCCCGAAAACCAAGAGCCCTTGATGGACTTGCAGGTCGATGTAGTCGCCGCCCACAAGCCGCGCGGGCTCAGCGTGAACGCCGATCTCGATCCCCTCGAGCACGGGCACCTTGACCTCGAGCAACGCGCGTTGGATCGTTTCCGCCGCGAGGTCGAAATGGCGCTGTCCCTCTTCGCCAAGCGTAAGGGCGACAATAGCGCTGCGGATAGAGGAGTGCATGTGTGTGCGGTGCGCCCTCGACGGTACGAAAGCCTCGCGCAGCGGCTCTAGGTCAGTCCAGGTGGCCGCTGATCAGATGCAATTCGCCGCAGGCGGCCAGCAAGGCCAGCGTTACGATCACGCTGATGAGGACCGAAAGGCCGCAGCCCAGCCGGTTATTAAAAAAGAGAAACACTAGAAGCTTACTTGCTCTCCGCGGGGGCCGTCGCCCGCCGGATGCCGGTCGACCTCAGAGGCCACGTACGTTCAGCTCCGGCTGCGGCTTGCGCTGATGGATCACGAGCTGGTTTCCCTCGGAATCTTCGCCGATGGCCATGAAACACATCGTGTCATCAATGGGGTCGCCGATCGTTACCCCGCGGGAACGCAACTCGGCGACCGCTTCGCGCGCGTCCGCGACGGCGAACATGATTCCGTTTCCGCGCTCCCAAGGCCAATTCGCCTCGGCGGGGTTCCACAGTTCAAACGCCGAGCCGTCGGCGAGTTCGAACTCCGCCCCGTTCTCACCGATCGTTGCCAGCGGCAATTGAAGCACGTCGCGGTAGAAGGCGACCGCGCGCGAGAGATCTTTGACCATGTACGTGTGAACGTCGATACCCGTTATGTTCATGCGGCGTAAGTTCGACGAACGCGCTGCAAACCCCGACGATCTGGCCTGTTCACTCTTAGGTGTTGCGGGGAATGTCACCGCACGACACCGGGATGCTCGCATTCGGCGTCGATCCGACAACGACGGCGAAGTGCCCGTTCATCAGATACGAGAGGCGGACGTTTCGAACCACACCCGATCCGGTGCCGTCGACGACGGGCCCGAGGTGATACTCGCCGTACGGATAGGGTTGCGCGCATTGGCCTTGGCGAATCTCTCCAAACGCCCGCGAGGCGCTCTCGGAGAGGTTGATCGTCACAGCGACGTCGTGGCCGGTTTGCTTGAGGGTCGCGGAACCGGAAGCCGTGACCTGTCCTTTTCCCGCGCGCATGCGTACGACGATCGTTCCGCCCGACGCTGAGTTACGCGAGGCGAAGGCGGCGGGACGTACCGTGATCGGTGTACCACTCGGCGCCGGTGCGAGGTATTTTGCGATGAAAGCCGCGATCACGTTGACGACGGCTGCCTTCTGTTGCGGGGTACCGTCGCCGTACAACGCATCAAAGGCATGCTCGGCTCCAGCGTAGGTCAGCAGGGTCACGTTGACCCCGACTCTCTTCGCGGTCCGTGCGAGCGCGATGCACGACGCGACCGGTACGTGCGTATCGAAGGTGCCGATCGTGATGAGCAGTGGGATCGCGGTCCGGTACGCGGCGTCGTCGGGGCGTTGTAAGGACGTTCCGCCTTTCCAAGCGCCGTAGGGATCCTGGCAGTAACCGTAATCCGCGACGGCCATTTTAAAGACGAGCGGCTGCGGGCGGCCGGGTAGAGTAACGATCGCACCGAGAACTGCGGTGCCGCCCCCCGACCGGCCGATGACGCCGACCCTGTCATGGCGCACGAAGGGTTGCTGCGCAAGAAATGCACCGGCGTCCAAGGCGTCTTGCGCGCGTGCCGCGGGCCGAAGTTTCCAATGATCGCCGAACGACAAGTGGCGCGCCGAGAAGCTGTCTACGATCAAAGCGACGTAGCCGGCCGACTGCAGGCGAAGGGCCCAGGGAATCTCCCAATTCTGAAAGCCTTCGATGCCCGAGGTTCCGGAAATGATCGCGATCGCCGGAGCGGGGGAACTCGAAGCGGGCCGGTACAGGATACCGGTCAACGTAAGTCCCGGCGTCTTCGAGGGAAACGCAACGCGGGTCGGGGCTAACGGCGCCTCCGCCGCTCCCGCTGCCAACCGCGCTGCGAACAGCTGCGCTAGGAGCACGCCCGCCAAGAGGACGACCGTACTGCACAGAGTCTTCGAGACGAGGCCTTTACGGGCGAGGAAACGCTGAGTGAAGTTCGACGTCGAGGGCTCTGAGGTCGCGTTCACAATCCTGCCTTCGGCGCGGGGCGTGGTCGAACCGTTGCAGCGATTACGATACGCGCTCTAGCAGGATCCTGGCGTGGCGCCGATCCAGGCAGTTCCCCAAGGGGATGTATTCGGCGGGGGGAATAGGGGGCGGTCGCCCGTCCGGGACAGTCGCCGTTCGGCGGGTGCCAATGGTGGTCTCCTTGGCCGGAATGGCCGCCCCAAAGTCCGAAAAAAGCCCGTGGTTAAGCGTGCCGAGATAGCTCAGTCGGTAGAGCACAGGTCTGAAAAACCTGGTGTCGCCAGTTCGATTCTGGCTCTCGGCA
>PMHP01000035.1 GCA_003158195.1 Vulcanimicrobiota bacterium | reverse complement strand
GCCCTGCGCTCAGGATGACAAGCGTTAGGTAAAAGGTTAGCTAAACGCCGAGTGACCGGTGATCGCCTGCCCGAGAATGAGCGTATGGATTTCGCTCGTCCCCTCGTAGGTGAGCACCGATTCGAGATTGTTCATGTGGCGGATGATCGGATACTCGAGGGTCACCCCGCTCGCGCCCAAGATCGTCCGCGCTTCGCGGCAAATCGCGAGCGCTTCGCGAACGTTGTTGAGCTTTCCGAGGCTAACGTGCTGCGGGGCGATCGCGTGCGCGTCCTTGAGCCGGCCGAGCTTCGAGGCGAGCAGCTGGCCTTTCTGCAACTCGAGCGCCATGTTGACGAGCTTCTGTTGCGTGATTTGGAAGCTCGCGATCGGTTTGCCGAACTGAACTCGCGACTTGGCGTACTCGAGCGCGGCTTCGTAGCACGTTCGCGCCGCGCCGAGCGCGCCCCACACGATTCCGTAGCGCGCCTCGTTGAGGCACGAAAGCGGCCCGCGCATCCCGCGAACCCCGGGGAGCATCGCGTCGGCGGGCAAGCGGCAGTCCTCGAGAACGAGCTCCGAGGTAACCGAGGCGCGCAGCGAGATCTTGCGCTCGATGGTGTTGGCGCGAAAGCCTTTCGTCGTCGCCGGGACGAGGAAGCCGCGGACGTCGCTGCCGTCGGCCGCGGCCTGGTCGCGCGCACCTTCGTGCGCCCAGACAACTGCGACGTCGGCGATCCCGCCGTTGGTGATCCAGGCCTTCGTTCCGTTGAGCACCCAGTCCGAGCCGTCGCGGCGTGCGGTCGTGCGCATCCCGGCGGGCTCGCTGCCAAAATCCCACTCGGTCAAGCCGAAGCAGCCGATCGCTTCACCGCGCGCCATCGCGGGAAGCCACGCTTGCTTTTGTTCCTCCGAACCGTAGGCGCTTATCGGGAACATCGCAAGCGAACCCTGCACCGAAACGAAGCTG
Source organism: Vulcanimicrobiota bacterium (assembly GCA_003158195.1). Classification (GTDB taxonomy): domain Bacteria; phylum Vulcanimicrobiota; class Vulcanimicrobiia; order Vulcanimicrobiales; family Vulcanimicrobiaceae; genus Palsibacter; species Palsibacter borealis. The sequence goes on along the minus strand of PMHP01000035.1, from coordinate 12,429 downwards.
CGCAAGCCGGAATCTGCGGCTTCGAGTTCGCGGCAGACGACCCCGTACGCCGTCGCGCTCGCACCGGCGCAGCCGTAGCCTTCGAGGTGCATCCCGAGCAGCCCGAGCGCGCCGAGCTCGGGCGCGATTTCCTTCGGGAAGATGCCGCGCTCGAACCAGTCGCCGACGTGCGGCAACACGCGCTTGCGCACGAAATCGCGCACCGTGTCGCGGAGCAGGCGCTCGTCGCCGCTGAATTCGTCGTCAAGCCCGAGCAAATCCAATGGGTCGAGAATCGGCGGACGGGTTGCGGTCGTCATGGGCGGTCCTTCACCTCCGCCGGCGGCCCCTCATCGCGCTTGACGGCGAGCGGTCCGAATGCCTGACAGACGGGCATCAGCTGAATCGAGTTCACGTTGACGTGCGCCGGGAGGGATGCGACCCAATAGATTGTCTCCGCAATGTCCTCGGGACCGAGCGGCCTCGTCCCCGCGTAGACGGCCGCGGCTTTTGTCTCGTCCCCCCGAAACCGTACTTGCGAAAACTCCGTGCCGCCGGAGAGCCCCGGCGCGACGTCGGTCACGCGCACGGCGGTACCGAGCAGATCCGCGCGGAGGTTCAAGCTGAACTGATAGACGAAAGCTTTCGTCCCACCGTAGACGTTGCCGCCCGGATACGGAAACTCGCCCGCCGTCGAGCCGAGGTTAATGACGTGGCCGCGATTGCGCGCGACCATTCCAGGCAAGATCGCCCGGGTCACGTAGAGCAGGCCTTTGACGTTTGTGTCGACCATGGCGTCCCAATCGTCGAGCCGCGTTTGCCAAGCCGGTTCGAGGCCGGCCGCAAGCCCGGCGTTATTCACCAGCACGTCGATTTCGGCGAACCCGGCCGGCAGTGCGGCGACTGCCTCCTCAACGGCGCGCCGATCGCGGACGTCAAGCTCGACGACGTGCACCGCCTCGGCAAGTTCCGCCTGCAGGGCCTGTAGCTTCTCCATCCGGCGGCCGGTGGCAACGATCCGCGCCCCCGCGGCGGCAAACCGGCGAGCGGTTGCGGCACCGAAACCGGACGTCGCCCCGGTGACAAACACAGTAGTCATGTCGTCACGGACGCGCCCAAGCGCCCTTGAGTTTCGCATACGGGGGCAGTGCTAAGTACCGGTCCGCGTCGTATTGCCAAAATTGCGAGACGTCGGGGTACGTGTCGAGCACTTCGTTGCGGAAGCGGCCGCCGACTTGGCGCACGCGGCGAATGTACACGTTGTTCACGACTTGCTGGAACTTGTCGAAATGGACCGGGCCCCGAGGTGCCTCGACGGCCACGCCGCGCAGTGCGGCGATCAGCACGTCGGTTTTAATTGCGCCGGAGGGGAGCTTGTCGAGCGCCGCCGAGAGCATCTGTGCCGCCACGTAGCCGTTCTCCGTATATTCCCCGACGTGATGACCCGTTAGCGATTCGTATCCCAAACGGAACGCCAGATTCGCCGGATTCTTGACGGTCGCCGCATAGTGCGAACCCGTCGTCACGCCGAGCGCGTGCTCGCGCTCGATCGGTAGCCACTCCTCGTCGGTAAGGTTCGCGTCGCCGACGAGCTCCGTCTTTGGCCCCGCCGAGCGGTACGCCGTGACGAACGACACCGAGTCCATCCCGCCGACGGCTCCGAACACAACCTGCGCCCGCTTGTCGATTTTGCCGACGGTCGACGCCCAGTCGGGATTTCCGGGTGGCGCGTACTGCTCTTGAATGATGTGACAGCGCGCGTCGGTGTAGGCTCGAGCGAATCCGCCGGCAGCTTCCACACCATAGGCGTAGTCGGTCGCTACGATGGCGGCGGTGCGAAGCCGCATACGATGGCAAACGTAATCGCCGAGCGGCATGACGTCCTGCGAACTCGTGTGCGCGACGCGGAAGATCGTCTTGGGAGGAGGGGTCTGGGTGAGGCCGTCGGCCCCGGCGCCGGCAATGATCAGGAGCTTCTTTTGCGCGCCGATGTATGGCCCAAGCGCCAACGCGTCGCTCGAGTTGACCACGCCGACGATCGCATCGACGGCGTCTTGCTCGACGAGCTGGTGAGCCACCGTCAGCGCCTGCTCGGTCGTCGAACCCTCATCGCCGGTCCGCAGCTCGACGGCGAAACCGCCAAGCTTGTCGCCGTGGCTCGCAAGATAATAGCGAAAGCCGCCGTCAACGTTCGCGCCCTCGGAGGCAACCGGGCCCGTGGCCGGGTCGAGCAAACCGATCCGTATCGTGCCCTTCCCAAGCCCCTCGGCCGCCGGCGAACTACCGTACCAAACAGACCCGGTCAATAGAACGAGCGTCGCTACGATAGCGCGGGCAAAACGCAGCACGCGGGTATGCTTCGACGCGAGTCATATCCACCACTACCGCCGAACACGGGCTCGTGGCCCGTCACGCCGATGCCCGAATTCGCGTCGACCTACTCGCCGCGATTGTCGACTACGTTCTCGAATTTGGGCTCGCCGAGCTTACGTTGCGGCCGCTCGCCGCCTCTTTACAAGTCAGTCCACGGACGCTGCTCTATCATTTCGGATCGAGGGAAGGTCTGATCGTGGCGGCGCTCGAGGAGGCGAACCGGCGGCAAGTGCGCCTGCTCGAAGCGTGGTACGAGCGCAGCGCCGAGCACGATGCGCGAACGCTTCTCCTTCGCGCCTGGCAGTGGCTCGCGGCCCCGCGCCACGACCGCCTCTTGCGGCTGCTCTTCGAGACGAGCGGCTACGCGCTTCGCGACCGCAAGCGCTATACCGGTTTCCTGCGGGCTACGTCGAGCGACTGGATTGCGCCGTTCGCGCGCGCGCTCGAGGAGCGTGGGTTCTCGCGCGAGCGCGCGGGCTCGCTTGCGACCGTGATCGTCGGCGTGATGCGGGGACTCCTATTCGACGTCCTCGCGACCGGCGATCGCGCTCGCGCCGAGCGCGCCTTCCGCTCGTTCATCAACGCGATCGAGTTGCCGTAGGTCCGTCTACCGCTTGAGCACGCGCTCGAGCTTGTCGAAGAGCGCCTCCATCGTGCGTCCGTTCGAATCTTCCAACCGACGCCAAAAGAGTCGGCCTTCGTTGTCGTTGACGACCGCGTCGACCCGGTGGGAAAGTACCGTCTTCTTTGCGTCGCTCTCCAGATAGAAGCCGTGGGTACCGTCGAAGCCGTCGTTCATGAAACGCCAGACGATCTTCTCCTCCGGAACCGCTACGTCGAGGACGGCGTGGACGCCGCTATGCCACTCTTCGGTCTTACCCGGCTCGAGCGGCCCGGGGCTGCGCATGAACGGCTGCGAGGCGAAGGGCCAGATCGCGTCGGCCGACGTCCCCATCTCCGCGAGCAACTGATAGATCCGCCGGCGCGTCCCGCTGAAGCTACGCTCGTGAACAACGTTGAGGGTGATGGGCATGCGGACGAATTTCTCGGGGAGGGCTCATTCTCATCCGGCGCGAACAACTAATTTGTTCGTTTTGGAGGGCCGTGACCGATGCGCCGTCTCGCGATTGCGGGTTTCATGCTCCTTGAAGTCGCCATTTTTTGTGGGATCCTCGCGTCGAGTCTCGAGCTGTCGCGGGATCTGCAGGGCAGTCCGACGGTCGCACGCGTCGCGCACGCCGTTGTCGTCTCGGCACGGCGGATTGCCTTCGCCGTGAACCGCGGCTTACGTCCGCTGGCGTAGGGCCGCTCTACCCGTCGCCGAACAGCGCGCCGACGTCGAGAACCAGATCCGCAAAGCGGCGCGCCCGGGCGCAATCGCCCACGGCAAAGGTCCGCGACTTGGCGGGGGCGTCGTACACGGCGATCGTCCTGGCCATGGGGTCGACCGCGATGACGGCAATCCCCCCTCCGGCGAAATACAGTGCGACCTTCTGTTCCAGCTCGGCTGGGCTATCGCCCGAGGAAACGAACTCCACGGCGATATCCGGCGCAATCGCGAGATGGTCGCGTAATTCGCCCAGGCGCAGCGGTACCCGCGCGAACGACGCGTACGCGACCGCGGGAACGAGGCGGGTCGGGCGATCCGTCCACGGGACGTTGTAGAACGGCCAGTCGCTACGGACTTCGCCGCGCGGGCCCGCCCACTGCGAGAGCAAGGCGGTCAGCCGGAGCTGCAGCCGCCGGTTGCTGACGCGTGTCGCGCGCCCGCGGGCCGCCGCCGTCGCGGGTCCCCTGGGTGCGTCTGTTTCGCGCGCAGCCGGCATAAGCGCTCCTCTAGTACGCTAGCGTACTCCTCCAGGGCGCTGCTGACAAGCGATTTTCGGTAAGTAGTCGCTCATTCGATCTATTTTCCGCGGGATCCCGTCCGCAGGCGCCCGGATCGCAGCCTACCATTCGTTTGAATTATTTCGCTTGGGGAAAACTTCCAGGCGACTGAGTTTATTAGGAGGTGAAGTTCCGAATGGCTACGCGAACTGTGCCGCCCGCGCCGGCGGCCGATCCCTTGACGTGGACTCCGTGGCGTGTCAATTGGAGTGCGATTTGGGTTGGGGCACTGGCAGCGATAGCAGCTGCCGTTGTGCTCGGACTCGCCGGCACCGCTATTGGAGCCACCGCTGCCAGATCGCTATCGTGGAGTGCGCTAACGAAACTCGACGTCGCGGTCGCCGTGCTCGGAGCATTTTTCGCCTTCGTCGCGGGCGGCTGGACGACGGTAAAAGTCGCGGGCATTCCGTACGCGGAGCCGGCGATTCTGCATGCAACGATTGCGTGGCTCGTCGCGTTGCCGGTGATGCTCGTGCTGCTCGCACTCGGAGCCGGAAGCGCGTTCGGTGGATGGTACGGGGGAATTGCGGCACCGCCGTCGCTCGCTGCCGGTGCCGTTGCTCTCGACGTCTCGGTGCGCGCGACCGCGCTCGCATCGCTCACGACGATCTTGGTCGGACTCATCGGAAGCGTTATCGGCGGCTGGATCGCCTCCGGCGAACCGATGACCTTTACGCACTATCGCACGCGCACCACGATCTGGGTCGAGCCTGAAAGGAGAATGGTTCCGTGATTCTGATTCTGTTGTGGCTGCTGGGCATGCCGCTCGGCCTACTGATCCTGTTGTACCTGCTCGGCGTCGGGCACTAAGAGCCGAAGCGCGAAACGCCAACGCTAAACGTTGGCGAACAACCAATCCGCGTCGAGGGTGAGATCGTCGAAACCCGGACACGTCACGATTCCGGAAGCGGGCACGATCAGCGGATCGTGTCCCTTCTGATGAAATTCGATGGTTCGGGCTTTTGGGAAAACCAGCATGACTAGAACCGCGCCGTTGCCGAGGTAGAGCTCGATCTTCTCCTCGATCGTGCGGCGTCGATCGCCGGGCGACCAGACTTCGACGGCAATATCCGGTGCGATCCGCGGGCGCTCGCGAGCATCCTCGGCGAGATCTCGCGGCATGCGCGCATACGACATGTACGCGACGTCCGGGACGAGCGACGACGGCGAACCATCCGCGCGCAGAAAGAAGCACCGTAGCTCCGTCATCACTTCGCCGCGTCCGGCCGCCCAATCGTCCAACCAGCGACTGAGCCGGCCTTGCAACAGCCCGTGGGTCCGTTTCGGCCTCACCTTACGCTCACGCCGCCCGTGCACGATCTCGACGTACGGTTTGTCGTCGTCGCGCGGTTCGAGCCACCGGGGAATGGGAGTGAGCATCGTAGTGAGCATCGTGTCGATTGCCATGCCTTCACCGCACCCTATCACGACGGGCGCCGCCGCAACAAGCGCATCCAAAGGCTTGCCGATCGATGCGAGACGTTTTAGGCCTCGCCGCTCGTTAGAACGGCATGACGCGAAGGTTGGTGTCTTTTTTCGTCCTCGTGGCTATGCTAGCGTCCGCTGGTCGGGCCGGCGGCGCGGTGTCGACGCGCTTGGCGACGCCCGCGGTGGTACGGGACCACCTCGATGCCATCCGCCGGCTCGATGGGTTCCGCGGTCTCCCCGAGCCGATCATCGCGGGCGAATTCAAAGTGGACGGCAACTCCGCCGCCGGTTGGAAGATCGCCGCGCCGGGACAACCCTTCAACGCTGCCGACGCAGGGCCGAACCCGGACCTACCGGCCCGGCGGCTGATCTTTGCGGCCTGCGACACGGTGGTCTGTATCGTGCACTACGAGCGCGGAGGCATCGCGCATTTCTACGAGATACTCGCGTTCGCGAAAACCGAGCGCGGCTGGTCCGTCGCGATGAACGCGATCGGCAGCCGTCCGCTTGCGAACCTCACCGCGCTGCGCCAATTGTTACGTGGCGCGCCCTTCGGATGGAATCAGCAATCGGTCGCGGGCGACTATTAACCGGTCCGTCGAGCGGTCTTTTGACCGCTCGGCAGGGCCGGCGGACCCGTTTCAAATAAGACTTCGGCACGCCGCGGCGCCCTTTGCCGTTTTGCCGCGGGCGTAGATCCGTTCACTTCGTCTGATCAGGCGCGCGCTTTCGGCACGTGCCGCGAGGAGGTTTTATGAATGTTCGATCCCGTTTCCTTACGCCAGTCGTTGTTGGGGCTGCCTTTGCCGCCGGCGTTTGGGCCGGTACGGCACGACCAGAACTCGGTGCGGCGACCGCCGCCCTCACGCCCGTGTTCACGCCGTATTCCGACGTCGTCGGCGGGAAATGGATGAAGGTCGCGCCGGGCGTCAGCATCGCCGGGATTTCGCACACCGCGTCGGTCGATTTCGGCGTCATTCAGATCTCGTCGGTAGGCAAGCACACGCACCACAATTCGACGGAGTACGCCTACGTCGTATCGGGCACCGGAACCGGCACGCTCGGTGGAAAATCGGTGGCGGTCAAGCCGGGTGACCTCGTCGTCATCCCGCCCAACGTCGAGCACTCGTTCGCGGCAAGCGGCGCGCCTTTCCGGTTCGTCATGACCGTCGTGCCCCCGATCGCCGCGGGCGACATGCACATGATGAAATAGTCCGCCACGGCGGCCCAAACGTCGAGCCGACGCGAAAGCGACGGCTTTCACGATGCCAGGGAATCTCGAGGAGCGCTCGTAAGCTTTGGTGGCGCGAAAGCGCGATGAGAATAGCCGCGAAAGACTTCGTGGCTACTTGATGTTGCCGCCGGACGCTGCGAAGGGTTCGGCAGGAAGGCTCACGGATGACGTTCGCACTTCGGGCATTCCGGCCTAACCGACGGTCGACTCATCCGCGTCTCCCGATGGCTGCACTGATTTCGTGTGTTCTTAGCGCCGTCGGGTGCTCGTCGTCGAGCGGACCGTCGATCGCTCCGGTCGCCCGCGCCCAGGCGCCGAGTGCAACACGGACTTCCGATTCGACCGGGACCGAAACTCGCGGGTCGACCGCGGCGGCCCTCCAAGCTACCGTCGTGCGCATCGACTTCACGCCGGCTGGTCCGCTCTCGTTCATCGTGGACACGGCGGGCTCCCAACCACTCCTGGTTACGGCGTACGACGCGAACGGCAACCGGATCGTCGGAACGTTCGCCAACCCGATCGTATTGACGGTATCGAATTCGGATGGGAAACCGTTTACGACGATCTCCAAGAACGGCGGCGCTCCGGCTCGCGGCGTGACGATGGATTCGTCGAACGACAGCGTGACGCTGCACTATGCAGCGGGCACGCGCGAGGGCTATTTTGCGACGATTACGGCAGATGCGGCCGGCGCCGGCCCCGCGACGACGTGGCTGGACGCTTTCAGTGTAACGCTCTCGTCGAACAGCTTAACCGCCGGCGGATCGCCCGCGACGCTCACGGCGACCGAACAGCACCTCTTCGCCGACTATGATTATTTCACGATAAGCCAGACAAACGCCGGAACCGCTGCATGCCCCACAGATGCCTTGGTCGTAAGCGATTTTTACACCACTCCTCCGCAACTGGTCACGATCGTGCCGTATCTGCCCGGCGAGTGCACGCTCGAAGTCTCCGACGGGAGTCTCACGATCCCGGTTACCATCCAGATCGGGCCGCCGCGGTCGACGGAGAGTGGCGGTCATCTGCTCGAAGTTCTAAGAGTTAACGGCGCTTCCAATTCGACGATCGTATCGTACAGTACGATCGACCCGGCAGCCTCACAGTCATTTTCCACACCCGCAAACGACAGCGGGGGTGCGATCGCGGCCGATCACGCCGGCGATGTGTACGTGGCGACCACTCACTCCGGCGGAAACTATGCGCTCGAGAAATACCCCGTCGGGACGACCGGCGCCGCAACCCCGATTGCGAGCGTTCCACTGAGCGACCCCATGGGTCTCGGGCAAGTCGCGATCGACGCTTCCGGCAACGTCTACGTTGTGCTCACGGGGCATGCCGAAGTCGCAGAGTACAACTCCGCCCTTTCGACGCAAATTGCGACCCTCACCGGGCCGAGCACAGGTTTGTCTGCTGGTGGGAACGCCGGAACCTCTGGGGCTTTGGCCGTCGATACGACCGGGAATCTCTACGTGGGTACCGCCGGAAACGGCATCGCAGTCTTCGCGCCATTGCGGCCGGGATCCAATGATACGGCGCCTTCGCGCTACTTGGAAACGCCACCCTACAAAGGGGCCGGCTTTTCGTCCGCGGTCGGGACCCTCGCGGTTGACGCAAGTGGTGACGTCTTCTACGCGCCGGCTGTTTTTGCGTATTCTATCACCGAGTATCCGGCCGGAACGAACTCGACGCCTCAATATTTCGCGCCGGGAAACGGGTACGCCGCGTTTGGAATCGCCATCGATCGCGGGCGCCTGTACACGTCGACCGCCTACACGCCGGGCAACCACGTTGTTCCCGACGGACAGGGATGGGTTTCTTTCCAGATCACCAATCCGAAGGCGGCCCCGCTCCCATTCATCAACCCCGCGTCCCTGACATACAACCTGGCGGCCTACTGATCTGCTTGTCACGGTGAACTTTTCGAANNGAAGCGCTGACGTTTTGTCACGCTGAGCTTGTCGAAGCGCAGACGGGAGCTGGCCTTGCTCCGTTGGCCCTTCGACTGCGCGCCTGCGGCGCTCCGCTCGGGGTGACACGGTTTTCGACTGCTTCCGTGTGACCCACGGCGATGTTTAGCTGAGGAAGATGTTGTTAGGCTTTGAGTTCGATGTCGACGCCGGCGGGGAGGTCGAGGTGCATTAGGGCGTCCATCGTTTTTGGTGAGGCTTGGAGGATGTCGATGAGGCGCTTGTGGGTGCGCATTTCGAAGTGTTCGCGCGACTTCTTGTCGACGTGCGGTGAGCGGTTGACGCAGAAGCGGTTGATCTCGGTCGGAAGCGGAACCGGGCCGCTCACGAAGGCGCCGGTGCGCTTGGCCGTGTCGACGATTCGCTCCGCGCTCTGATCGAGGACGCGGTGATCGTAGGCTTTGAGGCGGATGCGAATCTTTTGCTTCGACATTACTTGGCCTTCGCGGGCACGGGTGCAGCGGCGGTGTCGGCCAAAATCGCCGTAACGACGCCCGCGCCGACGGTGCGGCCGCCCTCGCGGATCGCGAAACGGAGGCCGTCCTCACATGCGATCGGCGTGATCAGCTCGACGTCCATCGTNNAGTAGAACTGCGGCCGGTAGTTTCCGAAGAACGGCGTGTGGCGGCCGCCCTCTTCTTTCGAGAGGACGTAGACTTCGGCGCGGAAATTCGTGTGCGGTTTGATCGAGCCGGGCTTGGCGAGCACCTGGCCGCGCTCGATGTCCGTACGCTCGATACCGCGCAGGAGCACGCCGATGTTGTCGCCGGCGATCCCATAGTCGAGCAGTTTGCGGAACATCTCGATTCCGGTGACGACCGACTTGCGCGCCTTCTCCTGGAGCCCGACGATCTCGACTTCTTCGCCGACCTTGACCTGACCGCGTTCGACACGGCCCGTGCCGACCGTCCCGCGGCCGGTGATCGTGAAAACGTCCTCGACCGGCATGAGGAACGGCTTGTCGACCGCGCGCTCCGGCGTCGGGATGTAGCTGTCGACCGCGTCCATCAACTCGAAGATCGGCTTCGCATCGGGGTCGTCGCGCTTGCCGGACGAGTTGAGCGCCTTGGTCGCCGAGCCTTTGATGACCGGGCAGTCGTCGCCGTTGAAACCTTGCTTGGTCAGCAGTTCGCGAACCTCAAGCTCGACGAGCTCGAGCAATTCCTCATCGTCGACCAAATCGACCTTGTTGAGGAAGACGACGATGTACGGCACGCCGACCTGGCGCATCAGCAAGATGTGCTCGCGCGTCTGCGGCNNGGCAATCGACGTGCGCGTAGTGGCGCTTGGCCGTTTCGTACTCTTGGTGCGAAATGGCAATCGTAATCCCGCGCTCCTTCTCCTCGGGCGCGTTGTCGATGTCATCGACCGTGCGTTTAGCGATGTTGGAGTTCTCGGTGGCAAGGCAATTGATGATCGCCGCGGTGAGCGTCGTCTTGCCATGATCGACGTGACCCGTCGTCCCGATGTTGACGTGGGGCTTGCTCCGGTCGAATTTTGCCTTTGCCATTCTTCGTTATCGCTTCCTTATTCCGGTTTGAGTTGTGGGTTCGAAATTTTGTCGGGCCCTTCGACTGCGCGCCTGCGGCGCTTCGCTCAGGGTGACATAGCGGGCGCCGCGGCGCTCTTTAGGACATCGTCAGGCTGCGGGTTTTGTTCCTTTGGCTTTGGCGACGATCTCTTCTTCGACGGATTTCGGCGCCTTCTCGTAGTGCGAGAACTCCATTGTGTAGGTCGCCCGGCCTTGGGTTGCCGAGCGCATGTCGGTCGCATAGCCGAACATCTCGGCGAGCGGCACGTTTGCGGTGATCGTCGTCGCGCCGCCTGCGACGTCTTCGCTCGACTGGATCGTACCGCGCCGTTTCATCAGGTCGCCGTTGATCGCACCGAGGTAATCCTTGGGCGTCGTGACTTCGACCTTCATGATCGGTTCGAGCAGGATCGGGCCGGCGGCACGGTTTGCCTCCTTGAACGCCATCGAACCGGCGATCTTAAAGGCCATCTCCGACGAGTCGACGTCGTGGTATTTTCCGTCGAAGATCGACGCCTTGAAGTCCAGAACCGGATAGCCTGCAAGCGTCCCGCTCTGCGAGGCCTCGCGGATGCCCTCTTGGACCGCCTTCGAATATTCCTTGGGGATGGCGCCGCCGACCACGGCCCACTCATAGATAAAACCCGTATTCGGCTCGCCCGGTTCCAGGCGCAACCAGACGTCGCCGAATTGGCCCTTGCCGCCGGTCTGGCGAATGAACTTGCCCTCTTTTTCGACGCTCTTGGTGATCGCTTCTTTGTACGCGACTTGCGGCTTGCCGACGTTTGCCTCGACCTTGAACTCGCGTTTGAGGCGGTCGAGGATGATCTCGAGGTGCAGCTCACCCATCCCGGCGATGATCGTCTGCTGGGTTTCTTCGTCGGTGCGCATGCGGAAGGTTGGATCTTCCTGGGCGAGCCGGCCGAGCGCGGTTCCGAGCTTGTCCTGATCGGCTTTCGTCTTCGGTTCGATTGCCTGCGAGATCACGGGCTCGGGGAACACGATGTTCTCGAGCATGATCGGATGCTTCTCGTCGCACAGCGTGTCGCCGGTGCGCGTGTCGCCAAGGCCGACCGCCGCCGCGATGTCGCCCGCGCCGATCGCATCGATGTCTTCGCGCGAGTTCGCGTGCATGCGCAGGATGCGCCCGATGCGCTCCTTACGTCCCGAGCGTGCATTGTAGACGTACGAGCCCTTTTCGAGCGTACCGGAATAGACCCGGAAGTACGTCAGGTTGCCGTAAGGATCCGTTGCGATCTTGAACGCGAGCGCGGCGAAGGGCTCCTTGTCGTCCGGCTTGCGAACGATCTCGGCGTCGGTCTTCGGATCGATTCCGGTGATCGCTTTCGCCTCGAGCGGAGACGGGAGAAAATCGACCACGGCGTCGAGCAGCGGCTGGACGCCCTTGTTCTTGAAAGCCGAACCACACANNCATCGGCAGCACGTCGCCGGCGATCGTCGCCTTGCGCAGCGCCGTCTTGAGCCGCTCGACCGGGATGACCTTGCCTTCGAAGAAAAGTTCGAGCAGCTCGTCGTCTTGCTCGGCGATCGCCTCGATCAGCTCCTTGCGCCAGATGTCCGCCGTCGCTTTGAGCTGGCCATCGGCTTCGGTGACCGGCTCGTGTTCCATCGTCGAGCCTGCGTCGTCGGTGTAGATGACCTTGCTCATCGTGAACAGGTCGACGACCCCGAGGAAGTCCGCCTCGGCACCGATCGGGATTTGAATCGGAACCGCGCGCGCGCCCAGGCGCTCGCGGATCTTGTCGACGCAGTTGAAGAAATCGGCCCCCATCCGGTCCATCTTGTTGACGAAGATGATCCGCGGTACTTTGTACTTGTTGGCCTGGCGCCAGACGGTCTCGGACTGCGGCTGGACCGCCGCGACCGAATCGAACAGCGCAACCAAGCCGTCGAGGACCCGGAGCGAGCGCTCGACCTCGACGGTGAAGTCCACGTGGCCTGGCGTATCGATGATGTTAATACGCGTCTCGCGCCAGGTGCACGCGGTCGCGGCCGAGGTGATCGTG
>PMHP01000094.1 GCA_003158195.1 Vulcanimicrobiota bacterium | reverse complement strand
GCAGTAGTTGTATCGACCGACCTCCGCCCGCTAAGGGCGTTTTCGCCTGCGTCGCTTTGCGACGTCATCACTAGGTAGGAGACTGACCATGCCAATTATCGTTGCGCTGCAGCCGCAGCGCNNGCTACGCGCCCTCATCGACCGAATCGCATCGACTTCTTCGAATGCGTTCCATGCGGTGGCACACGCCTTCATCACACGCGACACTCCGCCGCCGAAGACGCACTGCGGGCTACCGTTTGTCGTGGAACCTGCCGTGGGCCCGGCGTCGATCCACTGGATATTGTACGTGCGATGAACGCCGCACCACCCACTCGCAAGTCTCGCTTGGCGGCGCACCTTCTCGATCTCGCGCTTTTGACCGCGATGAAACGCCGACGTGCGGCCCAAGCCGCCCGGCGGTTTGCCGCGCGGCGCCCGGCTAGCAGTTCCTAACCGTCTATCCTCGGCCGATGCAACCCAAACCCTTACCGGAGGCCGCTCAGGGGCGTAAGACTACGGGAATCAACCGGCGGTCTCTCGCGCTCCGGCGCCTCCTCATGTTCTTCTCGGTCGTCGGGCCGGGCATCATCACTGCCAACGCAGATAACGACGTCGGCGGCGTCCTCACCTATTCTCAAGCGGGTGCTCAGTTCGGATATACGCTACTCTGGCTGCTCGTCCCGGTGACGGTAGCACTCGTCGTCACGCAAGAGATGTGCGCCCGAATGGGCGTCATCACAGGCAAGGGACTCGCCGACCTCATTCGGGAGAACTTCGGCGTCAAAGTAACCTTCTGGGTATTGGTTCTGTTCGTCACATGTGATCTGGGGAACACAGCGACCGAATTCGCCGGCGTCGCCTCGGTAGCACCGATCTTCGGCAGCTTTATTGGCATCGCAAACGCCGGATTATGCAAGACCGTGCTCGTGGTTCTCGCGGCGGTTCTCGTTTTCCAGGTCGTGACGCGCGCGAATCGCGACATCGTCGAGCGGGTATTTTTCGTTCTGTGTTCGGTCTATCTCTCGTACATCGTGAGCGCGTTGGTTGTTCATCCGGACTGGCATGAGGTACTGAAGCAGACGCTTTTCCCGCATTTTTCATCCTCGAAGGCCTACATACTCATGATCATCGCGGTGATTGGCACCACCATCTCCCCTTGGATGCAGTTCTATATTCAGGCGGCAATCGTCGAAAAGGGTGTGCGCGAGCCGCAATATGCCGCATCCCGTATAGACGTCATTTCGGGTGGTTTCGTAACCGACGTCATCGCGTTCTTCATCATCGTTGCATGCGCCGCCACGATTTATGTCCACAACATTCACGTCCCCGCAGCGACCCAGATTCAGGTCAACGATGTGAGCGATGTTGCCGTGGCCCTGAAACCTCTCGCAGGGCGCTTCGCGTCGCTCCTGTTTTCGATCGGCCTGCTCAACGCGGCGTTGTTCACGGCATCGATTCTTCCGTTGTCGACAGCATACTACGTCTGTGAAGCCTTCGGATTCGAACGCGGCATCGATCGCCGCGTTGGTGATGCAAAAGTGTTCTACGCATTGTATTTCGCGTTTATCATCGTCGGTGCCGGTGTCGTGATCATTCCAAACGCTCCTCTACTCGCCATCATTTTCTATTCACAGGTTCTCAATGGCGTACTTCTTCCCGTCGTGCTCGTATTAATGTTGTTGCTTATCAACAACAAGCACCTGATGGGCCGATGGACGAACAGCGTAGCTTTCAACATTATTGCCTGGGTAACCGTCGTGATCGTTAGCGCCCTCACGTTTGTTTCAACGCTTCAACTCGTGTTTCCCGAGATCGGCAGCTAAGCGCCGAGAGGGCCATGAGTCACGATTGCCCACACCGCTAAAGGGCGGCGATCAAAGATTCGCTGCGGTCTCGCAGATACGCGGCCACGCGGTCGAGTACATGCATGTCCGCGACCTCGCCGAAAAGTAAGCGGCTGAGCGTATAATCCGCATCGGAGTACGCCGCCGCGGCCGCTTTAAAAGTGTCGAGCGTGCAACGTTTGTGGAGCAGAAGTTCGCTCGAATCCCCGTCCGCGGCTTCGTAGGCATCCTCCGGACGCTCGTGTCCACGCAGCGATAGGGTTCCGAGCGGGCGCAAGCAATAGGCACTCCCGTCCGCGAGTTGCGCGACGAGCGACGCGCTCGCAATGATCGAAGCACCGAAGACTTTCGTCATCCCCTCGAGGCGCGACGCGACGTTCACGGCATCGGCGATAACGGTCGTTTCGATCCGCTCCGGTTCGCCGATCGTGCCGAGCATCATGCGCCCGAAGTGCATGCCGATCCCGACCGCGATCGGTTCCCCACCGTTGCGGGCACGATCCTCATTGAAGCGGCGGACTTCACGTTGCAACGCGATAGCGGCATCGAGCGCATCGCTCGCCCGATCCGGAAAGAGCGCGACGATCGCGTCGCCGATGTACTTGTCGACGAACCCACCGTGTGCGCGCACGAGCGGCCCGGCCCGCGCGAGGTAGGCATTGAGAAACGCGAACGTTTCGGCCGGCGACAGACGCTCGGCAAGCGGCGTGAAACCGCGAATGTCCGTGAAAATCACGGCCATGTCGCGCTCGACATGATCGCCCAATCCGATATCGACGATTTCCGCCTTATCGAGTTGCCGCAGAAACTCACGCGGCACGAAACGTGCAAACGAAACGTTGCGCCGTTCGACCTCACTGATGTGACGGCGTTGCTCGGCGACCAGCCCGGCTTGGGCCGCGTCCTTTTCCTGCAGCGCTCGCTCGCGCGCGAGCGACGTTTGCCGCAGTTGGTCGCCGACGCCGAGGACGAACAGCATCAAGTCGAGTGGAATCGCAAAGTCCCAAGCCCAAATGAGGCTGTGCGGCAACAGAGAGAGCCCGGCCGCATCCGTGACGAGCAGGCTCGCGATGAACAGCGTCGTTCCCGCAGCAACAAACCAGGCGGAGCGGTTACCGGCTCGCGCGACGGAGACCGCGATCGCCGTAACCGCGCCGTAGCTGAGCTCGAGAGGCAGGTTCTCGATGAATGGTGCAGCGCGTATCGCCTGCCAGCCCAGAGGCAAAAACTCCTGGCCGAAGACGCACGCGCAAGCAACGGCGAAGCCGGCCCCGACGATCTGGGCCGCACGCTTGCGCTGGGCTCGCAGGTGGAAAAACGTATCGTAGAAGAGCCACTGCATTGCGAGGAACGCCGCGTACAGAACGTCGTGGGTCAAGAACGCCGGCGGCAGCGTGACCGCCGGAAACCAACGCGCAGCGTTCCACGACGAGAGGTATTCGATTGCTCTCATAGCGCCGCTGAGGGCGATGAGCGCATACGAGCGCGACCTCGTCAGGAAGGCCAAGCCGGCCGCAAGCGCCACGAGCACGAGCATGGCCGTCGTGGCGATCGAGCCGGGCAGCGCGTCGTTCAGCAGCCACTCGCCGGTCGCGAAATAGAGCGCTTGCGTTCGCCGCTCGCAACGTAACCGGACGTACAGCGTTCGGCTCGTGAGTTCCGGCACGTCAATCGCGGGATTTCTCCCGGGCGCCGGATGTTGAGCGTACGGTGCGCGGTATCCGAACGAACGGTGCGCGACGACTCGACCAGCGTTTGAAACGTAGAGATCGGCGTCGCTACACCCGCGACTGGTTACGAGAAACCACGGGCCGGAGCTGGCCGGCGGTGCCGTCGCGCGAAAACGGTACCAGCGCACGGCGTCGTCGGGGGGCTGCGAGTCAGGTGAGCCGGGCCGGAACGCGACGCTCGGCGCGACGTCGCCGACGTCCAGCGTGCCGGTCGGATCATCGAGGACATCCGCGTGGCCGAGTACGGGGTACGCACGCGAGCCGTCGACGAGGTCGAGCATCGGCACTTGCCCGGGCGCAGCCAGCGCGACCGCGCCGGGCGCAAGCGTCAGGACGGCAGCAAGCACGATCGACCCGAAGCACCACTTCGGCACGCCAGGCTCTTTCGAGCCGCACTACAACTGCGCCCCCACCGAGCCGGCGCGCACACGCTCGCACGCGCGTCCGGCAAACGACGTCAGAGGGGGAACACGATTTCTCCGTCTCGCTGCTGGGCTAGAGGCCGCAGACCACTTAGCACGAGACGCTTGTAGTGATCCATCCCCACATGAGCGTCGAAAGCGGCTTTGTCCCGGTACTGTTCCCACAAGGCGAACACGTTTGGCTTATCCCGGCTTCGAGCGACATCGAAGGCGATCACGCCTTCTTCCATGCGCGAGGCGTCGCGCAGCTCGCGGAACATCGCTTCAGCCGCATCCGCATCTTCGGGACGAAACGTGAAATGGATCGACTGAATGAGCATATCGTTAGCCCGGACGCACGAAGCGGAACGTCCCGCGAACGTCTTCGCAAAAGAGTTGCGGCTGTTCCCAGGCTGCAAAATGGCCGCCGGCGTCATGCTTCTTATAGTAGACGAGCTTCGGATACGCTTTTTCGGACCAGCTGCGTGGCGCCTGGTAGAGTTCGTAGCGGAACGCGCTCACGCCCACCGGTACGGTAACGCCTTTAACGTCCAGCAACTCGGACACC
>PMHP01000027.1:37738-44714 GCA_003158195.1 Vulcanimicrobiota bacterium | reverse complement strand
GATTCGGACGTGGTGGATTCGGACGTGGCGGATTCGGTTTGCCCGGGGGATTGGGCCGCGACGGCGGCCGGCTGCGGCGGAGGCGGCGGCGGCGGCACGCCACCGGGTTCAATCCCGACCGTAGCACCGACGGCGACATCATCCTCGGCACCCGCGACGCTGCCGCCGTTTACGACGTCGACGCAAACGCCGATCACGATAGCCTGTACGACCCCGGCGCCCGCGATCGTGGTCGCAATCCCAACGATCGACGGCTTTGCCGGCACGGTGACCCTGCACCCGTTATCCTGCGACAATAGCCCGCTGAATCTCGCGCAGACACTCACCGACGTAACGCCGAGTGGCCTGCCCGCGCTCCCGGCGTCCTCTTACCCCGTCATCTACGACGAGATTTCGACGAGCGCCAGCCTCTATCTCGCATCGGGTCCGACCTTCTCGGTCACGCTCCCGGCCAGCGTCAGCGTCCCGGCAAATACGACCTTCTACTTGGCCTTGTACGATCCCGAAAACCCCGCTGCCGGCTTTCAAGACGACTACGCCGTCGGCGTCGTCCAGAGCGTTTCGCCAACCGTGGTGACGTTCTCCGGCCCCGCGGCCGCCTTTACGTTCACCGGAGCGGCCCGCTACGTCTTCGCACTTTATGCGCGAAGTTCGTCAGCGACCCCGCCGACGGCGGACCCGAGTCAACCGCCGAATACGCCGCCGCCATCGAGCGCGCCGAGCGCTCCCGCCTCCGCGACGCCGACACCGACGCCCACGTCGACAGCGACAGCGACGGCGACGCCGGCGCCCACGAACTCGCCCGTGGGGAGTGGAATCGCCGTGAGCACGGATCCGAGTCCGATCGCCTTTACGCAAACCGGACAAACGGCGACGATAACGGTCTCACAAACGGGCTTCGGGGGCAACTTCACGATTTCAAGCAACGCTCCGACCACGGCGAGCGTCTCTCCGGCATCGCGTGCACCCGGGGCGCTCGGTCAAAGCGTCACCTTCACGGTGACCGCCGGTACGATAAGCGGGCAAGCGACGATCACAATTACCGGCGGCAACGGCCGAACGGCGACGGTACCCGCGGGTTTGACCATTACGAGCGGCGTGATTAAATGACGTAGCAGGAGATTTCGCCGATTCGGAGAGGCGCGCACGGATGACGTGACGCGCCTTTTTGATTTCTGTCGCCTGCATTTGAAGTGTGTCGTCGCGTTGCTCATTCCGGCTTAAGAACCGCCGATGCGTGTTTGGTAAGGTCCGCGATCCCTCACCGGGTCACGCTCTTTTTCCTTAACACAGCACGCGTTTAGAAACGCGGGCTTCGAGCCATGAAAGGCATCCATGCGAACCCTTCAAACACTCGCGACTGCCGCCGCAGTCGGCCTCCTCGCTGGATGCAGCGGCGGAGGAGCCTCACAAGCGCCGATCATGCCGAAGCCGGCAGGTAGCACGGCACCGGTGTTACCGACGACCCCGTCGTCCGCCAAGACCACAAAAGTCAAAGCCACGATCGTCTTCCCCAAGGCCACGAAGACGGCAAAATTCCGCGGCAAGCACCGCCAGTACGTCTCCCCCGATACCGAGGGACTCGTTATTGAAGTCGACCAAGTTGGATCGGGCGGCACGACCGCCTATTCGATCACCGGCTACGACCTGACGACCAACTCCTCGAACACGACCTGTACGCCCGTCGTCGGCGGCACCTCGTGCACCTTCTACTTTAACGCGCCGGTAACGACGTCCGACATGACCGACGCCTTCACGATCTTTGCCTACAACGCACCGCAAACCACGGGTGCGTTGACCGCCGGCTCCTATACGCCCGCAGGCGATCTGCTCTCGCAGGACGTTTCGGATCCGGTCCCGTCGGCGACCAACAGCGCGATCCTGGTAAACCAAACGAACGCGCTGTCCTTCCTCCTGCTGCCGGTCGTCTTCGCCCCGGTTGCCAACATCGGCGGAAGCTTCGCATCCCCGCTCGTGCTCTCGGTATCGGGTAGCGGTGGAACCACCAATGCCGTCGCGATCGACGGGTACGATGCCGGCGACGGAACGTTCGGAAACGAAATCGCAAGCTACCTCGCAGGCGGCGACGACCTCTACGTCAATCCGATGCCGCTGACGACGTCGACAACCGACTTCACACCGAGCCTCGCGTCGCTCACGAGCGCGCTCACGGACTCCGTGACCGTCGCGTGGCCTGCCGGTTCGGCAGCGACCAACCAGCCGGCATCCGCAACGAGCACGGCTTATTCCGGAACGCTCACCGCAACCGCCTCGCTCACGGGCGGCGGGTTCGAAGGCACGGAAACCTTCGCTCCGATGACCGCTCCGGTAACGATCGCCCCGCTCTTCGCGTTCAGCGTTGCGGCCGCCAATCCGAGTCCCGACGACAGCGCAAACACCGTCCAAGTCTACGCGCTTCAAGTCGCGATTCCGACGGGCCAAACCGCGGCCAGCTACGCGATCGCGCCCGATCCAAACGTCGCCAATAACGCTTGTGCCAGCGACGGCTTCAGCGCGAGCGCGCCGACGACGACCGGCCTGACCGGCAGTCAGCAGGCGATGTGGACGGTCACCGTTCCGACCAGCGGCACGCCCGGCACGTCGTGCACCTACGCAATCACCGACGGCATCTCGTCAACCGACGTCACCGCCCTCGTACCGACGATCGCTAGCGGTACGATTGT
The DNA here is from genome assembly GCA_003158195.1 of Vulcanimicrobiota bacterium. GTDB lineage: Bacteria > Vulcanimicrobiota > Vulcanimicrobiia > Vulcanimicrobiales > Vulcanimicrobiaceae > Palsibacter > Palsibacter borealis. The sequence continues at coordinate 42,030 of PMHP01000027.1, read as the reverse complement.
GATCCCGGCAAAGCCGGTCTCGATCGTGCAACAGACGAGCGGAGTCGCCGATCAGAATACGCCGGGCGAATACGGGATCACGGCTCAGCAGGCCGGGGACACGCTGTTTTGTCTCGTATCGTTCTACTACAACGCGAACATCGATACGAATTTCAGCAACAATTTCTACAGTCTCTTTGATGAAACCAGCACCTCGGAAACCCAGCTCTATGGCGGCTCGGTCGATGTGACCGCACCGGGGCAGGTCCTCAACTTCTACGATGCCCAAGGGCCGTTAACGTACTGGTGCGGCGAGTTCGGGAATACCGAGTCGTATTCGATCTTCAACGCCAACGGCGGATACTCCGACCACACAGAGGCCGGTTCGACGACCGGAACGGTCACGCCGACGAGCCCGCAGGATAAAATTATCATCGGTGCAGGCGCGAACAACACCGTTGGGCCGTATGACGTCGTCGCCTCGTATGCCCGCCTGTTCTCGAACTTAGGACAGTCGAGCCTCGACGTTCAAGCGCTGACCGTGCCGATTTCGAATCCGCCCGGTCCGCTCGCGGTCACGTTCACCGGCGGCGACGGCAACGTGTTAAACTCCGGGATCTACGACCTCCCCTACGTCGCCTCGGGAACGCTGCTGCGCTCGCGCGCTTCGAAGTTCGGGCCGAGTAAGCAAATCCAAAACCACACGCTGAGATACATGCCGTAGTATCCCGGACCGACCAACCCCCGCTCGTGAAAGAGGCCCGGACATAGCGTCCGGGCCTCTCCTCGTTTTCAGCGGCGGGCTACGCCGGGATCGGAACCCGCCAGGCCAGCAGCTCGGCCTCCGGCAAGGGCTTCGAGAACAGAAAGCCCTGCACGACGTCGCAGCGGTGGGCGACGAGAAAATCGTACTGCGCTTGATTCTCGACGCCCTCGGCCACGATCGTGAGGTTCATCGCGCGCCCGACGCCGAGGATCGCGCGGAGCAGCACGGCGTCGTTGCCGGCCTCGAGCGGGCCGCCGATGTCGCGCAGGAACGTCTGATCGATCTTCAGGCCCTCAACCGGGAAGCGCCTGAGGTGGTTGAGGCTCGAATAGCCCGTACCGAAATCGTCGATGAAGCTGCGCACGCCGATCGCGCGCAGCTCGGCAATCATCGCGGCGGCAGTCTCGGGCGAGCGCATGATGAGATTCTCGGTGATCTCGAGCCACAGATTGTTCGCCGGAAGACCGCTGCGCTCGAGCGCCGACTCGACGGTTCCGACAAAATCGCCGCTTTCGAATTGGCGCGGGGAGACGTTGACGGTGACGACCCCGGGGCCGCCCCGGCCCATCCAGCGACGCCCGAAGCGGCACGCCTCCTCGAGCGCCCAAGCGCCGATCGAAACGATGAGCCCGGTCTCCTCGGCGATGCGGATGAAACTCTCCGGCATAACAAGCCCGAGCTGCGGGTGATTCCAGCGCAGCAGCGCCTCGGCGCCGAACAGCTCACCCGTCTTCGCGACGAGTTGGGGTTGATAATGCAGCTCGAGTTCTCCGTTATCGAGCGCGCGGTTGAGGTGCGCCTCGAGAGCGAGCCGCGTTAACCCGTCGTGGCGCTGCGGTCCGGCGTGGAATCCGATCGTGTCGCCGCGGGACTTGGCGGCATACATCGCGGCGTCGGCGAGGCGCAGAAGTTGTGAGGGCTCGCGCGCGTCGTCGGGGAACATGCTCACGCCGATCGACGCGCGCACGAAAATCTCATGCCCGGCCGGCATGAAACTCTCCTCGAGCGCCGTCGTGAAGCGGCGCGCGATCGTTTCGGCCATCTCACGATCGTCGATGTCCGTAATGAGGAACAAGAACTCGTCGCCGCCCATCCGGGCAAAGGTGTCCTGGGGACGAACCGAGCGATTGAGGCGGCCCGCAATCTCCCGCAGGAGTTGATCGCCCGCGGCGTGTCCGAGACTGTCGTTCACGTGCTTGAAACGGTTGAGGTCCAGCATGCCGAGCGCGACCTTCTTGTGTCGGCTTCGTGCCGATTCGATCGCCTGCTTCAATCGTTGCTCGAAATAGGTGCGGTTCGGCAGTTCGGTCAGCGCGTCGTGCAGCGTCAGGTCTTCGAGCCTGGCGCGCGCGTCGTTGCTTTCGATCGCGATCGAAGCGACGTGCGCGGCTTCGTGCAGGAAGCGCAAGTCCGCGGCCGTCGGTTCGCGCGCTTCCCGCGCATAGATCGCGAGGGTGCCCAAGACCTGATTTTGGCCGTTGCGGATCGGCGCCGACCAGCAGGACCGCAGACCGTGCGCGAGCCCAATGGCCCGGTACTTCTCCCAGAGCGGATCGCGCGCGATGTCCGCGACGATCACCGTCTCGCCGCGGAACGCCGCCGTGCCGCACGAGCCTTCATTTGGGCCGACCCGCAGGCCGTCGATCGCATTGATATATCGCGGCCCGATCGCGTTGCCGGAGGCCGCATGGAACAGCCGATCGCCGCGCAGGCGCAAGATCGATCCGATCGACTCCGGGATGCTGTACTCGATGCTCTGCACGAGGCGATCCAGGATCTCTTGCAGCGGCCCGTCGTTCGCCGCCAGTTCGAGAATTTCGTAGCGCCGGCGCTCGATCTCTTTTTGGCGCTTGCTTTCGGTAACGTCCTCGACGACGTAGGCGGCGGAGATCGCATGCCCCGACAGAGCGTGGATCGGCTTCGCCGAAAACGCGAGTTCCAGCCGGCGGCCGCTCTTGTGGAGGCCGATCGCGCGCATGTTCGTGACGATTTCGCCGTCGTCGATGATTCGCGTGCGCAGGCGCTGCGCCTCGTCGTTGAATTCGGGCGGAACGAAGGAATGGACGCGCCCGATGACTTCGCCTGCCGTCCAACCGAAGACGTTCGTCGCGGCACGGTTCCAGCCGGTGATCGTCCCGTCGACGAGACCCGTTATGATCGCGTTCGGCGACGCGTCGATGACCGCAGCAAGCTCGTTCTTCGCCGCAGCGGTCGCAAGCATTTCGAGTCGAAGCTCGAGATGCGCCATGACGAACGACGAGATCTCTTGGAGGATGCCGAGTTGCGTGCGGTCGAGCGTTCGCGGAATGCGATCCAGAACGCAGACGGTTCCGATCCTCATGCCGTCCGAGGCGATCAGCGGCGCGCCCGCGTAGAAGCGAATCTTCGGACCGCCGAGGACGAGCGGGTTGTCGTGGAAGCGCGGATCGAGCGCCGTGTCCGGCACGACCGTGACCTCGTCCGAGCGGATCGCGTGATTGCAGAACGCGAGGGCGCGATCGGTCTCGGATCCCTCGACGCCGACCTTCGATTTAAGCCACTGGCGGCGTTCGTCGACGAGCGCGATGAAGGCCATTGGAACGTCGAACAGCTTGGCGACCAAGGCCGTGACCCGGTCAAAGACGTTCTCCGGCGGCGTGTCGAGCACGGCAAAGCGTCGCAGCGTTGCGACACGCTGCGCCTCGCTTTGGAGGTCCTCGTCGCGAGCCATTCCGTGCTCCAAATTCCCCTGTCGGGCCCTTCGTGCGGCCCCTTAACCCGGCGTCAGCCCTACGGTGATTGTGCGTGAAGGGGTGGAAGCTTCAGGCGAGTCCCGACCTTAAGGTTGTCGGTCGAAGCTTCCCCGGATGCGAGCTCGATGACGTACCGGCCACGGCCCCGCCGCCGGGCGACCGCGTCGTCCGGGGTGTCACGGGTCGAGGCCGGGACCCGCGCGGCGACGGTCGTGATCTCGCCGTTGTCGTCGACCCAGAGCATGTCGAGCGGCACGAGCGTGTTCTTCATCCAGAATTCCCAGTCGCGGTTCTCGGCGAATACGAAGATCATGCCGTGCTGCGGCCGCAGCCGGGTGACACACATCAAGCCAAGCTCGCGGCTCGCCTCGTCGTTTGCGACCGCAAGCCGTAAGGTGACGGCTGGAGCCGACGCGGTTACGACCGGGAGCGGGCTTCGGACCGCCGCCACCGCTCCGTCGAGCAGCTCCGGCGGCAGCTGCGGGTTCGCGCAATCCTTGACCGTCGGACCGTCCGCAGATTGAGCGCCGGCCCCGCACGCGACCGAGAGCAGCAGGACGGCAAGACCGCCCCACAACCGCAGCCGGCTACGCATCCAGCGGCTCCACGTCGTACCACGTGCGGCCGGTCTTCAAACTGACCTCGAGCGGCACGTCGAGCGCGAGTGCCGTCTCCATCTCCCGCTTCACCAGCGCCGCCACCCTTTCGATGCTGTCCGCCGCAACCTCGAGAATCAACTCGTCGTGGATCTGCAGGAGCATCGCGGCATCGAGGCGCTCGGCCATAAGCGCGCGGTCGACGCGCACCATCGCGAG
>PMHP01000027.1:29041-37721 GCA_003158195.1 Vulcanimicrobiota bacterium | reverse complement strand
GCCTCGGTCATCGCGCGCGCTTCGCCGCGCTCGATCTCCAGGCGCTGCGCGAGACCAAAATCCGACATCCCGTAGAGCAGCCCGAAGTTGACCGACTTCGCGATCCGGCGTTGATTGGGCGTCACCGTCTCTGCCGCACCGATCCCGAAGATGCCGCGAGCGGTGACGTCGTGAATGTCGGCGCCGCGCCGGAACGCGTCGCGCATCGCCTCGTCGCCGCTGAGGTGCGCCATGATCCGCAACTCGATCTGCGAATAATCCGCCGCGAGCAGGAGCTGCGACGGCGACGGCGCGACGAACGCGCGGCGGATGAGCCGGCCGAGTTCGGTGCGCACGGGGATGTTCTGCAAATTCGGGTTGGTCGACGAGAGGCGCCCGGTCGCGGTCGAGGTCTGATTGAAGACCGTTCGCAAACGCCCGTCCGGGCCGACGAGTTTCGGAATGACGTCGATATAGGTGTTCTTGAGCTTGGACACTTCGCGGTATTCGAGGATCTTGGCGACGATCGCGTGCTCGCGCGCGAGCGGCTGCAAGACTTCGACCCCGGTAGCCCAACCGGTCTTCGTGCGTCCCCCGTTCGGCAGAGCGAGCCGTTCGAAGAGCACCGCGCCGAGCTGCTGCGGGGAGCCGATGTTGAACGTCTCGCCGGCCAGCGCGTAGATCTCTTCCTGCAGTCGCACGACGGCGGCATCGACCTCGCGCGCGAGTTCGTCGAGTGCGGCCGTATCGATCGCGATGCCGCGCGCTTCCATCCGCGCGAGAATCGGCGCCAGCGGCAGCTCGACGTCGCGGTAGAGCGCGGTCTGCGTGCGGTGCGCCAGCCGATCGGCGAGCACGGGCCCGAGACGTATCGTCGCGTCGGCGCAGGCCGCGGCGTCGGGCGAAACGCGTTGCGCGAGGTATTCGCTCGCCGTATCCTCCGCGTTTGGATAGCTGCGCGACGGATTGAGCAGATGCGCTGCGATCATCGTGTCGTCGGCGAGCGCCGAGTCCGCGGCTTCGGGCAGGGCGCGCGAGCGCAGCGCGGCCTGCAGCGCTTTCCAATCGTGAACGGTGAGTCCCACCTCGCCGCCGGTCAGCTTCGCGAACGCGCGCCCGACACGCTCCTCCGTCAGTGCGGCAAAGCGGAACGCAAAGCCGCTTTCGGGCGCGACGGAGATACCGATCTGGTCGTCGCCGTGCAGCGCGATCGCCGCGGCGGGCGCGCGCGCCGCCTGCTCGAGCGCCGTCGCGAGCTCTTCGAACTCCGGTGGCTCGGCCGGCGCCACGAAGCTGCGATACGTCCCGCGCAGCACCTCGGCGTCGTCGATTGGAAAGAGCACCGCATCGTTCGAGGGCACCGGCAACCGCGCCAGCAGCGATTTGAATTCGAGGTCGCGGTACAAGACGAAGAGCTGGTTGGCCGGCGGCGGCCGGTAGCGGGCGGCATCCCAAGGAATTTCGATCGGAAGATCGCGCCCGATCAGCGACACGTCGCGACAGCGTCGCGCGATCTCGCCGTGCTCGCGCACGAGCGCTTCGAGTTTCGGCGAACCGGCAAGCGCGGGGTTCGCGAGCAGCGCGTCGAGCGAGCCCGCATTCTTGATGAGCTTGATCGCGGTCTTCTCGCCGACGCCCGGGATGCCGGGCAAATTATCGGACGGATCGCCCTTAAGCCCGCGGTAGTCCGGAAGCTGCCGCGGCTCGAGTTCGAAGCGTGCGTAGACGGCCGCAGGATCGTAGCGGATCAGGCCTCCCATGCGGGTTCGCACGAGAACCGTCGTTCGCTCGTCGACAATTTGCAGGAGATCGTTGTCGCCGGTCACGACGACGGTTTGGTTCCCTTCGCGTTCGGCTTGGGCGGCGAGCGTTGCGATCACGTCATCGGCCTCCTCGCCTTCCATCTCGAGCGCCGGGATGTCGTAGACATCGAGGATCCGCCGCACGAGCCCGAACTGCCCGCGCAGATCGTCCGGCATCGATTCGCGTTGCGCCTTATACGCTTCGAAGATCGCGACGCGCGCCGCCGGCAAACCCGCATCGAAGGTGGCGATGACGTGGGTCGGTTTTTCGTCGGCGATCAGCTTGGTCAAGGTCGTCGTGAAGACGTAGGCCGCTTCGATGCGCACGCCGCGGGTCGTCGTCAGCGGCCGGTCCTTCATCGCGAAGAACGCCGCGTACACGAGCCCGTACGTGTCGAGCAGCATAAGCCGCGCGCCCGCGACCGCCGGGCTCACTGAACGTTGAAGCCGGCGGAGGCGGCCCCGACGTCGCCGTCGTCGGCGATCTTGAGGATCGAGACGACGAAGTGGCCGCGTTCCTTGGGGACGGGGATGCTGAAGGCCTCACCCGGCGCGCGCGCGACGCGCCAAAACAGCGTTCGCGGCGCGGCCGCACCGATCGTGGGCAATTCCGGCGCCGTCTTGCGCGGCCGCTCCGCCGCGAAAATGTCGCTGGCTTTGGAATGAGCCGGTGCGACGTAAGCGTGCCACTCCGGATCGTCCGACGCGGGTGCTTGGGCGCTGGTCGCGCCGATCGCGAGCACGCCCGGCGCGTCGTCGAAAAGTGCGGGTCCGCTTTCGCGGCCGTCCGCGATGCGGACGGCAATCGTCGCGCCCGCACCGAGCTGGGCGTCGTGAATCGTGACCTGAGCCGAATCACCGGCCGCGTAGGTTTGCTTGTCGAGCGTGATCTCGGTCGCGCGCTCGTGCCCCGGACCGTCGACGTTCAGGCTCGCGTTGCCCGTCGCAATCGCGCCGTCGCGTACGAACGCAACCCAGACCCGTACCGCTCCTTGCGGATCGCCGAGGTCGAGCGATGCCGAAGCGGCGCCGCCCGCGACGCTCGCGAGCCGGGTTTGATACGTTCGCACGCCGTCGAGGGTGAACAGCGCGACGCCGCTCGCCCCCGGCGCGGTCGCCCGCACGCCGACGCGATCTCCGGGAGCATAGCGCGTCTTATCGGTCGTGACGGCGACCTCGGCTTGCGCCGAGGCGGTCGTGCCGGCAAGCGCGCTCGGCTCGACGAGCACGGCCGCCGCGTCCTGCACGCGGCGGCCGTCGGCCGTGGCTTCGGCAAGCGCAAGATTCGAGCCGAGGCTGGTATTGCGAAAGACGGCATGCGCGGTACCGTGCGCGTCGAGCATCACGGTCTGTTCTTGGGCCGACGCGCCGTGCGAAAGCCGCAGCTTCACGGCAAGATTCGGGACCGGCGTTCCATCGGTCGGATCGAATGCGCGCACGTCGAATGCGGCAGGCGCGCCGACGTCGACGCTCGGTTCGTCGGGCTCGAGCCCGAGCGACACTTTCCCGTACGGGACGACGATGCGCGACGTCGCCGTCGCGCCGCGGGTCGTCGCGCGAACGCCGTAGGTCGAATCCAAACCGTCGCTCGGCGACGGGATCACGACGCGCGCGCGGCCTTCGGTGTCGGTTCGCAGGGTGCGATCGTAAACGACGGTCGTACCCCAGCGGACCGCGTCCTCGGCGCCGCCCGGCGGAACGACGTGCGGCGTGCGCACGATTTCGACCCGGACGACGACGCCGTCCGCCGCCGCCGCGCCGCGCACGGCGACGACGGAGAACGGCACGTCGGCGTCGGGATTGCACGGACACGTCGAACGGATCGAGAGCGAGACGTCGCCGGCCGCGTCGATGTGAACCGTCGTTCCACCCACGCCGCCGGCCGCGCTTGCGAGCATCGCATAATCGCCGGCATCGACTCCCGCCGGAATCTCGATCTCCCCGGCGAACGCGCCCGACTCATCGAGATGCACGAACGCGTTCGCGAGCGTCGTGCCGTGCCCGAACAACGTAACCCGCGCATCTCCGGTCGTGCGGCGATAGCCCGCAGCTCCGCGTTTGCGCGCGAAGCCGACGAAGCGGATCGGTCCGCCGGCGCGGGCAACGGCCGATTCCACCCGCAGCCCAACGATCGCCGGCGGCAGCGGAGCCTGCGGGAGGATCGAAACGAACGCACGTCCCGCGCCGTCTTCGGCGAGCGCGAACGACGGGCGCGCGGGATCGTGCCAAACGATCAGGCCGTTCTGATCGGTGCGCTTGTCGATCAGACGCATGCCGACGAGGAGCGACACGTTCATGTTCGCAAGCGCGCGGCCGCTGCGCAAATCCACGCCCCACACGACCAAGCCGTCCGGGCCTTCTTTCGTCACGAGCCCGACGTGCGTGCGATTGAGCCAAACCTGCTGCACGGCGTCGCCGCGGCGCGCTTCGATGACGTAAAAGCCCTCCTGCGACCCGAGCGGCACGGGCACGTCGCTCGATCCGAAGCGATATCCCGGCGGCGGCGAGAAATGCCAGCGCACGAGCGGCCGCAGCCGGGACGTGTCGATCGCTCGCGCCATCCCGTTTTGCCCCGCGACGATGACCTCGGCCGGATCGAGATTGTATGCCGCAAAATCGACGGGCGCGCCCGAGTACGTATCGAGCCGCACGGTCGCCGGTTTCCACGGCACGTTCACGTCGCGCGCGAACAGGGCGAAATACGCATCCCACTGGTGCTTGTCCAGAAGCGGCCGCGCCGCCAGCGCCGGCACGCTCGAGACGAGCATCGCGAGCACGAGCAAGCTCGCCGCGTGGAACAGCTCGCTAGCCGCCATAAACGCACATCCATGTGCGGGCGGCATGCTTCGCATCCTGCTCGCTAAAACGTATTGTCGTAGAAGAGCGTACCGCTTGCGTTGGACGGGACGCGGAATCCGACCGTGTAGTCGTGCGAATCGCCGACCTTCAGCACGCCCGTGTAGTTGCTGATGCCGACCAAGCTCACGTTGCCCGAATCGGCCCCGAAGTAGCGCCGGTTGTCCAAATCCTGAATCACGAAATGGTCGATGCGCGGGGCGAGCGATGCGCCCTGATTGTTCGTAAAGGTAAAGGTCACGACGTAGTATTCGTCGTTCGAACCGGCAATCGCGTCGCTCGGCACGAAGGTGCGCACCTGCTTGATCACGATGTCGGTGCCGGGCTTGACGAAGCCCGCGGCCGAGCCGGCGCCGGTTTCCGACGCGCTCTGCGGTTCCTTGCAGCCGGCGAGCAGCGCCACGACGCAAACGGCGAAGATCGGGGCGAGAAAAGGACGGTAGCGGTTCACGCGGCTGGCCTTTCGGCGGTGCACGCAGGCATCCCCCGCGCGCGCGAATAAGCGGCGCGGGGTGAAGCGCGATTCTGGGAACCCAACGTCGGTCCGCTGCCGTTATTGCGGCGTGGGGGCCTTTGGGGAGTACGCCGCCCGGACATTCGATGACTCCGCGCGCCGCCGCACCGAGCGCCTCGGGAAGACCTACCAGGTGATTGTCGCCTGCTCGTCTTGCGGAACGTCATTCGTCGCCCTCTCGCGGAATTAAATGAAGGCTCGTCGCGCGGCGTGCCTCGTCGCGGCAGCTATCTGGCTGGCGGGTGCAACCGCCGTGCCGCGAAGCGACGCGCGCGCCGCCGTCGCAGGGAAGCCGCCGGCGCGGCCCTTCATGCCGCACACGCCGACGACCGCCGTCCACACGGAGTTCGTCGTCGAAGTCAATCGCAAGGGCCAAGTCACGCGCGTGCGCTCCGGAAAGTCATGCCCCGATCTTGCGTTCAACGCGATTACTTACGGAAATGCGTTGCAAGCATTCATCCGGACGGCCGACGGCCGCTCGATCTCCGGGCTGTACCGGCTTTCCTATGATTTCGATCCGAAAACCAAAAAGGTCGCGCGCACCGTCGCGATCATTCAAAAAGGCGGCGTGGATCCCAATCGGCTAGGCGCCGTCGACGAGATGGCGCTGGTCAGCGCGCGCCATCGGCCCCCGGCCGCCTCGCCCGCCCCGGCCGGCAGCCCGCTCCCGGACATCAAAGCAATCACCGGCCACCGGCACTAGCCGCATGGATGCGGCTGCTTGCTCGCGCGCCGGAGGCGCAGGAGGTCACGATCATTCACAGTGACGCAAACGACGAGCGCTGATGCCCAAGGATAGCGGCGGGTTCGATGTGATGAAGTGGTGGCTGCGCAGCCGCGAGGGAATCGACGAAGTGCAGGACCGCGACCTTGCGCGCAGCTGCGGTACGAAGGACGGCTATCGCAGCGAGGCTGAGGCCCGCGCGCACGCCGCGATGAACGGGATGGCGGGCGCCCTCTTCACGTACCGCTGCTCGTACTGCGAGTACTGGCATCTTACGCGGCGCAAGCCCTAAGGTGCGCTTCGCACGATTTACCCTCGACGGCTCGTCGCGCTGCGGCCTCGTGGACGGAACGGACGTGCGCCCCTTCCCGGCGCGGATCTCGACGCTAGAAGCGTATCTCGAGCTGCCGCCTGCGGAACGGAGCGCGCTTGCGACCGAGGCCGGGCGACCGCTCGAAAGCATCCAGCTCGCCGCCCCGGTACACCCGCACAAGAACGTCTTTTGCGTCGGGCGTAATTATCTCGGACACGCTGAGGAGATTGCGCGCGCGCGCGGCACCGCGCTCAGCTTACCGAAGGTTCCGACCTTCTTCACCAAGGCGCCGACGGCGATCGCGGCACCCGGCGCGACGCTGCGGCTCTCCTCGGCCGTTTCGCAGAGCTATGATTGGGAAGCCGAACTTGCCGTCGTGATCGCGCAGCGTTGCCGCGACGTCCCCGAAAGCGCGGCGCTCGGCGTCGTCTTCGGCTATACGTGCCTCAACGACGTCACCGCGCGCGACCTGCAGCGGGACCACGGCCAGTGGTTCAAGGGCAAGAGTCTCGACGACAGCTGTCCGATCGGTCCGTGGATCGTGTCGGCGGATGAACTCGGCGATCCGCAGGCACTTGACATCGGACTCCGCCTCGACGGCGAAACGAAGCAAGCTTCGAACACGAGTCAGATGATTTTCAACGTCGCGCAGATCATTGCGTCGCTTTCGCGCGGGATGACGCTCGAGCCGGGCGATGTCATCGCGACCGGTACGCCCGACGGCGTCGGCTTCGCGCGCACGCCGCCTGAATTTTTATACGACGGTGCACGGATGGAAGTAGAGATCGCGAAGATCGGCGTATTACGCAATACCGTCGCACTGACTTAAGAGAATCTTAAGAAAGCGAACCGGAAAGGATTCTTCGATGGCGACCATCGAGCTGTTGCGCAACGACCCGAAGGCCCAGAGCGTCGCCGCCGGGGAGACGATATTCTCGGTGGGCGACGCGGGTCAGTTCGCGTACGTCGTCACCGAAGGAAACGTCGAGCTCGAGCTGCACGGCCACGTTCTCGAAACCGTCGAATCCGGCGGGATCTTTGGGGAGATGGCGCTCATCGATCATCGCGAGCGCAGCGCCACCGCGCGCGCGAAAACCGAAGCGAAGATCGTTCCGGTCGATCAGAAGCGTTTTCTCTACCTCGTCCAAAATACGCCGTTCTTCGCGATCGAGGTGATGAACGTCATGGCCGACCGCCTGCGCCGCATGGACCAATCCGTTTAACCCTTGTCACGCTGAGTTTGTCGAAGCGCCGACTCGTGTCACGCTGAGCCTGTGCAAGCGGCGACGGGATGTCGCCAAATCCCGGCGGCCCTTCGACTGCGCGCCTGCGGCGCTCCGCTCAGGGTGACAAGGGGTGTGCTTAGGTTTCGTTGTCGAGGGTTAGCCAGTGGTCCTCGATTGGGAAGCGCGGGAGGGTCTGCGGATACGTGCCTTGCGGGTGCTTGGCTTTCCAGATGCTTGCTAACTGAGCGAGATATTCGAAATTCTCGTATTGTGAGATGCCGCGCTCGCGGCGCAGGATCACGACGACGGGCGCGAGGCGGGACCAATAGTAGGTGACCAGGCGCGCGAAGAGATCGAGAAACGTCCCTTCGTCGATCAAACGGTTCTTGACGAGCGCGCCGACCTCGTTAAACCAGTTACAGACTTCCATCTCCGGGTGGAGCTCGGCATCGACGAAACCGACCCGCGCGAGGTCGCGCCGGTAGTCGGGGTCGTCTAGGCGCGCTTCGAGCCGCGTCTGCACGAAGTGCAGCGCCTTTTGCATGTGCCCTTCGCGTAACTGCGCGGTCAATGTCAGCAGCGCTTCGAGCTCGTTGCTCGCGCGAAGATGGCGCAACTGCACGATCGCGGCGATCGCCGCCACGAGCACGACGACGAGTGAACCCACTTGCGCGGCGGTGCTGATGACGTCGAGATACGTGAAGGCCAGCGTCATGCGCCCTCGGCTTGCGCGGCCGGTGCCGCGCCTCCCTGCGGTATCGGGGCGAGCAGAAGGACTCGTTCGTGGGGCTCGGCGTCCTCGAGTGTTGAAAGTAACGCGAAGCTATCGGCACGCGCGACCGCGAGCGCAACGCAGTCGGGCGCGGGAAAGGTCGCCCGCTTCTCTTGCGGCCGGACCTCGACGATACCGTACGCGCGCCGCCCGATCTCGACGCGCCCGCGCACGCCGGGGGCGATCGCGAGACCGGCCAAGATCGGGGCCGCGATCGCCGCGGTTCCGTACGTGTGCTCGATGTCGAAATGCGCGCGAACCGAGCGCTCGAACGTCTCGAGTTGCACGCGCATCACGATCGGCAAGGTCCCATTTCGCGCGCGTGCGCCGAGCGCGACCTCCAGGTTCATCGTATCGCTGTGGGTCAGAGCGACCAGCGCGACGGCGGCCTCGATGTTGCAAAGGTCGAGGGTCGCATCTTTGGTCGCATCGCCGGTCAACAGCTCGTAGCGGCGGCCGCGCGAGCCTTCGACGATCTCCGGCCGAGGACTCTG
>PMHP01000027.1:0-29028 GCA_003158195.1 Vulcanimicrobiota bacterium | reverse complement strand
GCCTGGGTAAACGCCGAGCTCAAGAACGCAATGAATATCCCGCTGAAGGTGATGCCGGCGATCATGAGGATCATCGCCGCGACGAGGCCGGGGCTGCCGGCGGCTTGTGGCGAGATGTCGCCGTAGCCGGTCGTCGTCATCGTCGTGACGACGAAGTACGTCGCCGATAAGGGACCCAGATGCAAGGCGCGCGCGAAGAAAAGCGCCCCGGCGACGACGACCAGCGCCGCGACCACGGCCGCGCTTCGTACGACGCTGTCGAGGTGCGCGATCGCCTGCAGAGCGCGCCGCACGCGCCGCCCGCGCGGCATTGCGGAGGGGCCCGCAGCGCCGCCGCCCCGCATGCGGACGCGTCCAAACAGAATGAGCTGGTTGCCCGGTTCGAGCGGCTTGGTCGCGTCGAATGCCGTTTCGCCGTCGACGGCGATCAGGCGCGCCGCGAGCCGCGCCTGCGCGTCGGCGGCGGTGCAGCCGCTCACCCCGGCAGCCGCGGCGTCGGTTCGGAAAAAGCCGGCGAGCGGACCGTCGATGTCCGGAAATTGAATGCCGTAGTAGCACGTCGGGTCGAGCGCGGCCGCAGCATAGGTCGCTGCCGACGCCGCCGAAAGTGAGATCACGGAGGTGTTGTCGAGATTCTGCTCGATCTTGCGCCCGAGCGTCCGATTGAATTGCCGCAACACGACGCGAATCCCGGGATTCAAGTCGCGGGCGGTAAGCACGAACTGCAAGTTCTTATGGTCGTCCTCGGTGAGCGCGATGATCACCGACGCGTCGCCGATCCCGGCGGCCAGCAGCGAGTCGCGTTCGTCACCGGAGCGCGGAACGAACGAAGCGCCGCTGCTCGCGACGCGGGCTTCGAACTCCGCGTCGCGGTCCCACAGCACCGCCACCCGGCGGCGCGGCGCGAGTTCGCTGCAGACCCGCAGCGCCAGCGGATCGCCGCCGACAACCACGACGAACCCGTCGTCCATCGCCCTCTCCGGCGTCTTACCAAAAGGAAGCCAAGCGAATGGCGCGCAACGCGTAACGCGCCACCGGGTAACATCGCCACGCAGAGACGATTTTCCGCTTACCGCAGGCGTCCCGAACGATCTTGGGAGATACCACGATATGCAAATTGGCGTTCCGACGGAGACGGTTCCGGGGGAGCGGCGCGTAGCGCTCGTCCCCGAGACCGTGGGCCGCATCGCAAAGGCCGGATCTTCGGTGCTCGTGCAACGCGGGGCGGGGAGCGCCGCCTCGTTTACCGATGACGCCTACGAAGCGGCCGGCGCGACGATCGCCGCGGACGCCGCCGAGGTCTACGCGAAGTCCGAGTTCATCGCCAAGGTCGCGCGTCCGACCGATGCGGAGTTGGCGCTGATGCGCCCGGGGCAGACGCTCCTTGCGTTTCTCGCGCCGCTCGGGGACCCGCAGTCGGTCGAGAAGTATGCCGCGGCGAAGATCACCGCACTGAGCATGGACGCGATTCCGCGCACGACGCGCGCGCAGAGCATGGACGCGCTGTCGTCGCAAGCGAACATCGCCGGGTACAAGGCGGTCCTGATCGCAGCGACCGAACTCCCGCACTTCTTTCCGATGCTCACGACCGCGGCCGGAACGATCCGTCCGTCGAAGGCGTTCGTGCTCGGCGCCGGCGTCGCGGGCTTGCAGGCGATCGCAACGGCGCGGCGGCTTGGAGCGGTCGTCTCGGGGTTCGACACGCGCGCCGTCGTCAAGGAACAGGTGCAGTCGCTCGGCGCGACCTTCCTCGAACTCGATCTCGGCGTCGACGCCGCGGGCGCGGGCGGCTACGCGAAGGCGCTGACCCCGGAGCAAGAGGCGAAACAACAGCAGCTGCTCGCCGACTACATCCACGGAATGGACGTCGTGATTACGACGGCCGCCGTGCCCGGGCGGCGCGCGCCCGTGCTCATCATCGAAGAGGCGGTGAGCGGAATGAAGCCCGGCTCCGTTATCGTCGACCTCGCGGCCGAGACCGGCGGTAACTGCGCGCTGACCGAGCCGGGCCAAGTCGTGCGCAAGCACGACGTCACGATCGTCGGCACGACGAACATCCCGTCCACGATGCCGAACGACGCGAGCCAGCTCTACGCGCGCAACATTTTCGCGCTCCTGGCTCTGATCGCTAAGGACGGCGTTCTGAATCTCGACATGTCCGACGAAATCATCGCCGGAACGACGCTCGTCAAAGACGGCGAGATCGTCCACGAACCCACCAAAGCGGCGCTGGCCGGGAGCAACGCGTGAACGCATTTCACCTCCTCTCCGAACTTACGGTTTTCGTGCTCGCGGTCTTCGTCGGGCTCGAAGTGATCTCGAAAGTCCCGGCGACGCTGCATACGCCGCTGATGTCGGCGACCAATGCCATTCACGGCATCGTGCTGGTTGGGGCGCTGCTGGTTGCGGTCGTCGCGACGCCGACGCTTGGCCCCGTGCTTTCGGTACTCGTCGTGTTCTTGGCTTCGCTCAACGTCTTCGGCGGCTATGTCGTCACCGGTCGCATGCTTGCGATGTTCAAAGCGCGCCCGGCCCCGCCGCCAAAACCAGCTTCGACCGAGGCGGCGAAGCCGTAATGCCCGAGACCGCAACCGGCTCCTCGACGCAGCTTTGGATCGACGTCGCTTATCTCGTGACGGGCGTCTGCTTCATCATGGGCCTGCGCTACATGAGCTCACCGAAGACCGCGCGGCTGGGCAACACGATCTCGATCGGCGGCATGGCGATCGCGCTGCTCGCGACGGCGATCTTACTCGACTGGTCGCGCGCCTTCTGGATCGCCCTCGTCGGCGTCGGCGCCGGTGCCGCACTCGGCATCTACGCCGCGCGTTCGGTCAAGATGACCGCGATGCCGCAGATGGTCGCGATCTACAACGGCTGCGGCGGCGGCGCGGCGGCGATGGTCGCGACCGCCGAGTTCCTCAAGTCCAATCCGCAAACGTCGCCCGTTCCCTTCGACCTCGCGATCACAAGCGTGCTGACCGCGATCATCGGTTCGATCAGTTTCACCGGCTCGATCATCGCGTTCCTTAAACTGCAGGAGGTGATGTCGGGCCGGCCGATCGTCTATCCGGGCCAGCAGGTCGTCAACGGACTGCTCGCGCTCGTTGCGGTCGCGAGTGTCGTGCTCGTGACGATCGGCATCGACACGGTTCCCGCATTCTTCGCCGCGCTCGCCTCGGCGCTCGTTCTCGGCGTTCTGTTCGTGTTGCCGATCGGCGGCGCGGACATGCCGGTCATCATCTCGCTCTTGAATTCGTTTACGGGGCTCGCCGCGGCGCTAACCGGCTTCGCGCTCGGCAATAACGTCCTGATCATCTCGGGTGCGCTCGTCGGCGCGTCCGGGACGCTGCTGACCCTCATGATGGGCAAAGCGATGAACCGCTCGGTCGCCAACGTCCTTTTCGGCGCGTTCGGCACGTTGCAGACGACCGAAGCCGGGCCGGCCGGCTCTACCGGCAGCGGCACGGTCCGCGAATCGAGCGTCGACGACGTCGCGACGATGCTCGCGTATGCGCGCCAAGTCATCATCGTGCCGGGCTACGGGATGGCCGTGGCGCAAGCGCAGCACAGCGTGCGCGAGCTCGCCGATCAGCTCGAAAAGAAGGGCGTCGTGGTAAAGTACGCGATCCATCCGGTCGCCGGCCGCATGCCGGGGCACATGAACGTGCTGCTCGCCGAAGCCAACGTCCCCTACGAGGCGCTGTTCGACATGGACGACATCAATCCCGAGTTTCCGAACACCGACGTCGCGCTCGTCATCGGCGCGAACGACGTCACCAACCCCGACGCGCGGACCGTCAAATCGAGTCCGATCTACGGGATGCCGATTCTCGACGTCGACAAGGCAAAGCAGGTCGTCGTGCTCAAACGCTCGATGAAGCCTGGTTTTGCGGGCATCGACAACCCGCTCTACGAACTGCCGAACACCTCGATGCTCTTCGGCGATGCGAAGGCCTCGATCGATAAACTCGTGGGAGCCGTGAAGGCGCTATGAACAAGCTTGGATTGCTCCTGACCCTCGCGCTCGCGGCGCTGCCGATTGCTGCGGCTGCAGCGCCCGCGCCCGCGCCCGCACAAAGCGTGCGGGTCAAGATCTTCACGCCGCAGGGGAACATCGTCGTCGCACTCGACCCCAAACACGCCCCCAAGACGGTGGCGAATTTCCTGCACTACGTCGACACGAAGTTCTACAATGGCGGGACGTTCTTCCGCGCCGTGCCGCGCTTCGTTATCCAAGGTGGGAACAAGGCGCGCGAGGCGCCGAGCGATTCGCAAATCCCCCTCGAAGATCCGAAGGTTACGGGCGTACGAAACGTCGACGGAGCGATCGCGATGGCCCGCACCTCCGACCCAAATTCGGCTTCGTCCGAGTTTTTCATCGACGACGGCGCGCAAAAGTTCCTCGACGGTCCGCCCGGCCAGCCCGGGTACGCCGCGTTCGGGCGGGTTGTCTCGGGGATGGACGTCGTGCGCAAGATCGCTCGTTTGCCGGTCAATGGCGATCAGTTGGTCATCCCGGTCGAGATCCTGAAGATCGAACGTGTGCGCTAGCGGGTGATCGGTCGATGAAATACGTCCTCTCGCACGTCGACCTGCGCGTTCGCGATCGCGCGCGCGCGATTGCGTTCTACGACGCGATCCTCGGCGCACTGGGATTTTCCAAGAGCGCGGGCGAGGAGGAGTGGACAACCTACAGCTCCACCCCCGAGGGCGAAGAGCCCGAAAGCAACATGTGGTTCGGGTTCACCGTCGACCCCGACATGATACCGGGGCCGACGCGGGTGGCGTTTGCCGCCCAAGCGTGCGAAGACGTCGACCGCGTGACGACGGTCGCCCTGGAGGTCGGCGCAGCGAACATCGAAGGCCCGGATTACGATTACGGGCCGCAGTACTACGCGGTTTTTTTCGACGACCCCGACGGTAACAAACTCGAGGTCTGCTGCTACGGCCCGCAGGCGCAAGCTGCCAGCTAGCAGCCGCCCGGCGCCTGGGCGAGTGACCGCGTTTTCCCGGGGCGGCCCGACGGGTAGCGTACGCGCATGGACACTTCCACCGCACAGAACCAAAAAATCGCCATCCTCGCCACCGACGGCGTCGAGCGAGTCGAGCTTACCGAACCCCAGAAAGCGCTAAAGGACGCGGGCTTCCAGGTCGATGTCGTGTCGCCCGCGGGGGACACGCTGCAGAGCTGGGACCACGATGAAAAGTCGCAAAAGTTGAAAGTCGACCGCCCCCTCGATAAAGCTTCGCCCGATGACTACGACGGGCTCGTGTTGCCGGGCGGCGTACAGAATCCCGATCATCTTCGCACCGATCCGGACGCGGTGCGCTTCGTGCGCGCGTTCGTCGACGCCGGGAAGCCGGTGGCGGCGATCTGCCACGGGCCGTGGATGCTCGTCGAAGCCGACGTCGTTAAAGGCATGCACGTCACGTCGTGGCCGTCGCTGAAAACCGATCTGAAAAATGCGGGCGCCGAATGGACGGACGACGCCGTCGTAAACGACGACTGGCTGGTCACGAGCCGTAAGCCCGACGATCTGCCGAAGTTCAACGAGACCTTCATCGGGTTGCTCCGCAAGGCCGGATCGCGCGAGCGCGCCGGCGCTCGATAAGCGCGGGCGCAAGACCTGGCGCATGCTCCGGAAGCGTGACCTTGAGCGGAGCGCCCCTTCGCGGGCTCCGGACAGGCTCCGGCGCGCAGTCGAAAGGGCAGACGGTGCGAGGCCATATCCCGTCCGCGCTTCGACAAGCGTGACAGTGTCATCCTGAGCGGAGCGCCGCAGGCGCGCAGNNCGCAGTCGAAGGGCCGACGGGATTTGGCGATATCCCGTCGGCGCTTCGACGAGCTCAGCGTGACACCAGCGTCGGCGCTTCGACGAGCTCGTGACAAACCGTCGGCGCTTCGACGAGCTCGTGACAAACCGTCGGCGCTTCGACGAGCTTAGTGACAGTTGGTATTTTCATGGGCTCTCGACACGCATGGGGTTACGGCCGGCAGGTGGTCAGCCCTCGCTGCGAGGGATCGGCAACGTTGCGCGATCAATCATTGCGGCTCGTGCTGCGCGTTATCAGCTGCAATCTCAACGGTATCCGGTCCGCGGCCCGTAAGGGCTTCTTTCGCTGGATGGAGGCGCAGGCTCCCGATGTCGTGTGCCTGCAAGAGACCAAGGCCCAGGAGCACCAGCTTCCGCGCGAGGCGCTGGATCTCCAACAGTATAGCGCCGCGTTTGTCGACGCACAGAAGAAAGGTTACAGCGGCGTCGCGATCTACTCCAAGCGCGCGCCGCTGCGGGTCGTGCGCGGCACGGGCATGGAGGATATCGACGCTGAGGGACGCCTCGTGCGGACGGACTTTGAAGGCGGCCTCTCGATCGCGTCGTTGTACGTGCCGTCGGGTACGACGGGCCCGGCGCGTCAGGCCGTCAAGGAGAGCTTCCTCGACCGCTTCATCGGCAGCCTCGTGAAGATGAAGAATGAAGGGCACCCGTTCATCGTCGCGGGCGACTTTAACGTCGCGCATCTCGACATCGACGTGTTCAGCCCCCGGTCGTGCGCGAACACGACCGGCTTCCTCCCGCAAGAGCGGGCGTGGTTCGACGACGTGATCGAACGCGTCGGCTGGGTCGACGCGTTTCGCGTCGTCGACGGCCGGCCGAAGCAATACACCTGGTGGTCGGGCTGGAAGGGCGCATGGGAGAACAACCTCGGCTGGCGGATCGATTATCAACTGATCACACCCGATCTGGCCCCCGCCGTTCGCGCCGCCGCCATCTATCGCGACGAACGATTCTCCGACCACGCACCGCTCACAATCGACTACGATCTCTAGGGAACCTGTTTCGGTTCGGCACACCGGCGGTATATCGAGGCCGAGTGAGCTCCAAGAGCGCAAACGTCCCGAAGAGTCCAATGTCGATCGGGGCGCGGTGCGCTCGGGCTTTGTCGATTCTCGGGCCAGGGTTCATCACGGGTGCCTCGGACGACGACCCCTCGGGCATCTCGACGTACTCGGTGGCCGGGGCGTCGACCGGGTACTCGATGTTGTGGCTTACGCTCGTCACCACGCCGATGATGGCCGTCATCCAAGGCATGTGCGCGCGCATCGCGATGGTCAACGGCGAAGGCCTGGCGGCCGTCATGCGAAAGCGCCTGCCGCTTGCCGTCGCGTATGGCTTGGCGGCGATGGTCATCGGAGCCAATACGTTCAACGTCGGCGCCGACATCGCGGGAATGAGCGCGGCAGCGCACCTGGTCGTCCCGCTCCCGATCGAGGCCTGGATTTTCTTCTTCGGCATCGCGCTGCTTGTCGCCCAGGTGTGGCTATCCTACGCGAACATCGCCCGTTTTTTCAAATGGGCGGCGCTGGCGCTCTTGGCGTACGCCGTCACCGCGTTTGTCGTGCACCCGCCGTGGGCCCACGTCTTGCAAGAACTCGTCGTTCCGCATATCCGGCTCGACGGGGCTTGGCTTTCGACGATGGTCGGCGTCCTCGGGACGACGATCACACCGTATCTCTTCTTTTTTCAATCCTCGATGATGGTCGAAGAAGACAAGAAAAGCGGGAATACAACCCTTGCTTCGCGGCGCGGGACGGACGACGAGGCGCTTCGCCTCGCCCATGCCGACATCAACATCGGCATGATCTTCTCAAACATCATTGCCTTTTTTATCATCGTGACGACCGCAGCGACGCTCGGCGCGCACGGCCGAAGCAACATCGCGACTGCCGAGCAGGCCGCGGAGGCCCTGCGCCCGCTCGCGGGCCGGTTCGCCGAGTTGCTGTTCGCAGCCGGCATGATCGGCACGGGCGCCTTGGCCGTGCCCGTCTTGGCGGCGTCGTCGGCCTACATTGCGGCGCAGACCTTCAAATTCCGCGAAGGTCTCGACGAGCCCGCACATCGCGCGCCACGCTTCTATGGGGTCATTGCGGCCGGCATCGTCATCGGCATCATGATGGACCTGTTACGAATCGACCCGATACGGGCGCTCTTTTGGTCCGCCGTCCTCAACGGCGTGGCGGCGGTGCCGATCCTTTGGGTCATCGTGCGGCTGGCTTCCGACAGCAAGGTCATGGGGAAGTGGAAGAGCTCGCCGCTCGCGCGCGCGTGGGGCTGGGCGACGATCGTGCTGATGGCGCTCGCGGTCGTCGGGATGTTTTACTTCAGCGCCAAGGGCACTTAAGATTTTTGCTGCGTTTCGGCGACGACCTGACCGTAGTTGAGCAGCGCGACGAGCGCGACGCCGCCGATGACGTTGCCGGCGAAGACCGGGAGCGCAAAGCCGAAGAGGTAGGCGCCGAACGAAAGATTGCCGATGGCCACGAGGTACAGCACGTCGACCGAACCCGCGATGATGTGCGAGAAGCCGGCGATTCCGACGATGTACGTGATGACGACGATGACCAGCGGCCGGCTCTGATCGGCTGCCGGCAACAACCAGACCATGAGCGCGATCATCCACCCGGCGAAGATCGCGCGCACGAGCAGCGTCCAGAACCCGCCGGACGTCACCGCCCGCGTCGCGATCGCGGTAAACGCATGGCGAACGTCGGGCCCAAATGCGTCGGAGTGCGCGACCGCGAAGGCGAAGATGAGCGCCCCCGCAATATTGGAAAGCAGGACGATCGCCCAGAGTCGCGCGACCTTCGCGAGTACCGGCAGTTTGTCGCGCGCATCGAGCAACGGGAGGATCACGGTCAACGTGTTCTCCGTAAACAGTTGCTGGCGCCCCAGGATCACGATCAGAAAGCCGATCGTGTAACCGAAATTTTCGATCAGCGGACGCCACGGCGCGTCCGGCAAGAACGCTCGCAGCACACCCGCCGTGCCAAGCGAAAAGCCCATCGACAAACCGGCGGCGAGTCCCGACGCTGCAAGCGACAGCACCGGCCGTTCGAGTTCGTCGCGGCCCTCTCGGCGCACGGTCTCGAAAACCACGAGCGCACGCGGCGGCATGCGCTCTTGAACGTCGCGACTCTCGGTCTTCGACAATTTTGTTTTCGGCGCGCCTCGCGGCGTGGACATTCTCACCTTCGCGATTCGAGTCCGTGACGAATAACGCCTCGTCCGGCGTTAGTTCATCGGCAAAGGACCGGTTCGCGCGCGAGCCGGGAAGGCGGCGTCGATCGCGGCCAACTCGGCGTCTTCGAGCTGCAGCGATCCGGCCGCAACATTCGCCTCGACGTGGCGCATCGATGCCGCCTTCGGGATCGCGAACGCGATCGGGTCGCGCACCAAGAAAGCGAGCGCGACGGCTTCCGGCGTGACCCGATGCCGCGCAGCGACCTCGGCCAAGAGCTCTTCGCCACCTGCGTTCTTCGGTCGAGCGAGCGGCGTGTAGGCGACGAGTGCCGCGCCGCTCGCGCGCGCCCACGGCAGCTCGTAGGCTTCCGGGGTTCGCTCCCCGAGATTGTAAAGAACTTGATTGCAGGCAATCCGCTCCTGCTCGAGCGCGGCGGCCGCTTCGCGCAGATCCCAGGGGTCGAAATTGCTGACGCCCAGACTTCGAATCTTTCCGTCGCGAACGAGATCTTCGAGCCCATGCATCGTCTCGTCGAGCGCGACGGCGCCACGCCAGTGGAGCAGATAGCAATCGAGATAATCGATGCCGAGCCGGCGCAGCGAGCGTTCGCACGCGCGCGCAACCCCGATCCGCGTCGCGTTCGACGGCATGACCTTAGAGACCACGAACAGGGATTCGCGCGGGTACGGCGCGATCGCTTCGCCGACGATCTCCTCGGACCGCCCGTCGCCGTACAACTCGGCGGTATCGATGTGCGTCATCCCGAGGTCGATGCCGTGGCGCAGCGCATCTCGATCGGGCACCGGCCAGGTTCCCTGCCCGATCGCGGCGACGTCGAAGCCGGTCGTTCCGAAAGGCCGCCGCTTCACGCAGTAGGAAGGGGGCCCGCGCCGCGGCGTCGGCGCGGGGGCGCGCAGCAGCGTTTTCGGCGCGATAGTGCCGAAAGCGCTGCGCAGCGCCAGGCACAGCGCAACGTGCTGTGCCTGTTCAAGACGGCAGTTTTTCCAGGAGCGCCATCATGGCGCGGGTCATTTTGGTGTAGGGGGGCGCGAGCATCGGCGCGAGCGAGCTCTTCGATTGCTTCATGAACGAGCGTTCGTGCGAAAACGCTTTGAAGCCGAAGATCCCGTGATAGCTGCCGAGACCACTCTCCCCGACGCCGCCGAAGGGGAGATTCGGATTGGCCAGGTGCAGGATGACGTCGTTGATGCACGTGCCGCCCGACGACGTCCCGTTGCGGATCTTGTCCAGGACGTTCGCCTTCTTGCTGAACGCATAGAGCGCCAAGGGTTTGGGCCGTGCGTTGATCTGCGCGAGCGCCTCATCGAGCGTGCGGTACGCCAGGACCGGCAGCACCGGCCCGAAGATCTCGTCCTGCATGATCGGCGCATCGAACGTCACGTTGGAGAGAACCGTCGGCGCGATGTACCGTTCCGCGGCCTCGGTCTGGCCGCCGACTTCGACCTTGGCACCGCCCCGAACGGTGTCTTCGAGCAGCCCGCTGATCCGTTTGAAGTGACCGTCGTCGATCATCCGGCAGAAGTCGGGCGTCTTCGCGCGCTCTGCGTCGGTCGCGCCGTACATCTTGGCGATGCTCGCCGCGAGCTTGTCGAGAAGTTTCCGTTCGACCGACTCGTGCACGAGCACATAGTCCGGAGCGACGCAGGTCTGTCCGCCGTTCATAAACTTGCCCCACGCAATCCGCGCCGCCGCGTGACCGACGTCGGCATCTTGCGAGACGATCGTCGGCGATTTTCCACCGAGCTCGAGCGTGACGCTCGCGAGGTGCTCGGCGGCAGCCTTCATGACGACCTTGCCGATGCGCGTGCTGCCGGTGAAGAAGATATGATCGAAGGGCAGTTTGAGCAGCGCTTCGGCGGTCTCGACCTCTCCGCCGACGACCGCGACCTCGTTTGCCGGAAACGCCGCGGCGAGCATCTTTGCCATCACGTCGCGAGTCGCCGGGGCCTTCTCCGAGGGACGCAGGATCACGCGATTACCGGCCGCGAGCGCCGCGATCAGCGGGACGATCGAGAGGTAGAACGGGTAGTTCCACGGCGCGAGGATCAGCACGACGCCTTTGGGCTCGCAGCGGATCTCCGCCTTCGACCCGAACAGTGAAAGCGGCGTCTCGACGGCTTCGGGCCGCATCCACGTCGAAAGCCGCGAGCGCGCGAACTTCAGTTCGCCTAAGGTCACGACGAATTCGGTGAATTCCGTCTCGTCGGGGGACTTGCGAAAATCGGAGCGCAGTGCCTCGAGTAGCGCCTCGTGATTGCTGCGGATCGCGCTTTCGAGCTTCTCGAGATTCCCCTTGCGTTGCTCGAGCGGCGGATACGGCGCGGCCCGATAGCGGCGGCGTTGTTCCTCGAAGATCGCGGTGAAATCGAGTTCGGGAATCGGCGTCGTCGAACGTTCGGCGATCATATGGTCCTCCGTTAAAATCGGGGCGGCGTGCCCCGATGGCCCCCGCGAGGCGTTCGGGTCGGGGGAGCCGCTTCGAGGCCCGGGCCGCGGATGCCGCCTTGCAGCGACCGCCGGGTCACGGCCGGCCGAGCCTCCAGGCGTAGGCGTTCCAGGTTGGGGTGAACGCGTTGGGTGAGAACCCGCGCAGGCGCCGGCCGTACGCGTAGATGTACGTCGGGTTGAACAGGTAGACGATCGGGACGTCGCGGGCGACGATGCGGTCGATGATCGCGTAGCCCGAGGCGCGCTGCGCGCGATCGGGAACCGTGGCCGCGCGCGCTTCGA
Organism: Vulcanimicrobiota bacterium; assembly: GCA_003158195.1. Lineage (GTDB taxonomy): Bacteria > Vulcanimicrobiota > Vulcanimicrobiia > Vulcanimicrobiales > Vulcanimicrobiaceae > Palsibacter > Palsibacter borealis. Next base: position 17,253 of record PMHP01000027.1, on the reverse strand, counting down.
GGCGGTCGACCTGTGGATCGCAGTAGCGCATGTAATTCTTGACCGCACCCGAGCATCCGAGCAGAAAGCGATCGTCGGGATCCGCGCCCATCGACCAGGGAACGTACGCCATGTCGAACTTGCCCGACGCGAGCGTGCCGCCGTCGCTTGCGGGCAAGAAGAGCTGCGCGTTCGAGATCGACTTGATCGTCACGTCGATGCCGCGTTCGTGGAGCGCGCGTTGGATCATGACGGCCGCGCGCACGCCGGTCGAGGTTTCGGGAAACTGCACGTACGTCAGCTCGAGCGGTTCTCCGCCCTTGCGCCGCATGCCGTCGCTCCCGCGCTTCCAGCCGGCCGTATCGAACGCGCGGTCGGCGGCGGCCGGATCGTATGCGGGCTCGCGAATCGATCCGTCGAAGGCCCACGAAAACCGCGGCCGGTCGGTGTTCGCGACCGGATATCGTCCGAGCGTGACGTCCGTGGAAATCGCTTTGCGATCGATCGACTGCGCGAGTGCGCGGCGGACGCGCACGTCGTCGAGGGGCGGGCGAGCGAGGTTGAGCGCGACCCCGGCGATCAGCGCCGTCGGCGCGTAGGCATACGCGAGCGGCGTCGTCTGCGCGAGCGCCGACCACTGCCCGGGAGCAACCAGGTTGAAGTCGAGGTCGCCCGACTGCAACAAGGTCATGTTCGTCTGCGGATCCGGGACGATGCGCACGTCAACGCGTTTGACCGCGGGGACCCCGCGCCAGTACCGCGGATTCGCTGCGTATTCGAGCCGGTCGCCGTGCTGCCAAGCGACGAATCGAAAGGGGCCGTCGCCGACGCTCGGTGCGGCATCGAACGGCGCGCGGTCGAGCGGCGCCTGCGACGCGAGCACGTGCTCGGGCAGCACGTATTGCGGGCTCGTCCCGTAAGTGAAGAAGGTCGCGACCGCGGGCGCCCACGCGCGACGCAAATGAAAGCGCACGGTGTAGGGGTCGAGCGCTTGCGCGTTGTCGATGAGATCGTAGCCTTCGCGCGATGGCACGGGGTTGCGCGGATCCAGGATCGCGTGCAACGTGAAGAGCACGTCGCGCGCCGTCAGCGGGACGCCGTCGCTCCAGCGCACGTTCGGCCGCAGATGATAGGTCAACGTGCGGCCGTCGGGNNCGCGGTCACGAGTTCGGGCACCGGATTCCCCTGCGCATCGAGATCGAAGAACGGTTCGAAGACCAAGTGCGCGAGCTGCGCTTCAACGTTGCCCGCGTCTGCGTGCGCGAACAACGGATCCAGATTCGCCGGATCCGCCGCNNCGCGAGTATCGCGCGCCGAACCGTACGCTGTTTGCGTCGAAATTGCAAAGCCAAGCTGACGGTCTTCGCCCGCTGGGGCGGCGAGGACCCACCTTGGTAGCGCAGAAGCAGGTGCGGGGTATGATACGACGCCGTTTGTGTATTCTGGCAATGCCGCTCGCGTTCGCGGCAATCGCCGGAGGTGCCGTCGCGCAAACCCCGGCACCGGTGGGCTTCATTCAAGTCGTTGAGGCGACGCACCCGATCGCATTTTTCCGGCTCGAAGCGACGAGCGGGCATAGTGAAGTCGGCGCGGAGACCGATAAGACGGCCGGCGGCGCCTCGGTCGTCGCCGGCGCGCCGATCGGCGCGGCCTCCAATATGGCCTTGGCGCTCGACGGCACCGACGGCTACGTCGACTCGACGTTCAAAGGCGGAATCCAAACCGCCGGAAGCATGATGGCCTGGGTGCGGCTTGCGATCCTGCCGGGAAACGCACCGCACATACTCTACGTCGCCGGCGAGTCTGAGACCGGCAATGATTTCGACCTGCAGTTCGAGGGCGACAACGCCGTGCATTTCTACACGGCCGCCGGGAGCAATCTCATGTACGCACCAACCCCGTCGACCCTCGTCAACCAATGGCACATGATCGTCGCGACGGCGGACTTCACGACCGCGGCGCGGGCGATCTATTGGGACGGCGCGCTGGTCGCAAAAGACGCCGGCGGCGGCATCGCCAACAAGACGTCGGAGTTCTCCATCGGCGCGAGCACGGTCTTTCGCGGCCGGTACTTCAACGGCGTCATCGACGAGGTGGCGCTGTGGAAGCGCGCGCTGACCGCCGCCGAGGTTTCGGCCATCTACGCGTCGACGAAGACGCCGTAAGTTGGACGCGCGGCCGGCGCTGCCCGGCTAGGGGTTGCGCCGAAAGGACCGGGTGCGCTATACTCTTTTCTCCGAATGAATCGCGCATTAAATGGTGACAAGAACGTAAATACGTTCGAAGCCGACCTCGACGAATCCGATCTCCGCCTCCTCGACGCGTTGCAAGCGAACGGGCGCTCGACGTTTGCGGAACTCGGGGTCCTCGTCGGCCTGCGGCCGCCGGCGGTTCACGAGCGCGTCAAGCGGCTCGAGGCGCGCGGGTACATTCGGGGCTACGCCGCCCGGATCGACGCGCGCAAGCTCGGCCTCGAACTCGTCGCATTCGTTAGCGCGTACACGACCGCCGACGTTAACTACGAATCCTTTCACGCGGCGGTCGCGCGTCTGCCCGAGGTCGCTGAGATTCATAGCGTCGCCGGCGAGGAGTCGTTCGTCCTCAAAGTCCTCACGCGGTCGACGGCGCACCTCGACGATTTCCTTTCGCGCCTCAAGGTCGTCCCGGGTATCGGGCGCACCAAAACCACGGTGGTCCTTTCCACGCCGTTCGAGCGCGCCGGCATCGCGCTCGGCGAACTCGCAAGCGGCGCGCCGTGAAAGCGCTCGTGAAGCCGTGCGCGTTCGGGCGGCACCGCGTGCTCGAACCGGCCGGCGCGCTGCCGCAGTGCGCATGGAAACTCGACGCAACGCCGGTCGCCCACGAAAACGAGATCCTCTGCGACGTCGAAGCGCTCAACATCGATTCGGCTTCGTTCCGGCAGATCGCCGAAGCGAACGGCGGCGATCCGGAGCGGGTCGCAGCACACGTGCTGGCGCTGGTCGTGGAGCGCGGCAAGCACCATAACCCGGTCACCGGGAGCGGCGGGATGTTCGTTGGGCGCGTGCGCGCCATCGGCGAAACGCTCGCACCGCACGCCGGCCTGAGCGCCGGCGACCGGATCGCGTCGCTCGTCTCCTTGACGTTGACGCCGCTGTGCATCGAGGCGATCGAGCGAATCGACATGGCGACCGGCCGCATCTGGCTGCGCGGCACGGCGATCTTGTTCGCGACCGGTCTGTATGCGAAGCTCCCGGACGATTTACCCGACGACGTCGCGCTTGCCGTCCTCGACGTCGCCGGTGCACCCGCACAAGTGGCGCGGCTCGTGCAGCCCGGCGAAACGGTCGCCGTCCTCGGCGCCGACGGCAAATCGGGCGTGCTCGCCTGCGTCGCGGCGCGCGCGCGCGCCGGCGCCGCGGGACGCGTCGTCGGCATCGCGCCGGATCCGACGTCGCCGGGCGCGCGATTTCTGATCGAGCACGGCTACGTCGACGCGTTCGTCGCGGCCGATGCGTGCGACGTTACCGGCCTGCTCGCCGCGATCCCCGACGCGCTGCCCCTGCTTGCCGACGTCACGATCAACTGCGTCAACGTCGCCGGCACGGAACTCTCGTCGATCCTCCTGACGAAGGACCGCGGCACCGTCTATTTCTTTTCGATGAACACGTCGTTCACGGCCGCGGCACTGGGTGCCGAAGGGGTGGGTAAGGACGTCACGATGATCGTCGGAAACGGCTACGCGAAGGATCACGCCGCGATCGCGCTGCAGACCCTGCGCGATCACCCGGCGCTGCGCGCCTACTTCGTCGATCGCTACGGCCCGAAACCCTCGGCCGTAGCATCGGCCTTCTAAAGGAACGCTATGGAGACGATCGTGCGCGAAGCGCACCGCAAGCCGCCGGCCGGCCCCGAGGCCCTCGAGCACCGGAACATTCGCCAAGGCGAGTTCTGGCGCGCGATTCCAAAATATCGCGACGTCGACGAAGCGACCTTCCTCGATCACATCTGGCAAGGCCAGCAGTCCGTCAAATCGCCCGAAGAACTACTCGAGACCGTTAAGGATCTCGTCGAGCCGTCGTTCTTCGACGATGCCCGCGAAGGTTTCCGGCGCGCGCCGATGGCCGTGCGCGTCTCGCCGTACATGATCGCGTCGGTCGACTGGACCAAACCGTACAGCGACCCGATCCGCACGCAGTTCATCCCCGTCGCCTCGACCCTGCGACCCGATCATCCCCGCCTCGTGCTCGACTCGCTTCACGAACTCGAAGACTCACCCGTCCCCGGGCTTACCCATCGCTACGTCGACAAGGCGCTGTTCTTGCCGCTCAACGTCTGCCCGGTCTACTGCCGCTTCTGCACGCGTTCGTACGCGATCGGCAGCGATACCGACGTCGTCGAAAAAGTTTCGCTCGCGAAGACGCCCAAGCAGTGGCAGGACGCCTTCGCCTATATCTCGTCCCGTCCCGAACTCGAAGACATCGTCATCTCGGGCGGCGACTCGTACCAGCTCGCGCCGAAGAACGTCACCGCAATCGGCGACGCGCTCCTCGCGATCCCGCACGTGCGCCGGATGCGCTTTGCGACCAAAGGGCCGGCCGTAATGCCGATGAAGATCCTCACCGATCACGCGTGGACCGATGCGATCACGGGCGTCGTCGACAAAGGCCGCCGGCTCGGTAAAGAAGTGGTTATTCACACGCACTTCAATTCGCCGCGCGAGATCAGTTGGATCACGCAGAAGGCGATGAACGTGCTCTTCGAGCGCGGTATCACCGTGCGCAACCAGAGCGTGCTGATCCGCGGCGTCAACGACGATCCGCACACGATGCAGCTGCTGGTCCGTCAACTCGGGTATCTCCACGTCCACCCGTATTACGTCTACATGCACGACCTCGTCAAGGGCGTCGAGGATCTGCGCACGCCAATCCAAACCGCACTCGACGTCGAGAAGTTCGTGCGCGGCTCGACGGCGGGCTTCAACACGCCGACATTCGTGTGCGATGCGCCGGGCGGCGGCGGCAAACGCGACGTCCACAGCTTCGACTACTACGATCGCCGAACCGGCATCGCGGTGTATTCCGCGCCGAGCGTCAAGCCCGGCAAACACTTCGTCTACTTCGATCCGATCGACACGCTCGACCCTGACGTCGTCGAACGCTGGCATATCCCGCAGGTTGCCGAGGCGATGATCGCCGAGGCCGTTGCCCATGCCGGCGGCGCGCGGAGTTACGTTCCGGCCTAACGCGGCGCCGTGCGCGGCGCTCGTGCTCGGGCTGGCGTTGATCCTCGCCGCCGCTGCGCAGGCCCAGGACGCATCGCCGTCACCGGCCCCGAGCGCTTCAGCGTCGGCGCAGCCGCTCGATCCGGCCGTGCTCAAGCGCGCAAAAGACTGGTTTCATCGCGTGCAGACCGGAACGATCGATCGCACCCAGCTCAGCGACGACCTGAGCGCGCGCCTCGGGCCCGACAACGTCGCCGCGCTCGCGAAACAAACAGGCGATCTCGGCGATCCCACGACCTTTGCGTTCGCGCGCGAAATCCAAACCGACGTTGAGACAACCTACATTTTTCGGCTGACGTTTGCGTCGGGACAGGCGTTGTCGTGGGCGCTCACGATCGATACCACGGGCAAGATCACGAAGCTGACCTTGCGGCCGGGGTAGAGGGCTTAGCGGCTGCCGCGCTCGGCCTCCATCTGGGCGCGGTAGCGGTCGGGCGAGGCGTCGACCTGCAACAGGAAGCGCCCCGCGTCGGGCGCGCGTCTGCCGCCGTGGCCGCCGCCGCCGGGACGGCCGAAGCCACCGGGACGGCCCGACCCCGGCCCACCCGCGAAGTCGGCGCGCATGGCGTCGCGCATCTTCTGCTGCGCGGCCAGCACCGCGCTCGATTCCTGCGGCGTGAGCACGGCATCGATCTGTCCGCTCGCGTCGCCGAGGCCCACGGTCGAGCCGTCCGCGTCGAATGCGTCGACGATCGACTGAACCTTCGCTCGATGCGCGTCGCTCAGCGCGGCGAAGGCGCTGGTCTTCGCATCGGCCCGCAGCGCATCCATCTTGGCGCGCATGTCGTCTGGAGGGCCGCCGTTCTGCGGCGATGGTTGCGCGGAAACGCAGACGGGAAAAAGGGTCGCGGCGAGCGCGAGCAGAGCGATCTTCGGCCACATGCGGCCACGATAACAGCGCCGGCTCGTAACTCTCTGGGAATCGCAAAGGGACGGCCGTCCGCGCATGGTAGCTTTCTGGGAGATGATCACGCTCGTCGTCACCTACGTCATTGCGGAGGGCCGCGAACCCGAGGCGGAGTCCTATCTGCGCGCGCTGCGGACGGAATCGCGGCGCGAGCCCGGCTGCCGGACCTATGAGGTGCACCGCTCGCTCGAGGTGCCCCGCACCTTCCTGATCTTCGAGCAGTACGACGATCTGACCGCACTCGACGCGCACCGCGAGACGCCGCACTTCGCCCATTTCGGAAAGAACGGGCTGCAAACGATCATGGAAAGCCGGGCCGCAGCAACGTACGAGCCGTTCGTTTGAGCATCGCCGGAGACCATCGCGGGGCAGGCCGACCCGGTTTTAAAGACGAGCCGCCGGTCGCCAAGCGCGTGCCGCATCGGACGCAGATCCACGGCCATGTCCGCGACGACGAGTACTTCTGGCTGCGAGATATGGACGACCCGGACACGATGGCCTATCTGCGCGCCGAGCAAGCGTACGCTGACGCGTTCATGCGGCCAACCGAAGGGTTCGTGTCGGAACTCTACGACGAGATGCTCTCGCACATCAAACAAACGGATCTGGGCGTGCCGTATCGCCTCGGCGACTTCTGGTACTACTCGCGGACCGAGGAGGGCAAGCAGTATCCGATCTTCGCCCGCAAACGCGGGTCGCTCGATGCCGGCGAAGAGATCACGCTCGATCTCAACGTCCTCGCCGAAGGTCACCCGTATCTCGGCATCGGGGCGTACAAGGTCAGCGACGACGGGCATTTGCTTGCGTACTCGGTCGACACGACCGGCTACCGCCGATACACGCTGCACGTGCGCGACTTGCGCACGAATACCGATCTCGCCGAAGCGATTTCGCGCGCCGGCGACGTGGCTTGGGCCACCGATAACCGCACGCTCTTTTACACGACCGAAGACGAGACGAGCAAGCGGCGCAACAAGTTCTGGCGGCACGTGCTGGGCGAGCCGGATTCCGCGCTCGTTTACGAGGAACCCGACGAGCATTATGACGTCGGAGCGACCCGCTCGAACGACCGCCGCTACATTTTCCTGGCCGCGTACAGCAAGTCGACGACCGAGTGGCACGCGCTGCGTGCCGACCGCCCGGCCGACGCGCTCGCGGTCGTCATCCCGCGCAGCGAAGGCCATCGATACAGCGTCGAACACCACGGCGAGCGCCTCTACATTCTGACCAACCGCGGAGCAGAGGACTTTCGTCTCGTGACCGCGCCCGAGAATTCGCCCGCGGAGGAAAACTGGCGCGAAATCATCCCCGAGCGCGCGGGCGTTCACTTGGCCGACATCGACGTTTTCGAGCATCACGCGGTGTTGCGGTTGCGCAGCGGCGGGTTTAGTAACCTTGAAGTGCTGGACCTCGCGACCGGTGCGTTGCATCCCGTCGCACTCGCCGAAACGGTGCACGACGTCTCGGGGCACGTGAACCCCGAGTTCCACACTCACGCGTATCGCTTTGCGTACACCTCGCTCGTAACGCCGAATTCCGTCTACGAGCTCGACCTGCGAAGCGGCGAGCGCACGCTGCTCAAGATCACCGAAGTCCCCGGCTACGACCCGGCCGCGTATGCAACCGAGCTGACCCACGCGACCGCCGCCGACGGCACGCGCGTTCCGGTTTCGCTCGTACGGCGCAAGGATGCCGCGCGCGACGGGCCGGCGCCGCTGGTCCTCTACGCCTACGGCTCGTACGGCATCTCGGTCGATCCGTCGTTCTTGGCGCCGCGACTCGTCTTGCTCGACCGCGGCGTCACCTTCGCGATCGCGCACATCCGCGGCGGGGGCGAACTCGGGGAAGCGTGGCGCACGTCCGGCCATCTCCGGAAGAAAGCGAACACGTTTACCGATTTCATCGCCGCCGCCGAGCATCTCATCGCCGAAAAGTACACGTCGCGCGACCGGCTCGCGATCGCCGGCGGAAGCGCCGGCGGCTTACTCGTCGCGGCCGTCTCGAACATGCGACCGGATCTGTTCGCGGCCGCGGTCGCCCACGTACCCTTCGTCGACGTCGTCAACACCATGCTCGACGCGACCCTCCCGCTGACGACGAGCGAATATCTCGAGTGGGGAAACCCGAACGTCGCCGCCGATTACGACTACATCCGCAGTTATTCGCCCTACGACAACGTCGTAGCGCAGCCGTACCCGGCGATGCTGGTCAAAGTCTCGATCCACGACAGCCAAGTGCCCTATTGGGAAGGCGCGAAACTCGTCGCCAAGCTGCGCGCGCGGGGCACGGGGGCGAAGCCTCTCCTCTTGGTGACGAATTTCGGGGCCGGCCACGGCGGATCGTCGGGCCGCTACGACCATCTCAAAGAAGTCGCATTCGACGACGCGTTCGTCCTGCGCCTAATCGCCGCGCCCGCGGGTTAAGTCAGGCCGCGCCCTCAGCCCGCGTAGCTGACCCGGCGCACGCGCATCTCGCGATCGCCGACCGGACGCTTCCAGATCGCGGTCTCGCCGGCACGTTTTCCGAGCAGCGCCTGTGCGAGCGGCGAACCGATGCCGACGCGTCCGTGCTCGATGTCGATCTCGTCTTCACCGACGAGGGTAAACGCGCTCAGCTTCCCGTCGGGGCCTTCCGCCGTGACTTCGGACCCGAACGCGACGACCGACGGATCGGCCGGGGCCGGGGGCACGAAAGCCAGCGCCTCCAGCCGTTCCAACTCCTCACGGGCCGGCCCCGCGGGAGTCCGCTCGATCCGGGCGCGCAGATCGGCAAGCCCCGCCGCCGTCATAGGGCGCGGATCGGGGCTCTCGGAAAGGACGTCTTCCCGAGGCAGATCCTCAAGTTCTTTCATAAACGCGCGGCTCATGTCGTCTCTTTCCCCCAAAATCAGGGCAGTCCCGCGTCAGACGTCGGCCCGCGCCGCCGCTGCGCCGGCGCCAAGGGCGCGCAGTTTCGCATAGGCGATTTCGCGGGGCATCGGGGCGAGGCCGCAGTTCGTCGAACAGGCGATTCGATCGTCGGGCAAGTGGCGGCGCGCGACCGCAATCGTCGCGCACACGTCCTGCGCCGTTTCGACGTCGCTCGTCGCGACGTCAATGACCCCGAGGATCGCCGTCTTCTCGCCGAGCAATCCAAGCACGCGCTCCGGCACCCGGGAGCCCGCGAACTCGAAGGAAACGCCGTCGACGGCGCTCTGCGCCAGGAGCGGGAAGAGAAACGCGTACTGATCCCACTGCTCTCCGAGCGAGCGCTTCCACGCGACGTTCGCGGGGACGCCGTAGCCGTAGCAAACGTGAACGGCGGTTTCGCAGCCCGCGCCTTCGATGCACGCGTCGAGCGCGGCGATTCCCCAGGCTTCGACGTCGTCGAAGTAGACGTTGAAAGCCGGCTCGTCGATCTGCACGGCGTCGACTCCAAGCGCGACGAGCTCCTCGATCTCGTAGCGAAGCGCGTGCGCGAAGGCAAACGCCGCCTTCTCGCGGCTGCCGTAATACTCGTCGACCAGCGTGTCGACGATCGTCATCGGCCCGGGCAACGTGACCTTGAGGTGCCGGCCGGTCGCGGCGCGCGCGAAACGTATCTCGTCCGCGTGGACCGCGCGGCGGCGGTGAACCGGTCCGACGATCGTCGGGCAGTCGGCCTCGTAGCGATCGCCGCGTATCCCACGCCGCCCGATCTTCGCGACGTCGACACCCTCGAGCGCGCCCGCAAAACCGTGCACGAAATGCCGCCGCGACTGCTCGCCGTCGGTGACGACGTCGATGCCGGCCCGCTCCTGTTCGAAGAGCGCGACCCGAATCGCGTCGGACTGCGCCTCGCGCAGCGCATCGCCCGCAATGCGCCACTGCGGCCACAATTTCTCCGGCTCCGCGAGCCACGCCGGTTTCGGGAGGCTCCCCGCAATGGTCGTTTCGAAGCGCACGCGGCTCATGAAATGCCGGCGCCGGTTCGCGCGGGCGGGCGCACGAACTCGATTGCGGCGACGTAGCGGCCGATTTTGCCGTCGCTTGCGGCGATGGCGGCGACGACGTTGTTGACGATGACCGCCAAGTTTACGAGAAGGGCGACCCCGATGGCGGAGAATGCGGCGAAGAGTTGCGGCGGCGGCACCGGGACTTGGCCGTGATGCGCGGGTGCCGTCGCGAACCCGAACATCATCCACAGCCAAAAAACGAAGAACGCGACGAAACACACCGCATCGAAGATCGCGATCGTGATCTGCATGTTGAGCGCGGAACGCGCGTTCTCGCGGATATACGCACCGTCATTGTGGCGCAGCGAGTAAATGATGATTGTCGGAATCAGCCCGCCGAAGGGGACGTTCATGAAGATCGCAAGACCTGCGAGATGCGCGCAGACCGCCCACGCGCGCCAACGGTCGACGTCCGAGTGGGCCGCGGCTTCGATCACCGGGATTCGTCGAGCGCTTCGCGGACGATCCGTTCCTGTTCGACCGCGTGCGCGCCGCCGTATCCTTCGGAGGGGCTCGCGCGGTACGGGCGCCCGACGTATTCGACTTCGGTGATACCATTCGGAAGACGCTTGACGAGCCGGCGGCGGACGTGGGCGCGCGCGCCCATGTTCATCGGCTCCTCTTGCACCCAAGTGACGCGCCGCAGATTCGGATAGGCTTCGAGTGTGTCGAGGATCTCGCGCACCGGGAGCGGCGAAAGCAACTCGACGCGCACGATCGCCGTCTTGGTCATCTTCTCGTACGCCGGGTCGCCGATCAGATCGTAGTAGATCTTCCCCGAGCAGAGCAGGACGCGTTCGACCTTCGCGCGATCCCCAAGAATCTGAGCGCCGCGTTCCCCTGCAGGCGCCACGAAGCGCGGATCGTCGATCACCGGCTGGAATTTACCGCTCGTGAGCTCCCCGATCGAGCCGGCCGCAGCTTTTAAGCGCAGCAGACTCTTGGGCGTGAAGACGACGAGCGGCTGCGGCCGTGGCTGGCGCGCTTGGCGGCGCAGCAAATGGAAGTATTGCGCGGGCGTCGAGCAGTTTACGACGGTCACGTTCCCTTCGGCCGAGAGTTGCAAGAAGCGCTCGATGCGCGCGCTCGAATGNNTGATCGATGATGATCTGCGCGCCGTTGTTGAAATCGCCGAACTGCGCTTCCCAAAGCACGAGCGCGTCCGGCGTTTCGACCGCGTACCCGTATTCGAACCCGAGGCACGCGTACTCGGAAAGCGGGCTGTTGAAGACCTCGAAGCTCGCGCGTGCGTCGGAGAGATGCTGGATCGGCGCATAGGTCGCGTTGGTCTTGGCGTCGTGAAAGACGATGTGACGGTGCGAGAACGTTCCGCGCGCCGTGTCTTGCCCCGTTAGCCGAATCGGCGTCCCCTCGGCGAGCAGCGAGGCGAACGCGAGCGCCTCGCCCAGTCCCCAATCGAACTCACCCTCCGTTTCAAAAGCAGCCTTACGCCGCTCGAGCTGGCGCGCAAGCTTCGGATGGATTACAAAACCCGCCGGCACGACCGCGAATTCGTCGTTCCAAGCCTCGAGTTTGGTGCGCTCGACGGCGGTGTCGAGCGGCGCCGCGACGCCGTCGGCGGCCGGAGCGTGCGCCGCCGCGTGCATCCTCCAAGCACCGCTCTTGACGCGCTCGTGCGCGGCCGTGATGCGGCTGGTGACGTCGGTCAGCATCGCGTTCGCGTCGTCGGCCGTCGCTATGCCTTGCGCGATCAGCTTCTGCGCATACAGTTCGCGCACGGTCGGGTGCGTCTTGATCCGCTCGTACATGTCGGGCTGCGTGTACGCGGGTTCGTCCGTCTCGTTGTGGCCGAAGCGGCGGTAGCCGATCAAATCGATAATGACGTCGTGCCCGAAGCGCCGGCGGAAATCGACGGCGAGGTGGACCGCGGCCATGCACGCATCGACGTCGTCGGCATTGACGTGAACGATCGGCACGTCGAAACCCTTGGCGAGGTCCGAAGCGTACCGCGTCGAGCGGCCCTCGCGCGGATCGGTCGTGAACCCGACCTGATTGTTGGAGATGATGTGCAGGGTGCCGCCGGTCGCGTAGCCGTCGAGCGCTTGCAGGTTGAGGACCTCGGCGACGACGCCCTGCGCCGAAAACGCCGCGTCGCCGTGAATCAGGATCGGTGCGGCGCGGCCGGTCTCGATGGTCGCAACCGGCGTACGGCGGTTGGTTTGCAGTGCCCGCGTGCGCCCTTCGACGACACCGTCGACGGCTTCGAGGTGGCTCGGATTGTTCGCAAGCAGGACCGCGACGGAGGTGCCGCCGGGAAGCGTGTAGCGCCCTTCGGCGCCGTGATGGTACTTGACGTCACCGGTCACGTCGTCACTCTCGCTCTCGCCCTCGCCGCGCGCGGTCGCGGCTTCGAACTCAGCGAGAATTTCTTCGTAGGGCCGGTTGACGACGTAGGTTATCGTCGCAAGCCGCCCGCGGTGCGCCATCCCGAGGACCGCGTGCTCGATGTTATCCTCGCCGAGCTGCGTGATCGTCTCCTCGAGCATTGGGATCATCACGTCGAGCCCTTCGATCGAGAACGTCTTCGAACCGATGTAATTCTTGCGCAGGTAGCGCTCGAACGTCTCGACGTTGGTCAACCGCGCGAGGACGCGGCGCGCCTTCTCGGGTGCGAGCTGAAAGAAGTGCGATCCCGACTCGATGTAATCGCGCAGCCATTCGCGCTGCTCGATGTTGGCGATGTGTTCGACCTCGTACGCAATCGTCGAGCTGTAGATGCGGCGCAGCTCGGCGACGATGTCGGCGAGCGTGTCGCCCTTGATCTTCGTGCGGAAGATCGACGCTGGAATCGCTTGCATGATCGAGGGCGTGAGCGCGTAGTTGTGCCAATCGAGCGCAGGATCGCCCTGCGGTTGGGTCCCCAACGGATCGAGCGTCGCGGCGAGATGACCGTGTCGCCGATAGGACGACAGGATCGCCATCCCGGCAGCCACCGCGCGGAGCAGTTCGTCGGAGTACGGCTCGAATTCGCGCGGTGGGGTCGCGGCCTGGTCGGTAACGGCGCCGGCCGTCGCGGCACCCGGGAGCGCCGTCCGCGCCGGCGCGGCGCTTGTCGCGATCGCGCTCGAAGCGGATGGTGCGCGCTCCGCAGTCAGGCCGAAGCTCGCGAACGCGCTCTCGTAGAATCCGTCCTTGCCCTGCAAGAATTCATCGACGCGCTTGAGGTACTCGCCGGATTGCGCACCCTGGATCACGCGGTGGTCGTAGGTGCTCGTCAAGGTCATGATCTTCTCGACGCCGAGCGCGCGCAGCGCCGCGTCGCTTGCCGTCGCGAACCCCGGCGGATACGCGATCGCACCCGCGGCAATGATCGCGCCCTGCCCCGCGGTGAGCCGCGGGACCGATGCGACCGTGCCGATGCCGCCGGGATTGGTTAAGGTGAAGGTCGCCCCCGACAGATCGTCGGCCCCGAGTTTCGAATCTCGCGCCTTCGCGATCAACTCTTCGTAGGCGCTGCGGAAAGCGGAGAAATCGAGCGCGGCCGCATTCTTCACGACCGGGACGACGAGGAAGCGCGAACCGTCCTTGCGCTGCGTGTCGACCGCAATGCCGAGATGGATTCCGCTCTCGACACGATTGGGCGTGCCGTTCTCGCGCCGGAAGCTCGCGACGATCGCGGGCTGCTCGCGCGCCGCCCGAACGAGCGCGAACGCGATGAGATGCGTGAATGAAATCTTCTCGCTGCGGCCGGCGGCCTTCAGCGCGGCATTGAGTTCGGCGCGGCGCGCCTCGAGCGTCCCAACTTGCAGGGAGCGGAAACTCGTCGCCGTCGGGATCGTAAGGCTCTGTTCCATCGCCCCGACGAGCGCCCCGGCGGGCCCCTTGAGCGGCGTAAGCTTCGCTTCGGCCGGCAGCGGGGGCATCGGCGTTGCCGCGGCCGCGCCGTTCCGGGCGGCCGACGCAGCCGCGTGCTCGGGCCAGGCGATCGCGGCCTGCAAGACGTCCTGCAGGAGGATCAGGCCGCCCGGCCCGGTGCCGGCGATCGTTCGCACATCGAGGTGCTCGCGCTCGGCAAGCCGCTGCGCACGATGCGAGGCTCGCCCGCCAGCTGGGGTCGCGGCAACGACCGGTACCGGAGCCGGGGCCGGCGCAGCGGCGGCCGGCGCGGGCGCTGCATCAGGAGCAGGCGCGGGCGCCGGGGGAGCAGCGCCGTCCGGCCGCGTCGCCGCGGTGTCGATCTCGGCGAGCAAGGAGCCGACGTTGACCGTCGCGCCCTCGGCGGCGGCAAGGCTCGCGACGATCCCGGAAGCGGGCGCCGGAACCTCGACGTCGACCTTGTCGGTCGTCACGTCGACGAGGGTTGCGCCGGCGTCGATCCACTGGCCGGGCTTGACGCGCCATTCGACGATCGAACCCTCGGTCACCGACTCTCCCATCTCGGGAAGGTTGACGCGAACGAGGGTCTCAGGCATGTCGCGGCTCGGAGGCGTACACGGTATGGTCCATTTTAAGGCACCACGCGTAACCCGCCTGCCGTAACGGTCGGTGGCAGAAGGCAGCGGCGTTTAGCCGGGCTTAAAGTCTTCGAAAGGACGAAACTGGATCGTCCTCGCGAACGTTGTTTCAGCCATGAGAGTTGAATCGTCCCTCCTTTTGGCTGCCGTTCTTACCGCGGGCCTCCTGGCGTTCACTCCGGCCCTCACGCGGGCCCAAGCCCCGAGCGCCTCCGCCTCACCGGCCTCAAGCGCCGCCCCGGCCGCAGCGAAAGCGGCCGCCGTCAACACGAAAGATTTTGCCTTCGCGCCCGCGACGATCACCGTCGCAGTCGGTGACAAGGTCACATTCAAGAACTCCGATTCCGTCGCACACACCGTCACCGCCGACGACAAGTCGTTCGATTCCGGCAACATGGATCAGAACGCCACCTGGTCGTACGTCTTCGCGAAGGCGGGCACGTACAAGTACACCTGCGCGTACCACTCCTACATGCACGGCACCGTCGTCGTCAAATAACGCCGGCGTAACGTGTTAGCCCTGTAGGCCTACGCTGCCGCCGCGTGCCCAACGAGGCGACGCGGTGTTGCGGACCGCGACTGTCTTCGAATCTGATCTCTTCATCTAGAATATGGGTCGTTTACGATTGACCATTGATCTGGACGTACGGAAAATTCTTCTTGCGCCTGCTCCTGCGCATCAGCAAGAGTCTCATGATATGTATCCGTTAGTTCTGCTCCATCTTGGTCAAGGTGAATCAGATTGAATTCATGATCGTGGAACCGAACGATCATTAATGCAAATGGCGGAGAAACTGGTACCCGCAGGAAAGGCATTTCACTAACGGCGGCCGACTTATCAATCCCGGAAACGTAGAAGTGCTTCGTCCTTCCCGTAGGACGGTTACCTTCGGTTAGTGTCATCCGGCGAACAATTGTGGCAGCCACGTGCGGTTGCCGCGCTAGAGCGGACAAACAATCATCTCGCTGCTGACCCCCCTCGTGCTCGTCGCCCACGCGATGAATGATAGCACTGTTTCGCCAGCCGCCGCCATCTTCGAACGATACGGAAGCGACGATACAGGCTAGAGGGAGCGCCCTGGTACCAGACGAGGCCGGCATCGTGAACCGTTTTTCTGTGGTGCCCTGAATATGACTCGAACATACACGACCTTGCGGTCACTGGTACCTGAAACCAGCGCGTCTACCAATTCCGCCACCAGGGCAAGCCCGGCCACATTCGCCGACGCCCCGCACGGCCCTCGTCCCCCGTTCAGTGCACGCCGTCCAGTGCACGCCGTCCAGTGCACGCCGTCCAGTGCACGTACGAAGCGCCGTTGACGTCGATCGTCGTGCCCGTCGCGTAGTCCGCGGCTCCCGACGCCAAGAACGTCACGATCCCCGCGACGTCGTCCGGGCCGCCGATGCGGCCGCCGGGAATTTCCGCACGAATCGTGTCGCCGTCGCGAGAAATCGATTCGGCCGCCATCTCCGTGAGGATGAATCCGGGCGCAACGGAAAAGGCCACGATGCCGTCGCGCGCGCATCCGCGAGCGATCGATTTCGTGAGATTTCCCGCCGCCGCTTTGCTCGCGCCGTAATCCGCAAACGTCAGCTCGCCGCGCTGTCCCGCGCGCGAGGTGATCGTGATGATCCGGCCTCGCGTACCGTACGCGTCCGCCGCGTTGCCGCGCATCGCGCGCAGCGCAAGCCAGCTCAGATCGGCGACGCCGAAGAGGTTGACCGCAAAGGTTTTTGCCCAGCCGGCGCGCCACCCGTCGTAGCTCGCGCCGTCGAACGGGTTCTCCGCAAAAATTCCGGCGTTGTTCACGAGGACGTCGAGCCGGCCGAAGCGCGCTGTGCAGCCCTCGACGACTGCGGGCAAGGCGTCCGAATCGGCCAAGTCCACCCGGGCGCAGTGGACGCGCTCGGCATCGAGCTCCCGGGCGAGCTCTTCCGCAGGGCCGCGTGCGGCAACGTAGGTGAAGAAAACCATGCACCCGGCGGCGTGCAGCGATCGCACGATGCCCGCGCCGATCCCGCGAGACCCGCCGGTTACCAAAGCGACTTTTGCTGCTCCATCCGTTTGCATCGTGACGCAGTTCGGCGCCGGACGCCGTCCTCGCTGCGGCCGGTGATGGGGGCATCACTCATGCCGCGCCGAGCTTTCGCCGATGATCAGTAGAATGAATGTCCTCATCATTGGTGCGACTGGCTATATCGGAACGGCGATCGACGAGGCCGTCACTGCACGGGGGCACCGCACGTACGGCGTAGCTCGCAGCGACGCCGCCCGCCGGAAGCTGCTCGAACGCGGCACGACGGTGGTTGAGGCAGACGCAGCGAAACCGCAAACGCTCGTCACTCCCGCGCGCGACGTCGATGCCGTCGTGTACGCGGCAAACATCACCGATGCCGACAACTGGAGCGTCGGTGCGAACGCACTGCGTGCGATTCGCAAAGGACTCGCCGGCACCGAGAAGACGTTCGTGTACATCAGCGGGGCCTGGATTTACGGCGCAACCGGCTCGACGCCCGCCACCGAAAAGGCTCCGCTCAATCCGCCGCCCTTCGTGTTGCGGCGGCTCGAACACGAGCACCTGACCATCGAAATGAGCAAAGTCGGTATCCGCGGACTCGTGATCCGGCCCGGCATCGTGTACGGCCGCGGCGGCGG
>PMHP01000236.1 GCA_003158195.1 Vulcanimicrobiota bacterium | reverse complement strand
CCCTCGGCATGATCTTGAGCTATCACGGCAAACGGGTGCCGCTCGAAGAGCTGCGCGTGGCCTGCGGCGTGACCCGGGACGGCAGCACGGCCGGCAACGTGGTGCGCGCCGCGCGCGCGTACGGACTCGTGGCGAACGGCTACCGTCGCGACGTCTCGGATCTCGTGAAACTGCCGCTGCCTTTCGTGATCTTCTGGCAGTTCAATCANNCACCTCAACGATCCCGGGACCGGCCGGCGCTTGGTCGACGACGAGGAATTCGATCGCTCGTATACGGGCGTCGCGATCGTCTTCGAGCCGGACGCATCGTTTGTGCCGGAATCGCGCACCACTGCGGTGTTCGGTGCGATCGCAAAGCATCTCGCCGGCACCCGGCCGGCGATCGCGTACGCGCTCGCGTGCGGCCTCGCGCTGCTCGTTCCAGGGCTCCTTGCGCCGGCGTTCGTGCGCGTCTTCGTCGACAACGTGCTACTTGCCGGCGACCGTTCGTTCCGGCCGATCGTCATCGTCGGACTCGGCGCGACGATCGCGTTGCAGATCGTGCTGCTCGAATTGCAGCAGCGCGTGATGCTGCGCGTGCAGACCAAACTCGCGGTGGCAAACACGTCGCGCTTTATGTCGCGTCTCTTGGATCTGCCGATGAGCTTCTTCGCGCAACGCTCGGCCGGGGAACTCGGCTACCGCGTTTCCTTGAACGACCGCGTCGCGGAGTTGCTCTCGCAGCGCCTTCTCTCGACGGTCGTCGGGTTCGTCGCCGCCGCGTTCTTCCTCGCGATGATGTTCTATTTCGATGCGGCGCTGGCGTGTGTGGTGCTTGCGATCACGGCTCTGGACGTCGCCGCTCTCGCGGCGGTCGCCCGGATACGCTCGGACGACTCGGCGGCTTTGCTGCACGAGCAAGGCCGTCTGACGGCACAATCGGTTGACGGCCTGGCATCGATCGAGACGCTCAAAGCCGGGGGCGCCGAGGAAACGTTCTTCCGGCGCTGGTCGGGGCAGCAGGCCCGCGTTCTCAACATCCGCCAGCGTTTTGCGATCCCGACGCAGATCCTCGGAGCGGTCCCCCAATTCTCGGCCGCGCTCACCTCGATCGCGATCCTCGGGATCGGCGGGTGGCGCGTCATCGACGGCTCGCTTTCGATCGGAACGCTGCTAGCGTTCCAACTCCTCGCGCAGCAATTCGCCGCTCCCTTCGCGACGATCGTCGCGCTCGGAAGCGACGCGCAGGCGATCGCCGGCCACGTGCGCCGGCTCGACGACGTTTTGAATTACGGCTCCGCCACGCCGCGCGCGACGAGTGCGGCGAGGGACTTGCCGCCCGTCCACGTCGCGAGCCGGATCGAAGCGAAGGGCGTTTCGTTCGGATATTCGCCGGTGAGCAAGCCGGCCGTTATCGACGTCTCTTTTACGGCGGAGCCGGGCCAATGGATCGCACTCGTCGGTGCGACGGGGAGCGGCAAGTCTTCCATCGCGCGGCTGCTCGTCGGCCTCGACGTTGCGACCTCGGGCGAGCTGTCACTAGACGGCGTCCCGTACGAACGGATCGAACCGGCTGCGTTCGCGCGGCGAGTGGCGTTCGTGGATCAAACGATCACGCTGTTTCCGGGCAGCGTGCGCGACAACATCACGCTGTGGGACCCGACGATCGACGATGCGGCCGTCGAACGCGCCGCACGCGACGCGGTCATTCACGACGATATCGCCGCACGCCCGGGCGCGTACGATGCCGTCATCGCGGAGGACGGCACGAACCTGAGCGGCGGGCAACGCCAGCGGTTGGAGATCGCGCGCGCTCTGAGCCGCGACCCGACGGTCCTCGTCCTCGACGAAGCCACGAGCGCGCTCGATGCCAACACCGAGTATGCCCTGGCCGAGAACCTGCGACGGCGCGGCTGCACGTGCGTGCTCGTCGCGCACCGCTTGAGCACCGTGCGCGATTGCGACGAGATCCTGGTGGTTTCCGGCGGCGAGGTCGTCGAACGCGGGCGGCACGACGATCTGGTCGCGCTGCGCGGGCGGTACTTTTCGCTTGTGAGCGCCTCGTGATCGGCGAACGCCGTGTCGATATCGAGCGCGGCGCGCGCGCGCCACTCCCGGAACCGCGCTCGATGTGGCGCGTGAAGGAGGGGTACGTTTCGATCGACATCGGTTCGTTCGGCCCCGGTTGGGTGGAAACGGGCGAGCGTGGTTTCATGTACAACGCGATCGCGGGCGATCTCGTGCCGGGGGGTGCCTTCGAAAGCGGGGAGCAGACCTACGCAATCGTCGTGACCGCTGCCGCCGACGCTATCCTCGAACAAATCGATCCGAACGACGTCAGCGAAACCGAACGGGAGAAACTGCAGCGGCGCTTCGGCATGCTTTTCGAGCGCATGGGCGTTCAGGCGTTCGTCTGGGCGGGCGCCCCCGGCTCGTTATCGCGTTCCTCTTTCGGCGCCGCGGTCCAAGCCGCGGTCGAAGCATTCGGGCTCGGCCACATCGAGTTGATCCGGCGGGAGGCTGGGCGTGAAGCGCTGCGCTCGAGCGCGAGCGCGGCGCTCGATCGTGCGACGCTCTACCGGGAGGCCTTCGAGGCCTCGCACATCCTGGATCGCTATCCGATTCCGGTCGACCCGTCCGACGATGACGTTGCCGCTGCGGCCCGCATCGTGATAGACCGGCTTGGCGCGACGCTCGTCCCCCCGATAAAGGCCCAGCGCGATTCGGTGTCGGCCGTTCGCGCGATCGCTCTCTCCTCACGCTTGATCGTGCGGCGCATCGTTTTGCGCGGGCGGTGGTGGACCGGCGAGCACGGACCCATGGTTGCATTCGGCAGGAACGACGGCCGGCCGCTGGCGCTCGCACCGCGACGCGGCCGGAATGGATACGAACTCATCGACCCCACGAATCCGCGCGTGCAGCTTCTCGTCGACGACGATCTCGCGCAAAGCGTCGCGGACGTTGCGTACATGTTCTGCCCGACGCTGCCGCGGCGCGGTGCAGGCGTTCGGGCGCTGCTCGCCATCGGCTTACGCGACTCCACGCGAGACGTCGTTCGGGTGCTGGCTTTGGGGTTGGCGAGCGGCCTGCTCGCCGTCGCGCTGCCGCTCTCGATCGCACCGCTCGTCGACACGGTGCTGCCCGCGGGCCTGCGCGGCATGCTCGTCGTGGCGACGCTGTTGATTGCGATCGCGGTCGGCGCGGGCGCCGTGATCGATTCGGTGCGCAACCTCTCGGTCGTGCGCGCCAAGACGCGGTTGTCCGCGCAGATGCAGCAAGCCGTGATGCACCGGCTGATCGGGCTCGTCCCCGGTTTCTATCGCAAGTTCGCCGTGGCCGATCTCGCCAGTCGCGCGCTCGGCATCGATACGGTCGAGCAGTTCCTGGGCGATGCGACGCTCAGTGCGCTGTTGACGGCCGTGTTTTCCCTGGTGAGCTTCGGCGTCATTCTCTACGAGGACCCGCTCGTAGGCGCCGTTTGCGGCGTGATGGCCGTCATTACGCTTGCTGCAGTTGCGATGCAGGCGGCGGTTCTTCTTCCCTTTCGCCGAAGATCGCTCGAACTCTCGGGGCGCATCTCCGGATTCGTCTACCAGACACTTACCGGGATCGCCAAGATCCGCGCAGCGGCTGCGCGCAATCGCGTGTACGTGCGTTGGCTTCATCGGTTTCTCGAGGCGCGCCGCACGCTTGCGATGGCTCACAAGGTCGAGTACCGCTTCGGGATCTTTGCCGCCGTGTGGCCGTCCGTCGCGACCTTGTGCATCATCGTGACCGTCATCTACGTGCACGGCGACGCCCTCGAGCCCGGAAAATTCTTCACGATCCTCGCGGCGTTCGCACAGATGCTCGGGGCGTTGCTTGGCCTCGGTTACAGTCTCGCGTCGATCGTTTCGATCGTGCCGATCTACGAACGTCTTCGACCGATTCTCGACTCGGTGCCGGAGCGGGCCGACGACGCGGGCGATCCCGGCACCCTGTCGGGGGCGATTTCGATCCGCGATCTGAGCTTCAGTTACGAAGGCTCGTCGCGTCCCGCGATCGCGCATCTCGACCAAGAGATCGCGGCGGGTTCGTTCGTCGCGATCGTCGGACCGTCGGGCTCGGGAAAATCGACGCTGTTACGGTTGCTGCTCGGCTTCGAACAGCCCTCGAGCGGTTCGATCAGTTACGACAGCCACACGCTCGAATCGCTCGACATCGTGTCGGTGCGGCGTCAAATGGGCGCCGTCTTGCAGACGGCAAAGCTGCTGCCCGGCAGCATCTTCGACAACGTGTCCGGGAACGCGATCCTGACTCGCGATGAGGTGTGGGAAGCCGTCCGCCGCGTCGGATTGGCCGACGACATCGAGGCGATGCCGATGAAGCTCGACACGGTGATCGGCGCCAACGGTGCCGGCCTCTCGGGTGGCCAGCGCCAGCGCATCGTGATCGCGCGCGCGCTCGCTTTCGCTCCCCGGCTGATATTCTTCGATGAAGCGACCAGCGCGCTCGACAATGCCGCGCAGGCGATCGTGAGCAAAACGTTGCGCGGACACCATGCGACGCGGGTCGTCATCGCTCATCGGCTCAGTACGGTAGTCGATGCCGATCGGATCCTCGTGATGGACGGTGGGCGCATCGTCCAGGAAGGCACCTATGAGGAGTTGCTGGCGGTACCCGGCCCATTCAAAACGCTGGCCGAACGGCAACGGCTCTGAGCCGCGCCGGCGTTGTTGCAGCGCCTGTCAGCAGAGGTCTCGCTCGCCGCGTTTACGAAGGAATGCGCGCGCTGTCGACTTTACCCATCGAAGGCGCATTTATTTCCCGTCTGTCGCGCGACCCCGATGTGCGACACGCCTGACACGAAGGAGTCTCAAATGGCGCAAGAAGACCTCAAGCCCGAGACCGACGACGAAGAGATTTCGCCGGAAGAACTCGATAAAGTCAGTGGCGGCGGTCAAGGCGGACCTAAGGAAGACATTTTCTTAGAATCCAATAAGCCGCAATAGCACGATTACGTAGGGACGAGACCGCCGGCGCGGGCCGCGCGCCGGCGGTTTGAGGCGCGGGCAGAGGGTCCCAGCCAGCCGGCTGCCGGCCGGCCGGCGCTTTTCATTTGACAGCGAGCGGCGGCTCCGCTAGAATCCGAGGGTTGTTCCGGGCCCAGGCGGCCCATTTTTCGCTCGTCCCCATAAGGTCCCGATGCGCACCTATCAGCAGAAAACGGCAGAAACCCAGCACGATTGGTACGTGGTCGACGCGGCCGGCCAGCGTCTCGGCGTCCTTGCCGTGCGCATCGCGAAGGCTCTTTCCGGCAAGCACAAGCCGACCTGGACGCCGCACATCGACGACGGCGACCACGTGGTCGTCCTCAATGCCGAGAAAATCGAGCTCGGGGGCAACAAGTGGCTGCAGAAGGTCTACCGGCGCCACAGCGGTTTTCCCGGCGGCCTGCGCACCGAGACGGCGCTCGACGTGAAGAAGAAGTACCCGGAGCGGCTGGTCGAGCGCGCCGTGCGCGGGATGCTGCCGACCAACAAGATGCGCGACGTGCAGTTGCGCCGCCTTAAAGTGTATACGGGCAGCGAGCATCCGCACGCGCCGCAGCAGCCGAAGGAGCTTTTCTAGTTTGGAAGCCACCGAACAGTTCGGCGGGACCGGGCGCCGCAAGCGCGCGGTAGCCCGCGTCAAGCTCACCCTCGGCCAAGGCGTCATTACGATCAACAAACGAGCGGTCGACGAATACTTCACGCGGCCGAGTCTGCTGCAGATCGTACGCCAAGCGCTGGAAGTCACGCAAACGGGCAGCCGCTTCGACGTCAGCGTGAAAACCGAAGGCGGCGGCGTCGCCGGTCAAGCTGGAGCCGTGCGCCACGGAATCGCGCGCGCACTTCTCGAGATGGACGAATCGCTGCGCGAACCGCTGCGCAAAAACGGCCTCCTCACCCGCGACCCGCGCGAAAAGGAATCGAAGAAGTACGGCCGCAAACGCGCCCGCAAACGCTTCCAGTTTTCGAAGCGCTAATTGTAACGGACGACTTCGCGCCGGCGGAATTCCGCGGCGTGCGGCGGCGGCGTCACGGGATTCGACCGGATTGCTTCGGTTGGGCTCGAGGCGAGCGCGAGAAGGAATCCGAAGGCGGCGCCGGCAGCCACGGCTGATACGGATGCGAACCAGAAGCTAAGCATTCAGAGGGCCTTCGTGTAGCGGGGCGCGCGAAGCGCCTGGGGTGGTCCCTCGATGATGGCGCAGAGCGCGAAGCGCGACCACGAACATCTACACAGTTGGGTCACACAGTTGCGGCGCGGCTGCCGGGTCCGGCGGTGGCCGGCGACATCAAGGAATGCTTTAACGCTGGTTCCGATCTTAGCCCCGACGGTGGCGCCGCTCGGGTGAACGCGCTCTGGCGCCGGCTCGCCGCAGCGTACCCCGATCCGGAGCTAACGAGCTAGTGTCGCTGATCGCCCCAGGCGCCGCCCGTGTCATGCTGAGCGGAGCGCCGCAGGCGCGCAGTCTAAGCACCGACGGAGTACGGCGGGGTCCCGGTGGGGGTCCCGGTGGTCCTTCGACTCCGGCGCTTCGCGCCTGCGCTCAGGATGACAGGGGCGCGCATTAAGCTGGGCGCTTGGAGACTTCGGGGAAGATTGCGTAGGCGGTTACGAGTTCGTTGCGGCCTTTGATGCGGGCGGCGAGCCGGTGAAGCGGTCGCGAAATGTGGCCGGCAGAAGCGATCGTTTCTTCGTCGCAATAGATCGCGCCGGGGGGCGCTGCGGCTTGCAGGCCGTTCGCGAGGTTGACGGCGTCTCCGATCACGGTGTAGTCCATCCGTTTGGTGCTGCCGAAGTGGCCCGCGACCACGTCGCCGGTCGCGAGTCCGACCGAGATTTGGAGCGGATAATCGAGTCGCGGACCCAGGAGCACGACGGTTTCGTGCAGGCGGATTGCGGCTTGTACCGCACGGGCCGCATCGTCGTTGCGCACGAGCGGCGGCCCAAACACGGCCATCAAACCGTCGCCGTAGAATTTGTCGAGCAGCCCGTCGTGCTCGAAGACGATGCGCACCGCTTCCTCGAAATAACTGTTGAGGATCTCGACGACGCGTTCGGCCGGCATCGTCGCGGCGAGCGACGTAAACCCGCGGACGTCTGCAAAGAGCATCGTCGCACGCTTGCGCTCGCCACCGAGCCGGATCGAATCCGGATCGTGCATGAGCGATTTCACGACGTGCGGCGCGAGATAGCGCGAGAACGTCTCCGCGATGCGGTCGGCCTTGCGTCTGTCGGCTGCGACGGCTTCCTCGAGAGAGCGCTGCTTGGTGACGTCGGTGACGACCATCGCAACCCCGAGGCCGTCAACGCTCTCGAGGGGCGAGAGGCGCATCTCGAGCGTTAATAGCGTCCCGTCGGTGCGGTAGGCTTCGACTTCGGCCCGAAGTTGCACCGCGCCGCTCGTGAAAAACGTCTCGAACAGTTCCGGGAACTCGGGGATCAACTCTGCGATCGCCGAGGCGGGCTTGCCGACCATCTTCTGGGCGGGCAGGCCGAATGTGAACTCGGCGGCTCGGTTAAAGGTCGTGATCAAGCGTTGCGCGGAGAGCGTGATCACGCCGTTTGCGATCGCTTCGAGGATCCTCGTTTGAAACGCCTGCATCGCCGAGATGCGTTTGCGGCGTTCGCGCTCCTCTTCAAAGAGGCGCGCGTTCTCGATCGCCATCGCGGCGTGGTTCGCAAACGCGACCAGCACGTCGCGATCGCCCACGGTGAAAAGCCCCGGTATGACGCGCGAATCGAGATACACGGCGCCGATGACGCCGCTGAGTGCGCGCAGAGGAACGCAGGCAATCGAGCGGAGGTGCAGGGTCGAGATCGACTCACTGACCTTCCACTGCGGGTCGGACTGCGCGTCGGTCGTGAAGATCGGCTCGCCCGACTCGATCGCCCGTTCCACGATGGAGCGCGAAGGCGCTTCGGCGGGGCCGCCCTCGATCGCGTGCGTCGCGGCGACCTGCAACCCTTCGCGCAGGATCACAAAGCCCCGTTCGGCGTGCATCACTTCGACCGCGACCTCGAGCGCTTCGTGCAAAACCTTCTCGAGGTCGAGAGACGAGTTGACGAGCTGCGCCGCCCGCGCCAGCCGCTTGCTCTTTTCGAAGGCCGGGGGCTCCAGGCGGCGCGTGATTTCCTCGAGCGCGGCGAGGGCGGCGGGATCGGCTGCGAGGCCGGGGAGACGGCGGAGAAGCGCGAGCGCGTCGGTTACGACGCGCTCCTCTTCCTCAATTCCCCGCTCGCTCGATCTCATAGGTAGTAGCAGCACCAGTCAACGGTAAAGCCTTGATCGCTCATCCAGTGCGGCGTGAACTCGAATTTCGCGGACGTCACGTCGTTTGGAACCAGAAACGAGACCGTCACCCGCGTCGATGCGCCCGGACCAACGATGCCCGGCTGCCGCAGATCGAGCGCGCCAAGGCCAGGCCGGACCACCGGCAGATAGATCGCGTCGCCGACCAGCAGGTGGAAATCTTTCGGGTCGTAGTTTTGTGCTTCTTGGTGCGACGGATTGGTAACTTGAACCGAATCGACGGTCACGTACTTGAACCCGGGTTTCTGCGAATCGGTCGTGCTGATGTCGCTCGTGCGGAGACCTGAGGGGATGGCCACGCGAACCGGCGCACTATCTGCGAGCGCCGGCAATACCATCGCGCTAACCAGGAGCGCGACGCGGCTGAAAAAGAGCATTTGGGATCACTTTCTTTGTCGGCAAAGGGGAGCCCCCACGTTAACGGGGCAAGCGTTTCAGACAGTCACATCGTACCCAGCTGGGCGTTCATGCGACCTTAATCGTGCGGCGACGGCACGTTCACATTCGCGCCGTAGGCTGTGGCGCATGGACGCCATCCCCGCCGACCTGTCAGCAGCGGCCCGTGCCGCCCGAGCGCGCCTTCTCGGATTTTCGCGCGACGCCGCCGTAGCAACCGCGCAGGAAGGCCGGAATCCTTCGACGCCGATGGCGCAAGCCGCGCGTGAAGCGATCTTCGCCGATGCGTTGCTCGCGGCGATGCACGCGCGCCTCGAAGAACTCAAGAGCGTGGCGAAATGATGGGCGAATTCGACATCATGCGTGCGGCTGCGGCCGGCATGGACGCGCAGCGCTCCGCGCTCGACCTCGCAGCGCGCAACGTCGCCGCCGCCGAAGCCGACGGAACCGCCTTCGAGCGGCTCGTGCCCCGCTACGCGCTCGCGCCCGATCCCGGGAACGCCGCGGGTCCCGATGCCTACGAGCCGCCCGGCGATTTTGACGACGGCATCGGCGACGGTGAGGGGGATGCCGCCGATGCCGGGCTCCCGATTCGCTACCTCGGAGCGACCCAAGAGCGCGGCGTCGACGTCGATGCGGTCACCGAAATGGTCTCGGTTCTCGACGCGCAGCGCGCCTACGAAGCGAACGCTTCGGTATTCGACATCGGCAAACGGCTGGCCGAGCGAACGATCGATTTGGGGCGGCTGCAATGAGCGCCGCGGAACTTCCCACGTTGTATCCGGCGCTCCCGGACGACGCGTTGCTCGTACCGCCTGCGCCGCCGGCGGATCGATCCTTTGCGGACGCGCTCGCGGGCGCGTTCGGCGATACGGCCGCGGCGCTCGAGCGCGCCGACGGTGCCGAGCGCGCATTCGCCGGCGGCCGCGGCGGCTTGCAAGAGATGGTCCTCGAACGCGCGCAAGCCGACGTCACGCTCGCGATCGCGGGCGCGACCGCTTCACGAGTCGCGCAAGCCTTGAGCACGATTCTCGGAATGCAGATTTAGGCGTGCGCGCGCTCCTGCGGCGCTGGAACGAGCTGCAACCGAAGCAGCGCCTCGCGGGCGCGCTGATGGCGGCCGCAGCCCTCGCGGCGCTCGGGCTCGGCGCGCTGCTCGAGCGCGACACACACGTCGCGCTCTTCGCCGCCCCGCTGCGCGCCGATCAGGTCGGCGAAGTCGTCGACCGGCTGGCGGAATGGAACGTCCCGTTCGTCGTTGCTCCCGACAACGTGCACGTCGATTCCGCGCGCCGCAACGAACTGCTGTTGCGCCTCGCGCTCGTCGGTGTCCCGCACACACACCTCGATTCGTCGGCGGAAGCGCTCGCGAAAGCTGGTCCGCTCACGCCGCAATCGGTGCTCGACGCGCAAGCGCTCGACGGACTCGAAGGGGACCTCGCGACCGGATTGCGCACGCTCGCGGGGGTCGAGGACGCGCAAGTTATCGTCGCGCCCGCCCGCGACGGAGCGTTTGCCGACGACGCCGCGCACGAAGCGACGGCGTCGGTGCGCCTGTCGCTGCAACCGGGCGCGACCCTTGGGCCGCAGGCGCTGCTCGGCGTACGCGCGTTCGTCGCGGCGGCCGTGCCCGGGCTCGACCCCAAGCGCGTAGCGATTCTCGACGACCGGGGCCTTGGGCTCGACAACGAGACGGCGCCCGGTCCCGACGAAGCGCAAAGCTTGCAAGGGTCGCTGCAGTCGGCCCTCGACGGCGCTCTCGGCGCCGATGCGGCAATCGTGCGCGTCCGGGTGAGCTACGATCCGCGCTTGCGCGAGGTTCACGACGTCGTGCGCAAGCCCGTCGGCAGTCGCGCGATCGGCACGACGACCGTCGACGAACGGTACAAGAGTTCGAGTAAACAGTACGACAAGACGAACGCCACCGTCGATCGCGGCAGCGTCTTCGAGGACGAGCGGATCGATACGCCTGCGGGCCGGCTCGAACGCGTCTCAGTCGCGATTGCCGTCGACGCAAAACGCCACTTCGACCTCGAAAAGATCCGTTCGCTGGCGCAAGGAACCCTCGGCCTGGTCTCGAGCCGCGGCGACGCCGTCTCGGTCGAAGAGATCGCCTTCCCGCACAAAGCGCTCGTCGCGCCGCGCAGCGGGTACGCCGCCACGATCGGACTGATCGGTGCGCTCGCGCCGGCGCTCCTGTTCGCGCTGACCTTGGTCGCGGCGGTTCGGGCGGGAGCGCAGCCCCTCGCGAGCGCCTGCGAGACGATCGTCGCGCGTCTTGCGGTCCAGCGCACGACGCGTGCGGTTGCGACGTTTGCGCCCGCGCAAGTGCGCGGCGCGCTCAAAGACGAACCGCCGCATACGGCGGCCGCGATCATCAGCGCGCTCCCGGCGGCAACGGCGACGGCGGTTCTCGATCTCTACGCGCCCGAGGAACGCGCCGCCATCGTGCGCCGGATGTCGCGCGCTGCGGCGCCCGTCGTCCCCGACTACGAGGCGATCGCGCGGCGTGGATGAACGTTTCGTCTCCCTTGCCGCTTTCGTGCGCGCTGCCGCAACGACGAACGTAACGCCGCCGGTTGTCCCTGCCTCCGCACCTGTAGCTCCCGAAGTGACCCGCGGCGTCATCGATTTCGCCCACGCGGACCTCGTTCACGAACTCGCTTTGCTGCGCTTGGCGGCGCTCGAGGCATTCGAGCGCGGTACTGAAACGCTCTTGCGCTCGCTCGCGGACGACGTGTTGGGCCGCGAACTCGAACTGGGGCCGGCCGCGATCGAAACGCTCGCCAAGCGTGCCCTCGGGACCTTTGCCGATCACGAACCGGTCGCGCTCGCAATCTCGCCGGCCGATGCCGAGCGCGTGCGCGTGCCGTTACCGGTGCGGATCGATCCTGCGCTCGCCGCGGGCGATCTTATCGTCGACGTGCGCGACGGTGCCTTCGAATCGCATTTCGCGTTCCGGCTCGAAGCGGCGCTCGAGCGCGCGCAGCGAAGCGCGTGATCGCGCGCGGCGCCGGCTGCGTCACGCGGACGCTTGGCGGAACGGTTCTGGCCGCTCTTCCCGGCGCGCGCGTCGGCGACGGGGTCCGCATTCGGAGCGCTCGGGGCGTGCTCTGCGGTGAAGTTGCAAGCGTCGAACGGGCGCGCGTCGCGATCGCGCCGTTCGGGCCGGTCGCGGGCGTCGCGGTCGGCGATCGCGTCGAAGTTTCGAACGATGCGCATTTCTGTCCGGCCGGCTTCGCCGCCCTCGGGCGCGCGCTCGATCCTGCGGGCATTCCGCTCGACGGCCGGCCCGCGGTTGCCGGCTCGCGCGCGCACGTCGTCCGCGATCGGGCGCTTGCGCCCGCCGAGCGCCGCCCGGTACAGGAGCCGTTTTGGACGGGATTGCGCGTGCTCGACGGCCTCCTGACGATCGGTCGCGGTGCGCGAATCGGGTTCTTTGGCGCGCCGGGCGCGGGCAAGACGACGCTGCTCGAGACGATCGCGGCCGGCGGCCGTGGCGACGCCGTGGTGGTTGCGCTCGTCGGCGAGCGTGGGCGCGAAGCGCAGGCCTGGTGCGAGCGCATTGATCGGCGCACGACGATCGTCTGCGCGACGAGCGATCGCAGCGCCTCCGAGCGCGTCCGCGCAGCCGACGTCGCGATGACGCAGGCGCAGCGATTGCGCGATGCCGGCTTACATGTCGTCCTGATCGTCGATAGTCTCGCACGCTACGCCGGCGCGCTGCGCGAACAGCGCAGCGGCTGCGGCGAACCCGTCGGTCGCGGCGGTTACCCGGCTAGCGTCTGGGCGGAGCTTGCGCGCTACCTCGAGCGCGCGGGTAACGGCCGGCACGGCTCGATCACCTTGCTTGCGACCGTCCTCTCCGACGGCGCGGACGAACGCGAGCCGCTCTCCGAAGCGGCGCGCTCGCTCCTCGACGGTCACGTCGCGCTCTCGAGCGCCCTTGCGCAGGCCGGGCACTTTCCCGCAATCGACGTCCTGCAGAGCGCCAGCCGAACGATGGCCGCAGTCGTTTCGAGCGCGCACGGAACCGACGCGCGCCGCGTCCGCGCGGCCCTCGCGCTGCTCGCGCAAACGCAAGACGCCCGGGCGNNCGGCATTGGGAGCCTTCCTGCGCCAGCGCGAGCCCAGCGCCCCCCAAGAAACCGTGCGCTCGCTGCGTTCGCTCGCCGCCCTCGTCGAGCCGCAGGCGTGAGGGCCATACGAACCGGCCGCGAATGTCTGCGGTGGTGCTGCAGACCTTGGCAATCTCTTGCTCGATGCGTAGCGCGCGGAGCGCGCGCATTTGTGCCTGCGCTTGCGCCTTGTTCGCGCTCGGTCCGGCGCCGGCGTTTGCCGCCGGACCTGCGCCCAGCGTAGCAGCGTTGCTCGCCCATTACGAGGCGGCAACGACGGACCCGGGCGCGGCGGAGATCGTGCAGTTCGAAAGCTCGGGGACGCTCGCGGGCGGCGGCCTCACCGGGCTCTTTCACACCTGGGCCCAAGGCGACCGCGAACGCACCGACCAAAATCTCGGGCCGCGAACCGAAACGACGCTGCGCGTCGGCGACCACATCTGGGATGCCGACGCAAACGGCGACGTTCGTGAACTCAGCGGCGTCCTCGCGCGGCGCGCGCGCACGCAGCATTTCATCGATTCGGGCGATTTCGCAAAGGCGCCCGAGCGCTGCGCGTATCGCGGCCGCGAGCGCCTCGGCGATCGGCTCACGTACGCGCTCGACGTGACGGCCGACGGCGGCGAAACGGAGACGCTCGATCTCGATGCGCAAACGGGCCTCATCGATCGTGTCGCCTATGATGACGACGACGGCCGCACGACGATCGATCTTTCGGACTGGCGCACGGTCGAGGGTCACCGCTTCTCGTTCAAGAGCGTGATCTCCGACGGCGATCACCCCTTCGACACGACGCAGATCACGACGTCGCTTTCGCTTGCGGGTCCAATTGCGGCGGACGTGTTCGCGCCGCTCGTGTCGCGCCCGATCGCGATGCCGGCCCCGGAAACGATTCCGATTGCGCTCAACGAAGGCCATCTCTTCGCTCCGGTTACGATTGCGGGGCGGCACTACACGTTCTTGCTCGACACGGGCGCGCAGGACATCCTGATCGACAAGCGCGTTTCAGCGGACCTTGGCCTCGTTCCGGTCGGCGCGCTCGAGGCGAGCGGAGCCACGCGCACGGGCGGCCTGCAACTGGTCAAGCTCGATACCATCGCGATCGGCAAGGGAACGCTTTCCGGCATCATCGCGTCGACCTTGGATCTGGGCGCATCGACGTCCGGCGTGTTTCGCATCGACGNNGCATCGACGGCATCCTCGGCTATCCGTTCTTTGCCGCAGCGACCGTGCGCATCGACTATAGCGCGAAAACGATGACGTTCGGCGTCCCGGGCTCCATCCCACCGGTCGGCGAGCGCATCCCGGTGCAGGTCGATCGGGCGTTCCCCGAAGCGACCTTGCGTTTGGACGCACAGACCGACGCCCCGTTCATCATCGACACGGGCAACGCGGGAGAAGTGCTCCTGTACAAGCCGTTCCTCGACAAACACGCGGGCATCGTGCCGTTCTCGTCTTCGGGCCGGCACAGCTACGGCATCGGCGGCTCGACGAGTTCGTATCGCACGTCGCTCGACAGCATTGCGCTCGGCAGCGTTCCGCTCTATCACGCGGAAACCGACGTGATGCTCGCGACCAGCGGCGCCTTCGCCGACCGCTTCGACGCGGGTAACGTGGGCCTCGGGCTGCTGAAGAACTTCGTCGTTACCTTCGACGTCGCCAACGCCGCGATCTATTTGCAGCGCGGCCCCGACTTCGACGACGGCCGCACCCGCAACTAACGGCGCCGGGCCGTTCCGACGGCCGACAAAGGCGGGTAAATTAACCAAGCTGAGAGCAATCTTTGAGCTTTCCCTGGACGGTCCAAGGATCGTCCGGGATAGTTCGAGCAGCGGCCGGAATACCTGACCGCCCCTCTTTCGGAGTCACAACGTGAAGGATCGTTTCCACGCAGTCGTTCGAACCCCAATCGCGCTCGCAGCCATCCTCGCCGCGTTTGCTTTTGCGCTCGCCGGATGCTCCGGCTCGAACACGGCCGGCGGCTCGTCCCAGGATACGGGCGGAGCGGCCGCAGCCGGGGGAGGAGCCGCGGGCGGCCGTCACCGGATGGCCGAAGCGCTGATGGGCCTTGGGCTGAGCGATGCACAGAAGAGCCAGATCCGCGATATCATGAGCGCTGCGCGCAAACAAAGCGCGGGGGCGGATCCCGCCACGCGCCGGGCAAACTTTGCGGCGGCGATGGCGAAGATCGACACCGTGCTGACCCCGGATCAACGCACGAAGCTGCATCAGAAGCTCGATCAGATGCGCAGCGAGCGCCAGCAGAGCAGCTCGCCTCCGCCCGCCTGACCGCGGCCGTCCGCATGCGTGTCGTCTCGCTGCTCCTCGTGACATTGGTGCTCGCTACCGGCTGCGGTCGCTCCGCTGCGAAGCGCACGCGCGCGGCCGCCTCGCCGAACCCCGTGCCGACGAGCGTCGCCCGAGAAACGACCGTACGCGGCAGCTCGACGATCTCCGGCGTGATCGCGCCGTACGAGAACGTCGCAATCACGAGTTCGCTGAGCGAGCCGACCGATCGGGTCAACGTCCTTCAAGGCGACCAGGTTCACGCGGGACAAGTCCTCGCGATTCTCGATACGGCCGACCTTCGGGCCGAGCTCGCGCAGGCCCAGGGGGTGCTGGATACCGACATCAAGTCGGCCGATTCCGACGACGCGAAGGTCGTGCAAAGCCGCTACACGGAGACGCTCAACATCGGGACCGGCAGCGATCAGGTGACGTCGTCCCGCGCGGCGCTCGCACAAGCGAAGCAACAGCTGAGCAACGACCAGCTGAACCTGGCACGAGACCGTCAGCTCGTCAAAAACGGTTACATCGCGCAGCAAACGGTCGACCAGCAGTTGACGACGGTCCTCAACGATCAGAGCTCCGTTCGAACGGCGCAAGCAAATCTCCAGACCGCGATCACCAACGAGCAGGTGAACGGAACGCCGCAGAAAGGCCTCCAGCAAGCGACCGTCGCGTCGGCAATTGCGGACGCTGCGGCCGCCCGCGCTCAAATCGAACAGGCGCGCGGACAGATCCAGCAGTACCAGACACAAATTCAAAAGGCCACGGTCGTATCGCCCGTCGACGGCGTCATCACGAATCGAAATCTCAATCCCGGCGAGTATCCCGGTTCGCGGACGATCTTCACCATTCAAGAACTGGACAAGGTCTACGCGGACCTCAACGCCTCGAGCGAAGATACGTTCGCCATCCCGGCCGGTGCGAGCGTCACGCTTGCGGTTTCGGGCGCCGGGGCGCAGCAGTTCGAAGGCAAAGTGGTCGCCGTACTCGGGCAAGTGACGCCGGGATCGACCGACTTTACCGTTCAGGTCGTTGTCCAGAATCCCGGCCATAAGCTCCAAGCGGGGCTTCCGGTTTCCGCGACCATAACGCTTCCGGCGGTCCACGGCCTCGGGATTCCGACGACCGCGTTCCTCGACGACACGCACACCTCGGTGATGATCGCCCAGGACCAGTTGGTCGACGTCGTGGCCAAAACGGTCAAAGTCACGGAGATCGGCACCGACGGGACGACGTCGATCGTGACCGGGATAAAGCCCGGTCAAGCCGTCATCGCGAACGGACAACTCGGTCTCGCCGACGGACAATCGATCGCGCAGATGTGATGCGCCGGATCACCCAACTTTTCGTCAACCGGCCGCCGCTCGTGTTCGTGCTGATCGCGCTGATTACGCTCGGGGGCTGCTTTGCGCTCGCGACGCTCGTACAGCAGCAGTTTCCGAACATCGACTTCCCGACGGTCAACGTGGCCGTCTCGTATCCCGGCGCGTCGCCCTCGGAGCTTCGCGACTCCGTCGTGCGGCCGGTCGAAGATGCAATCGCGGGCGCGCCCGA
>PMHP01000196.1 GCA_003158195.1 Vulcanimicrobiota bacterium | reverse complement strand
GGGCGCGTGTACATGAATTCGTACCCGGGGCTCGAGGCAAAGCCCTGGCACGATCCGGCCAAGTTTCCGATCGTTGCCGCGCTCGAGGCAAACGCCGACGCCATCACCGCGGAAGTTCTCGCGCTGGATCGCGGTGCCTATCACCCCGAGTGTGAAAATGCCGTTCGTAGCGGCGCGTGGAACGTCATGGTCCTGTTCGAACGCGGTCGCAAACGCGATGAAGTCTGTTCGCTGCTCCCGGTGACAACCGGAATCATCGAAGCGCATCGAACCGTGCGCAGCCCGGCCGGCGCGGCGTACGTCTCGCGGCTAGCTCCCGGCTCGAGGGTCGCGCTCCATCGGGGGCCGACCAACATGCGATTGCGCTGCCACCTCGGGATTACCGTACCGAGCGGCTGCGGCATCGAGGTCGACGGCGACGCGCACGAATGGATCGAACGCCGCTGCATCGTGTTCGACGACTCGTTTTCNNGCCGCGCTCGGTG
Source organism: Vulcanimicrobiota bacterium (assembly GCA_003158195.1). Taxonomy (GTDB): domain Bacteria; phylum Vulcanimicrobiota; class Vulcanimicrobiia; order Vulcanimicrobiales; family Vulcanimicrobiaceae; genus Palsibacter; species Palsibacter borealis. The sequence continues at coordinate 6,351 of PMHP01000196.1, read as the reverse complement.
AGAGCCTGGTGCAGTATTGGGCGAAGAACGACGAGCTGCGCATCGCGCAGATGGAAACGTAAGGAGCAGTGCCGCCAACCCCTTGAAATTTCAGCGCGACCACGTGATTGGGGAAGCACCTACACCACCTCTAACTCAAGGAGTGCACCATGTCATTCACCCCTCCAACCGCGCCTACGCCGGGCCCCGCGCCCGCACCCGGGAGCGACCTGACTTCGTATTTTAACTATTCAAATTACGAAGAGCAGTACAACACGATGATGTCCATGGCCGTCTCGATGAACCAGGACTACATCCAGTCGGTCGGCGGCGCGGAGAACGAAGTTTCCCAGACCGGCACGACGCTTGGCGAGGAAAACATCCAAACGACGGCTGCAAAGAATACGGCGACGGCGAAAGACGCCGACGAGGAGTCGCAGTCAATAAGCCAAGCCTAATATCCTAAACAAGGAATAGGAGGAGGGAGAGTAGATGGGCTTCGATGTTCCGCAGAACCTGGGACCCGCCGGATTCGATCCGGTGCCCATCTCCTCTTTCGAGGCGCCCGGCGGCGCAAACATGGCGGAGCTCGCCTCGTTTGCACCGCTGGGAGCCGACAGCATCCAAAGTTCACCGCTTGCCTTTTTCGGGGACATGGTCCAGCAGATCGGCAAAGCGATGGCGCAAGATGGCATATCCTCGTCCGCAACCGGCGACGACTTGGGCTCCGGCATGAGCGACGCCATGGGCATGCTTGAAAACGTGGTGGCTTTGATGTCGGCGTACGGCTTGGGGGACGGCGCTACGGGCGCCGCCCCTTCGCCTGCGTCGACGTCTTTAGCCGACGTGCACAGCGCTTCCACGGGCGGGGTCGACTAAGCGTTATGCTTGAAGGGGGAACCGTTCAATGGGCTTCTTGCTCCCGTCACTCTTAGGTCCGCTGCTCGGCGGTCTGTTCAGTCACAACTCCATGGGCGGCGGCTCGCTCGAAGCGGCCGCGTCGGAGATGAACGCGGAGGAAGAAGGCGACGAGGTTACGTCCCTCGCGACGCAGCAAGCCGTGTCGGCTCGATCCACCAAGATGGCAAATATTATCATGGTCGCCGACGAGCACACGCGTGAGACGAGCATGTACAACGAGTTCGCACTCTCCGTAAAGGACGCCGAGGAAAAAACACTTACGAAAGAGATGAAGCTCGTCGACGACGCGAGTTCAGCCTGAAGCGCGAAGGCTTTATCCTCGGCACGTTCGCGACCGCAGCGGCGGTTGCTGGCCGTGCGAATGCGAGTTCGACAAATGGGCCCGAGCCGGAAGCCTCCGCCGAGCCCTTCGGACGCATCGATACATTGCTCGGCGAGCAGCTTCGTTTGGGTACGACGGCCGGCGCGACGGTCGGCATCGCGCATGCCGGGCAGCTCGCATTTGCACGCGGCTACGGCGACGCGGATCGCGAACGCGCGATCGCGGCGTCCGAGGCGACGCGTTACCGGGTGGGCTCGATCACGAGTCAGTTTACTGCCGCGGGTATTCTACGGCTCGCCGAGCGGAAGGCGCTCGCCGTGGACGACACGCTTGCGCGATATGTTCCCGAATACCGGCACGCGGGGGCGATTACGCTGCGGCAGTTGCTCAATCAGTCTTCGGGCATCTCGCCCAAAACGACGGAGGCCTTCACCGGCGTGTTTGCGGCGACGACGCCCGGCGCCGTGATCGCGCGCCTCAACGGCTTCGAGCTGGATTCGCCGCCCGGCGCGCGGTTCGAAAATGCGCACGTCAATTATTATTTGCTCGGGGTCGTCCTCGAGCGCGTGGCGGCGACGCCCTACGGCAACTTCGTGCAAGAAGAGATCGCGGGGCCTCTGGGACTTCCCGATACGTACTTGGACGGCACGCGTCCCGCATCGGCCGTCGCGGCTGCCTACAACGCCGACGCGGCGGGACTGAGCCCGGTTGAGCCCTGGAACGTCGACTACACGTTTTCCTCGGGCGGCTTTGTTTCGACGGTTGCCGACCTGTTGCGATGGAACGCAGCGCTGCGCAGCAATCGCTTCTTGAGCGCCGCATCGTGGGGCACGATGACGGCGGTCCCCGGCTCGTCATCGTCGAGCGATTATGCGATGGGCCTGGTCGTCAATCGCAAGGGCGACGCGGTGCGCATCTGGCACAATGGGCGCGCCGGCGGCGCGCACGCGATGAACGCGCAATACCGCGACGTCGATTACGACGTCGTCGTTCTCGCCAACACCAACGGAAGCGCCGGCATCGTCCCCGAAGACCTCGCAAACATGATCGTCGGATACCTCGCACCGCAATGTGCCTTCGCCGACAAGCCGCCGACGGCCCCGCGCGCGTCGCCTCGTGCCAACCGTGGCCACCGGCACTTCTAGCGTCCCGCCAGCCGATTGCGGCTTCGTCTACGTCGCGACGATGCTCGATCGCTACGTGGAGGAAGCCTTTTTGTCGGCGGAAACGGCCAAGCAACGTTGCCCGGACGTGCCCATCACACTCTTCACCGATAGGCCCCACCTCGAACTTTGCAAGATGCCGTGCTTTGACGAAGTGAGGAGCGTTACGCCTGTCACGGGCATCAATTCGCAATGGGCGGTCGGTCAGCTGTACCGGCTTCGCAGCCTTTCGCAGACGCCATACCAGCGCACGCTGCATCTCGACACTGACACGCGAGTCCTGACTGACGACGTGCCCGAATTGTTTGAACGGCTTAACGACGTCGATGTGGCCATGATCGAAACACTGCTTGACGACAGCTACTCACGGGTCCACTACGGCAAGCGCATGTTCAACGCAGGTTTCGTGTTGTATCGTCACAACCAAAAGGTATGGGAGTGGTTGTCCGCTTGGGCGGACCTCTCGGAGCGAAATTTCCGATTGGCAGGGCAAGGGGACCTGACCGACGTGCCAAGTCTACAGCATGTCGCCGATCAAGAGGTCCGGCGAAATCTGCTCAACATGGACCAGACTAGCCTCGTAGAAATTTTGAGTCCCGAGAACAATCCGTTCGACTTGAAACTAGAGATCCTCGACTATTGCTGGAACCATCGTGGATCCTTCGATCCTGCCTTTAACCAGGAGCCAGTTAAGATTCTCCATTCCTACGCACTGCGATTTCTGACCCACGCAGACATTCTCGCGGTCGCCTTTGCGTGCAAGAAATCCGGTCGGCTCGCCGAGCTCTCTCGACTTCACGCGTACCTGGCCTCGAAGTATGCGAAATTCCCGCAGGCCGATTCGCCGGTTAGCAGCCCCCTTGAGAAAAACGCCCTGGTACGTGATTGAGACTTCAACAACAGGTCGCAAGGAGTGAAACGCCGGTATGAGCTTCGTTAACAATGTTTTCCAGCAGAACGCCGACTACGGCGTCCCCACCGCCACTTCGCCGAGTGTGCCCTCGCAGGAAGGCACCGTAACGGCCCCAAGCGACTCGATCGATAGTTCTGTTCCGGCTGAAGTGACGTTCCAGGCTCCGGCGCAAGCGTCGTTTCAGGTTCCGGCTGAAGCAAACTTGCAGGTTCCGGCTGAAACGGCATTCACGGTTCCAGCTCAACAGCCATTCGTCGTCAGTCAGCAGCCCGCGGTTGCCGCGCCCGTTGTTGCGCCGCCCGCACCCCAGACGGAGCAATACTTCCAAAACGCGACGGTCGCTTCGACGGGCGATCCGCACGAGACGTTCTCCTCGGGCAAGACGCACGATCGCTGGAACAGCATGCGTTCGCACCGGCACCTGCTCGAATCGAACTCCTTCGGAAGCGGCGGTTACAACGTCTCGTCGAAGGCGACTGCGCCGAACGCGCGCGGCATCACGCACAACAAGGGTGTCACGATCGCTACCGATCACGGGCAGACGCGCGTAAGCATGAACGATAACGGGACCTACAGCATTACGAGCGGCGGTCAGCACTACGATCACTTACATGCCGGCCAGACGGTCGAGCTGGGCAACGGCGAAAGCGTAACCCTGGAGAAGGGGAAGTCCGGTGCCGAGTGGCTCAGCGTCGATCAGACAAATGGTAAGGGTGGGCGACTCGACGCGAAACTCCAAGCCCAAGGGGGTGGCGTCAACTTCTCAGCGGCGGCACACGACGTGGATCTTGGCGGATACTTGGTTCAGGACAGGCAGTAATGCGACCGCGCTACGCGACGACGTCGACGTGGCGACACCGAAGCATTGGTCGACGACGTTGCCCCTTGAGAAAACGGCCCGGCCACGTGATTTGGGTTCAGCATCAGATCGCACACAGGAGTGAGATGCCGATATGAGCTTTAGCTCTCCTATATCGCCGAATACGGATACCGGCGTGGCGCCGACCTCGGCGCCGGCTCCGTCTTCCGCGCAAACCAGTAGCGCGGCCGTCCCGGCCGCCGACTCGATCCAAAGTTCGAGCAGTCTGCCTATTCAGATCCTGCAAGAGCTGACATTGGCGCTCTGGCAGCTCGAACAGCTTGGGGGCGGGGCCGCGGCGGGAGGGCCAGCCAGTCCGGCACCTGGCTCGACGACCCCAGTCTCGTATCAGGTCCCGGCCAACTCGCCGGCCCAAGTTCCAGCCAACCCGACACCCCAGGTTCCGGCCAACACGGCGCCTCAGGTCACCGGCACGCCCGCCGTTCAGCCCGCGAGTGAGACGAAGCAGGGAGCCAAACACGGTCACCGCGAGGAGCATTTCGGGAAAGTGACCGCTAGTTCGAAGGGCGATCCGCACGAGACGCTTGAGTCCGGCAAGGTCGACGATCACTGGAACAACATGGCGTCGCACGGCGACCTGCTCGATTCGAACTCCTTCGGAACCGACGGCCTGACCATTTCGTCGCAAGCTACTGCGCCAAACGCGAAGCACGTCACCCGTAACCAAAGCGTCACCGTCAGCATGGACGGCGGGCAAGCGAGTGTCACGGTGAAGGACGGGTCGTACAGCGTAACGAGCGGCAAGAAAGACGTCAAGCTGAAGGTCGGGCAGACGGTTAACCTCGGCCACGGCGACAGCGTAACCCTCGAGAGCAACAAACCCGGGGCCGAACGGCTCAAGGTCACACAGAGCAATGGAAAGGGCGCGAAGCTCGACGAGACGCTCGAGGCGCACAATGGCGGGGTCAACCTTTCCGCAACGGGCAGTGACGTGAACCTCGGGGGGTACTTAGTTACGCATAAGGATCAAGGTGCGACGCCGGCATCGCCTTCGAAGGGCAAGGGGCAAACGAAGCCCGCGCCCGCGAAGACCGCACCTGCACCGACGTCCGCAACGCCGTCGAGCACAACCACACCGGCAGCCTCCGTCAGCGTGCAGGCGACCGTCGACGGAACGACCTTCGACAATCTAGCGGCCACGATCGCATCGCTTGCGGCGACGCTCGCGCGATTGCAACCCGGCGCAACTACCGACGACGGCACGACGACGGATACAACGAGCACTTCGCAGTCAGCCTCGGGTGGTACGGGCGCGTCGGCGTCTTCCTCGCCAACATCCAGCGCATCGCCTACGGTTAGCTCAGCGTCAACGTCAAGCACACCGCAGACGGTCCCACCGCTCCCGCAGCCACACCACGGCGTGAGGATCCCACGCGTTATCATCGCCGACCTTTCCGGTTCGGACACATCCACCTCTGCAGTGGTGCCGGTCGCAGCGAATGTCAAGTTGGGCTCCGTCGACCTCGGTGCCGAGTTCTCAACATCCGACGATCGCACGGTTCAAACCGTCGCTTCAGCCGGCAGCTCAAACACCGAGATGAGCTAAAAGGTCGAGCTCCGGTTTTGTCACCCTGAGCGGAGCNNCCGTCGGCGCTTCGACAAGCTCCGCGTGACACGACTCGCTTAAGTCAGGAGATAAACAGATTTCAGGCGGTGTCGTTATCTGCATGCCGATTCGGGACCGCATGGAGCCCGAGACGGAGTTCGCACTAAGAAACAACACCGGTTTTGGGTACGAACTTCTGACCGAGGTTGGACTTCCTGTNNCTCACGAAACGGGCGCTGGCAAGTACAGCTGATCAGATTGTGTGGGCCGATGCGGATGCTTTCTGGCTGCCGGGATGCCTCGAGAGAATGCTTTCGTGGGTGACCGATCCTTTGAAAGTTATCGGTTCCGTTTACGGTGGGCGGATGCAATTTGCCGTCGTCAATGCCCGTCAGACGAGCGCTCCCGTTACGGTATCATTCGACCTCATCCGCAGCGTCGACGGCCTAATCCCGTGCGTTTTTCTCGGCGCGCATGTCCTTGCGTGCAGCCGCGGTCTTCTCGAACGGCTTGGCCCCGATCCCTGGACCCTAAACGGAGCCGATCGCTCCGAAGATAACGCGTTCGCCCGACGCGTCCGCGAGGCAGATTGCGGGCAGTATCTCGACACGCGCGCGTGGACGTTTC
>PMHP01000195.1 GCA_003158195.1 Vulcanimicrobiota bacterium | reverse complement strand
GCGTAGAAGAGCTCGTCCTCGGAGATCGCCCCGACCGTGGCTCCGTGAAATGCCTTGACGTCGTTCGCCGCGATCTCGAGGGCCGGCACCGAATCGATGTGCGCGCCCGCGGAGAGCAACAGCGCGTCGTCGCGCAGCGATGCGTCTGCGCCGTGGGCATCGGCCAGGATTTTGATGTTGCCGATATACCGGCCTTGACCGCGGTCCGTGCCCGCGCTGCGCACGATCGTCTGCGACTGCGTGTTGCCGGCCGCGTGGATTGTCTCGCTCTCGAGGTCGACGTGCTGCGCACCGTCGGAAAAAAACAGGGCGACCGTCTGAACCCGCGCGCCCGGTGCCCGTTCGACGGCGCGCACGCGCGAAACGGCGTGCAGGCCTCCGAGTTCGGCGCAGGCGATCTCGAGCTGCGCGTCCGCGGCGAGGCTGGCACGGCGGGTCACGATCAGCCGCGTGGTTGCGGCCGCGCGTTGATCGACGGCATACGTCAAGTGCGCGCGTTCGGCCAGAACGATTTCGACGATCCCGCAGACGAGTGGGGTGCCGGATTCCGAGCGTACCCGTTCGATCACCGTCGCCCGGCCCCCGGCGCCCACAGAAACCAGCGTATACGAAAAGACCGCCGACTCGCGGCCTTGGAAGCCCGCATCGAGCGGCTCGTCGAGGACGACACCTTCGGGAACGTCGATGAAGAGCCCGGTGCGCGCAAACGCAAGCGCGAGCGAAGCGAACTTGTCGTCGCGCGTATCGACCGCGCGCCCGAAAGCGCGCTCGAAGGCATCGCGATGACGTTCGCGGGCAAGCGAGAAGCGCTCGATCGTTACGCCGGAGCGCCGCGCAGCCGGGCTCGGCTCGAGGCCGAATTCGACCGCATCGTCGTCGCCGACGGCAAGATCCGTGAGATCGAGCTTCTCGAGATCCTGCTTCCAGGTGCGCCCGCCGCGAATCGCGACGCGGACGGGGAGTTCTTCATAGCGCGAAAGCGCGTCGTAGCGCGCTTGGCTCGAGATCGAACCAACGCCCGAGCGCTCGAGGAGCGTGTCGAGCGACGCTCGCCCGACGCCGCGGATCGCCGTTTCGGCCTTAGCCGACACTCGCTGCGACCTGCTCGCGAATCGCGTCGTANNCCCAATGCGTCGATGTCGAGACCCGAGTCAGTCTCGTCCAGAATCGCGTACTTGGGCGCGAGCATTGCGAGTTGCAGCATCTCGAGCCGTTTTTTCTCGCCGCCCGAGAAGCCGTCGTTGACGTAGCGGGAAAGAAATGCAGCGTCCATCTCGAGCACGTCGAGTTGCTCGAAAATTAGTTTGCGGAATTTGGCCGGGGTCAAATCGTCGGGATGGAGCGATTGACGCGCCGAACGGATGAAGTTCGCGACCGAGACGCCCGGAATGGCCGCCGGGTATTGAAATGAGAGAAAGAGTCCGGCTTTGGCGCGCTTGTCGGGTGCGAGCCCCAGGATTTCCTCACCGTCGAGGGTGACCGAGCCCGCGCTGACCTCGTAGCTTGGGTGGCCTGCGATCGAGAAGGCCAAGGTCGATTTACCGCTGCCGTTTGGGCCCATGAGCGCTTGAACGCTGCCCGGTTCAACCGTTAGATCGATTCCCTTGAGGATCTCGTTACCTTGGACGTTCGCCCGAAGCCCCGTAATTTGTAATCCGCGCTCGCTCATACCGGGATATGGTACGTGCCGCGCCTAAGAAAGTCAAGGAAAGTATGGACTATCTTCGCTTTTCGTGGTAGTTTGTCTCTCGAGAACGCATGCACGAAACCCGATTTTTCCAGACGACCCGCGGCAAAATCGTGACGGCACTACGGCGCCGCCATTCGGCCTCGGCTGTTGATTTGGCCGACGAGTTCGGCCTTTCAGCCAACGCCGTGCGTCAGCAACTGTTGACGCTCGAGCGCGACGGTTACGTGCTCGAACGTTCGGTGCGGCGCGGGCCGACGAAACCCACGCTCGAGTATTCGCTGTCGCCGAATGCCGAGACGCTTTTCCCCCAGCGCTACGACAAGATGCTCAATGCCGTGCTGCGCGAGGTCAAGGACTCCTTCGGTCAGGACGCGCTCGAGGGGGTCTTGCGTAAGCTCGGCGATCGCGCCGCCACGAAGTACCGTGAGAAATTTGTCTCGCCGGACAAAAAAGGCAAGCTTTTCGAGCTGGCGGAGCTGTTACGCGAGAGCGGCGTCGAAGCCGACGTCGTCGAGACGCCCTCAGGGACGCTCGAACTACGCGAACATAATTGCCCCTACGCGCAGACCGTCGGCGAGCATCCCGAAGTTTGCTCGATCATTCACACGGTCTTGCGCGATGCGGTCGATGTTCCGCCGAAGCAAGTCGAGTCGATCGCAACCGGAGGCGCCGCGTGCCGGTTCGAAGTCGTGCCGGATAAAGGAGCCACCGTTTCGTGAATTTCCCGAAGTTCCAAGATCTCGTCGAGAAGCGCACCGGGTTTCGGACCATGGAGAACCCGATGGGGACGGGCGAATACTTTAGCGATTCGTGCGGCGACATGTACACGTACTATGTGAAGGTCGGCCCGGGCGACGTGATCGAGGACATCTCGTATTTCACGACCGGTTGCGGCTTCGGGACGGCGACCTGCAGTTTGCTCGTCGACCTCGCGCTCGGCAAAACGCTCGACCAGGCCTACGCGATCGACGACGCCCAGATCGAAGCCGAGCTCGACGGCTATCCCGAGAAAAAGAAGGACTATCCCAGCCGCTCGATCGCTGCACTGCGCGCGGCGATCGACGATTTTCGGGCCAAGCGCGCTAGCGGGAAAATTACGGACGATATGCTCGCGCGCGCACATGCCGAGGCGGCCGCAACGCGCGCCGCGACGACGGCGGGGAATGGAACCACGTCACAAGATGAGGCCCAAGCACCCAAAGTTGATGCCGGCGATGGTAAGGTCTTAATTAAGCTGCACTGAGCGGCGGGCCGCGGGGAGAACCGGGATGAAGGACTCGCGTTTGGCGCTTGCACTAGCACTGCTCGCAGGCGCGAGTATTGCATCGTGCTCCGGAGGAGGCGGCGGTTCGAGCCCCACCGTCGGCGCGCCGACGGCACCACCTCCCGGTGTGACGACTCCCAGCGCGATTGCTACTACCGGCGCGAGCGCGACTCCCGGTACGACGGCGACTCCCGCCCACACCGCTTCACCCGTCGCAACCGGGACACCGGCCGCCGGTCCGACACCGACGATGCCGCCGGCCGCAAACTCCGCGTTGGTCTTTGCGCCGGGGTTCTCGGGAGTCGTCGCGGGCAACGTCAACGGCGCGCGCGAGCTCGTGAGTTTGCCCAACGGTGATTTGCTGATCGGCACCAGCTCGCAAACGCTGTACATCCTTCCCAACGCCGACGCGCCGACGAGCGGCGGCAAGCCGCAGCCGTTCATCACGCTCTCCGAGGGCCCGGCGCAAGGCGTCACCTACTCGAGCGTTAGCGGCGCGATCTATGCGGCCACGAATACGACGATTTGGGAAATTCCCTATACTCCCGGCGCTCGCTCGGCGAGCGTTGCCAATGCGATCGCACACGTGCGCACGGGACCGGTCGCGCCGAACTCCGACGGTGACGTTCACACCACGACAAGCGTCGCAGTCTCTGGATCGACGTTGTACGCAGGCGTCGGTTCGTCGTGCAACGCGTGTATTGAAGTCGATCCAACGCGCGCCTCGGTGCAGCAGATGACCCTTACGGGCGCCAATATGACCCGGCTCGCCGAGAACTCGCGTAACCCGATCGCGCTCGCGGTCAATCCGGCGACCGGTTCGCTGTGGATCGGCGGGGCCGGGCAAGACGATTTGCCCTACACGCATCCCTACGAATACTTCGATTCGCCGACCTTGCGCGGGACATCAAACGTCAACTATGGTTGGCCGGCGTGTGAAGAGGACCACGTCCTCTATAATCCGCTCAACCAAAGCCCGCCGCCCGATTGCTCGCAGACCGTCGCACCGCTCATTGAATTCGACGCCTATGCGACGCTGATCGGCGCGACGTTCTATCCGGCGAATCAAACTGGGTCGTACGTTTTTCCAGCAGCCTATCGCGGCGGCATCTTCATCGGATCGCACGGTTCGTGGCACTGCTGCCCGGCGACCCCGCCGCGCGTCTATTTCGTCCCGATGAACGGCGACGCGCCGGCCACCGCGGTCAACTGGAGCGACCCGACGGTGCAGCATTCCGACTTCGTCTCGGGCTTCGGCTCGACCGCGAACACGAGCTACATCGGCCGCCCAACCGGCGTCGCCGTCGGCTCGAACGGCAGTTTGTTCTTCGCCGACGACCAAACCGGCAACATCATCCGCATCCGCCACAGTTAGCCGGAATCGTTCGCACGATCGCCCACGGGCAGCACGTCGGCCACGAACTCGCGCGTTTTCCAGTCCGGTACCGGCGTCGTAACGCCAAGCTTGGGCACGAACGGCGAACGCTCGCTCAACGCCTGGCGGTGGATGTAACGCGGGCAGTTCGGAAAAACTTCGCTCACGGTTACGCGAACGATGAACTGAGCCTCCTGATATTCCGTCTTCAGCGGGTCATCATGAGAGATCGCCGCCTCGCCGTGAAGCCGCAACCGGCTCGGTGCGTCCCAATCGATGAATAACATGCCGATCTTGGGGTGCGCATCGAGATTACCCATCGAGAGGTACATCCCATTGCCGTCGTAATTTGGGAACGCAACGGTTCGCCCGTCGAGCACGCGCACGAACCCGGGCTCGCCGCCCTTGTACGAGCACGATGGAAACCCGCGCTGATCGACGGTCGCCAAGAAGAACATGTCGCGCGCTTCAATGAACGCCTTGTCTTCATCGTCGATCGAATCGACCACGATGCGCTCCTCGAGCCTGTCGGCAAGGCGTCGCGTATCAAAGCGATCTTGCAGCGCTCTGCTGCCTGAGTGATACAAGTGCGACATCGTCGTGCTCCTCAGTTGAACGGAGCATGTAGTTTGATGGGCGCACATGCACCCCTTGCAGGGGCGGCGCCGGTTGCGGGACCGCAACCTGCCTCGGAACCGTCCCCAGGCTGGCCCCAAGGTATTCTTAACGGATACCAAGCACGCTCGCTTCGCTTGCGGAGTTTCCTCTGTGAACCCACATCCGAAGGTGAGCAGCATGAAACTCCTACAGAAACCGTCCGCGAACGGACACACCTCGCGCATCGAGAGCTTTACGCTCCCGGTCGCGCCGTCGCGCCGGCGCTGGTGGATTGCGGGGGCCGCCCTGCTCGCCCTCGCGGCCGTTTTCGCCGTCGTGTTCGTCGTGCGCGCCCGTTCCGAGGCGGCCGTCGCCTACACGACGGCGCCGGTAACGCGCGGAACCCTGGTCAGCTCCGTCACGGCAACGGGAACGGTGAACCCGCAGAACACGGTCGCCGTCGGGACGCAAGTCTCGGGCACGATCAGTGAGATCGACGCGGATTACAACTCGCACGTGAAAACCGGGCAAGTGCTCGCCAAGATCGATCCCACGACGTTCCAGGCAGCGCTCGCGCAAGCGAACGCCGGGCTCGCTCAAGCGCAGGCGCAGGAGCAATCCGCGGAAGCGACCGCTTCGGGCGCCGAGTTCGGGATCGGCGGCGCCTCCGCTAGCGAAGCGGCCGCGCAGGCGACCGCGCAAGCCGCGGCCGACACCGCGCGTTCGAACGAAGCCGCGGTCGCGACCGCCAACGCCAACGTTGAAAAATCGCAGAGTGCGTTGACCCTGGCAGCACAAACGGTCGCGCGGGACAAGCAACTGCTCGCGCAAGGCTACATCGCGCAGAGTCAGGCCGATACCGACGAGTCGAATCTCGTCGCCGCGCAGACGACGCTCGATAGCGCGAAGACTGCGGTTTCGCAGGCCCAACTGACCGCGCAGTCGAGCGTGAGCGCTGCGGCCGCGAGTCAAGCCCAGACCTCGGCGCAAGCCTACGCCGCGTCGACCGCACAATCGACCGCGCAGACGCAAGTCGCAAACGTGGCCTCGATGGCTGCCGCCGTGGCGAGCGCGCAAGCGCAGGTCCAGACGGCGAAGCTGAACTTACAGCACACGATCATCACGTCGCCTGTCGACGGCACGGTCGTTGCGCGCGACGTCTCGGTCGGCACGACGGTCGCCTCCGGTCTGCAGACGCCGACCTTATATTCGATCGCACAGAACCTCAACAAGATGGAAGTCGACGTCGCCGTCGGCGAACCGGATATCGGGAACGTGCGTCCGGGCGACGGCGTGGACTTCTCGGTCCTCGCGTACCCGAACGTTACCTTCCACGGCGTCGTCTCGCAAGTGCGCATCGACCCGACCACCACGAACAACGTCGTCACGTACGATACGGTCGTGCTCGTGAACAACCAAGATGGAAAGCTGCTGCCGGGGATGACGGCGAACGCGACGATCGACGTCGCCAAGACCGACAACGCACTGATCGTTCCGCTCGCCGCACTCTCCTACCACCCGGCCTTCGGCAGCGCTCACGGGCACCGCACGGCAAATGCGACGGCGAGCACGAGCGGCGCGGCGTCTTCGCCGTGGGGTGCGACGACCGGTAACGGCGCGTCGGCTTCGACCGCCGGAGCGCAACGGATCTTCGTGGACCGCAATGGAACGCTCGTGCGCGTGCCGGTGACGGTGACCCTCGAGAGCGGCACCCAGGTTGCCGTGAAACCGTCGAGCGGAACGCTCAACGCGGGCGACCAGGTCATCACCGCCGACTCGAGCGCCGCGACGTCCGCGCGGACCTCACATGCCCAAGCCGCAAACCCGCTTACGGGCGGCTTGGGCGGCGGCCAGGGCGCGACGCGGGGGCTGCACTAGTGGCTACCCCCGTCGTCGCGGTGCGCGACCTGCGCCGCATCTATCCGCTCGCCGGCGAACCCGTCGTCGCGCTTGCGGGGATCGATCTCGACATCGAAGCCGGCGAGTTCGTCGCCGTGATGGGTCCGTCGGGATCGGGGAAGTCGACGTTCATGCACATCGTTGGGTTCCTCGACCGGCCGACCTCAGGCACGTACCGCTTCGAAGGCCGCGACGTCACCGAACTCAGTGAAGACGATCTCGCGGGGATACGCAGCCGGCGCCTGGGCTTCGTGTTCCAAGCCTACAATCTGCTGCCGCGCACGACGGCCGTCGAAAACGTGGAATTGCCGATGCTCTACGCGGGTGTCGGTGAAGCCGAACGGCGCACTGCCGCGCTTGCGGCGCTCGACGAGGTCGGGCTTTCGAAGCAAGCGTTTCACCGGCCCAACCAGCTCTCGGGCGGACAGCAGCAACGCGTCGCGATCGCACGATCGCTCGTGAACAACCCGAGCCTGATCCTCGCCGACGAGCCGACCGGCGCGCTCGACACGCGTGCCTCGGAAGACGTGATGGCGCTCTTCGAGCGGCTCAACCACGAACGCGGCATCACGATCATGCTCGTGACCCACGAGCCCGACGTAGCGGCGCATGCGAAGCGCATCGTGACTTTCCGCGACGGCATCATCCTTTCCGACGCGCCGCGGGCGCGTGAGGCGGTAACGCAATGAGACTCCCACCATTGAAACTCCCATCCACGCTGCGGATCGCGCTCGGAGCGCTTGCCCGCAACCGTTCGCGCTCGCTGCTCACGATGCTCGGCGTCGTGATCGGGGTCGCGGCCGTGATCATTACCGTCGCAATCGGTGCGGGCGCGCGGACCTCGGTCGCGAGCCAGATCAACGGCCTGGGCAGCAACATGTTGATCCTGCTGCCCGGCAGCGTCAACCTCGGGGGCTCGCGGACCGGCACCGGCGGCGCCTCGACTTTAACCATCGCGGACGGCCTTGCGATCGCGCAGCTGCCGCACGTCGCGGCGGTCTCACCGACCGTCACCGTGCGCACGCAAGTCGTCGCGGGCAACAACAACTGGCAGACGACGATCAGCGGCGTCGCCCCGAGTTACACGTTCATTCGCAATTGGCCGCTCGCGTCGGGAACGTTCTTCTCGCAGCACGACGTCGATGCGACGGCGAAGGTCGCGGTCCTCGGCCAGACCGTCGAAACCAATCTCTTCCCCGGCGGCGCCGATCCGATCGGCCGGACGATCTTGATTCGAAACGTGCCGTTCGTCGTTACCGGCACGCTCTCGGCGAAGGGGCAAAGCAGTGTCGGGCAAGATCAGGATGACACGATCCTGATTCCGTTCTCATCGGCCCTCGAGCGACTAACGGGGCAGACGACGCTCGCTTCGATGCTCGTGTCCGCGGACGACTCGTCGAACATCGCACAAGTCCAGTCCGAAGTGACGTCGCTGCTCGAACAGCGCCATCACATCGTCGCGGGCGCGCCCGACGACTTCTCGATCCGCAACCTGCAAGACATCGCGAACGCCGCTTCGGCAACCGCGTCGGTCATGCAATTGCTGCTTGCCGGCGTCGCCGCGGTCTCGCTCTTGGTCGGCGGCATCGGGATCATGAACATCATGCTCGTCTCGGTGACGGAGCGCACACGCGAGATCGGCCTGCGCGTCGCAGTCGGCGCGCGCCGCACCGCAATTCTCTGGCAGTTCCTCGTCGAGGCCGTCGTTCTCTCGACCCTCGGCGGCGCGGCCGGCGTGATCTTCGGCGGTGTGGGGTCGGTCGCGATCGCGACGCTCGCGAAGTGGCCGGCCACCGTGCCGCCGTCGGCGGTCGTACTTGCGGTCGCGTTCTCGGCGCTGGTCGGCGTGTTCTTCGGCTACTACCCGGCCGCCAAAGCATCGCGCCTCGACCCAATCGTCGCGCTACGCTTCGAGTAACCAAAGGACACAAAGCACAAGGGCCTCGCTGGGCACCGCTCAGCGTGGCCCTCTTTGCGGTCTACCGCATTGACAAGCCACTGGCGCTCATGAGCCCGACAGGCCCGCTTTTACCGCGAGCGCCCAAATGATGAAAAGGAAGAGCGCAAGCATCAGGAGCGCGATGACAACGATGATGGCAAAAAAATGGAAGAGTCCCGGGATGAGGGTAGGCGTATTCTGGGCCGGCTTCGCGACGCTCGCGCTTGCCGGTTCGGACGACCTCCCGCTCGACTGCGCGCCGCCGGCAGGTTTCGTCCTGGGCCGGCCCACGGAGGGTTTATTGACGCGAGCGATTGCCGCAATTTTGGCGGGCGCACGGGCCCGGTCGCGCTTTTTCTTATAGAGTAGCGCGCGATTTTTGAAGGTCTGGGAATCGTTTGGGTTGAGCCGCAGCGCCTCATCATAGTCGGCGATGGCGGGATCGTCGTTTTGCGCCTTCGCGTAGGCGTCTCCGCGAGCGACGTAGGCGATGTGACTTGGCTCGAGTCGAATCGATTCGGTTTCGTCGGCAATGGCTCGAGCGTAGAGCCCTTCGCGCAGATATGCGGCCCCACGAGCATAGAAGGCTAGCGGATCGTTTGGTTCGAGCCGGAGCGCCTCGTTCTCGTCGGCAATGGCCTGCTTGACCTTACCTTTCTTCACAAATTCGTATCCGCGATCGACGTACGCGTCCTCGTAGGTTGGGTCGAGCCGGATCGCTTCGGTGTAGCCGGCGATGGCCTCGTCGTACCTCGCTTCCACGAGGAATACGCCTGCACGCTTAAAAGCGGCCTGCGCGCTCTGCGATTGTGCCTCGACGATTCGTGTCGTGCCGGCCGCGGCCAGAAACGCAAGCAGACACGCGGCGCTGCGAGTCATTTACCGTGCCGCGTGCCAGGTGCGGTGAAAAGCCACGAGCGAGACAAAAGGCTTCATTCGTGTCACGCTCCGCTCCTTAGGTAACCAAGAACGGGTTCTCCCGTTTCTCGATGCCGATTGTCGTCGAAGGTCCGTGCCCGGGAACGACGACGGCGGCGTCGTCGTACGCGAAGAGTTTCGTTCGGATGCTCGCGACGATGTCTTCGAGCGACGTGCCGCCGATGTCCCAGCGCCCGACCGCGCCGCGGAAGAGCGTGTCGCCCGTGAGCAGCATCGTGCCGGCGCCGCGCTCGAGCGCGAACGAGACGCTGCCCGGCGTGTGGCCCGGCGTATGCAGAACGTCAAGGCGAACGCAACCGGCACGGATCGCGTCGCCGTCGGCGAGCTCGCCGTCGAGTGTGGTGACGCGCGGCGCCGGGACGCCGAAGTAACGCGCCTGCAGCGCGAGCGCTTCGAAGAGCGGCAGATCGCCCGGATGCAGCAACCCCGCGCCGCCGGTTCGTTCCTTGAGATCCGCAAGCACGCCGATGTGGTCGAAGTGCGCGTGCGTGTGCACGAGGTAGGTCGCGCGCACGCCGAGCGCATCGAGACGGGCGACGATCCGGTCGGCCTCGTCGCCGCCGTCGACGACGATCGCTTCGCGCGCGCCGGCGATGGCGCTGCGGAAGCCGTGCTCGATGCCCGCGGGGCAATCGATGATCACGAAGTCCGCCAGTGCCCCGAGATCCTCGACGACGCGCGCCATCTGCGCCTCGCTCACGGCTTCTTTCTCGCGCGTCTGAGCGGCGGGCAAAAGCGAGAGCGATTCGAAACGTTTGTCGCGGATCAGCGCCTGACGCAGTTGACAGCGGCCTTCGACGACCTCGACGAGATCGAAGACGATGCGTTTCTCGACGCCGAGCACGAGATCGAGATTGCGCAAACCGATGTCNNGACGATCGCTTCGCGCGCGCCGAGGTCGGCGACGATCGTGCAGTTGCAGGCGAGCGGACCGACCGCTAGGTGTTCGACGACGACGTTATCCGGCATCCAAAATCTCGATAGGCGGCGTTGAAATAGCCGAGCGGCGCGCCGTCCCGTACGCCGCAGGCCAGAACCGTACCGATGAAGACGGTGTGCGTGCCCGCGCTATGCTCCTCGGCGAGTTCGCAATCGAGAAACGCGAGCGTGCCGTCGAGGACCGGCGAGCCGGTCTTTGCCGCCGTGTAGGCGAGCGCATCGAACGGATCGACGGGTTCGTGCGATGCGAACTTCTCCGCGATCGATTGCTGCTCGAGCCCAAGGATGTTGACGCAGAAATGCCCGGCTCGCGCGATCAGCGGGTGGCTGCGCGCTTGGCGGTTGACGCAGATCAGCACCATCGGCGGCTCGGCCGAGACGCTCGCGAAGGCGTTCGCCGTCAAGCCTTTCGGCCTGCCGTCGAGGATCGTCGTCACGACGGTTACGCCGGTTGCGAAGCGGCGCATCACCTCCCGGAAGTCGCGAGCCTCGACGGGGTTCACTCGATGCGCGCGCCGATCCCAACGCCGTCGCCGACCGGAACGATCGTTGCGTCGAGCTGCGGATGGTTGAGAAAGGTGCGGTTGAAGTTACGAATCGCGATCGTCGTGTCGGCGTCGCCGGACGCGGGGTTTGCGGCGGCTCTGCCGTGCCACAGGAGATTGTCGACGACAACGAGGCCCGAGCGTTTGAGCAACGGTACCGTGAGCGCGAGGTATTCCTCGTACTCGGTCTTTACCGCGTCGATGAACACGATGTCGAGATTGCGGACGGGAAAGGTCGGGAGCACCTCGAGCGCGGGCTGATTGAGGACGTTGACTTGATCGAATTTTCCGGCACGGCGCAGAAAGTCGAGCGCGATCGCCGTGCGGCTCGTATCCGGGTCGATCGTCCAAAGCCGCCCGGCCGGCGGCATTGCGAGCGCCATCCAGAGCGTCGAATACCCGTAGGCCGTCCCGATCTCCAGGATGCGGTTCGCCTGCATCGCATGGACCAAGGTCGAGAGCAGCCGGCCGGTTTCCCGATCGACGATCGGGATGTCGTCCGCGTGGCCGCGCTGCTCAAGCTCCAGGAGCAGCGGCGAAGGGTTGCGGTGCAGCCGCTTGAGGTAGTCAAGATCGCTCACACCCGAGGTTTGCCGCCTCCGGGGAGAGGGAACCTCTCCGGAGCAGGATGCGAACGATGCCGCCCGCGCACGGATGCGCGTTTCAGGCGGCTAGGAGGTTCCATGGCAAACTGACACCGGGCCAACGACAAGAGTGTCGGCGCGGCCGTCGAACGCTGCGGAACTCGATCGGTACAATTTAGCAGCAGTTGAGGTGAGTGTTTAATGGCGACCCTGGCTCAGGAATCGTATGCACCAAAGAAATGGAACCTATCGGGCTTGCAAGGCATCTCCGATCAGACCCTGACCGTCCACTTCGGCCTTTATGAAGGCTACGTGAAGAACACGAATCTGCTCAACGAGCAGATCCAGGCGAAGATCAAGGCGGGACCGTCGGGTGCCGACCCGGGCTTTGCCGAGCTGACGCGCCGCCTGGGATTCGAATACAACGGGATGGTGCTCCACGAGTACTATTTCGATAACATGACCGCGAGCGGCAACGGCGCGCCGAGCTCGGGTAAGCTCCACGACGCGCTCGCCGGCAGCTTCGGCGACTTCGATACGTGGAAGAAAGACTTCGCGGCCGTCGGCGGGATGCGCGGCGTCGGTTGGGCGATCGCGTACCTCGATCCGAAGACCAGCCGCATCTCAAATCACTGGATCACCCTGCACGAAGACGGCAACATTGCCGGCTACAAGCCGATCCTCGTGATGGACGTCTGGGAGCACGCGTTCTTGCTCGACTACAAGCCGGCGGAGCGCTCCAAATACATCGAAGCGTTCTTTGCCAACGTCGATTGGAAAGTCGCCGAGTCGCGGCTCTAGGCGCGGCTTTTGAAACCGAACCGCCTCCGGTTGTTTCCTCTTAACGCCGTGCTCTTTCCGGGGGCGGTTCTCAATCTTCATATCTTCGAGCCGCGCTACAAGCAAATGGTTTCTGAATGCTTGCAGGGCGGCGAGCCGTTCGGCGTCTGCTTGATTCGCGAAGGCGACGAGGCCGGCGATCCGAACGTCATGCCCTACGAGGTCGGAACGACGGCCGAGATCGGCGACGTGACGCCGCTTGAAAACGGCCGCTATTACATTTCCAGCGTCGGCCGGCGCCGCTTCAAAGTCGAGCGCATCGTCGCGCGCGAACCGTTCTTGACGGTCGAGGTCTCGTATATCCCCGAGGACGAGACCGAGGATCCGGGCGCAATGGATTCTCTGTTGCGCGAGATTCGCGCCGTGTTTCGCGACTATCTGCGGCTGCTCGTCGAGTTCTCGGGCATGCATGCCGACATCGACCTGCCCGAGGATCCGATCGACGCCTCGTTCTTGATCGGCGACGCGTTGCAAGTCGCCGATTCGATGAAGCAGCGCTTGCTCGAGCTTTCGAGCACCGAGCAGCGGCTTACGGTCGAACTCGGTTTCCTGCGGCGCCTCTTGCCCCAGCTACGCTCGCTGCTCGAACGCAAACGCGAAGCGCCGCAAGCGCAGCACGCGGCCGCTCCCGGCGGCAGCTTTCGCACCAATCAAGAAAAGTTCTTCGGCAAGCACTTCAGTTTAAACTAACATATTAAACTAACGCCGCGGCAGGGCGTTCTCGGCGGCTGCGAGGACGTTACGCATGAGCGCGACGTTCGTCACCGGCCCGACGCCGCCCGGGACCGGGGTGATCTCGCTTGCGACCGTCGCGGCGCTCTCGAAATCGACGTCGCCGAGAAGCTTCCCGTCGACGACGGTCGTGCCGACGTCGATGACGACTGCACCCGTCCGCAGCCACGACGCGTCGACGAGGTGCGGGCTTCCGGTTGCAACGACGACGACCTCGGCGCGGCGTACGTGCGCCTTGATGTCGGGGGTCGCCTTGTGGGTCACCGTCACGGTCGCGTCGTGTGCGAGCAACAACAGCGCGACCGGCAACCCGACCACGGGCGAGCGCCCGATGACCGCGACGTCGCGACCGCGCAACGGCCACGCGCTGCTGCGCTCGAGCAGCAGCATGACGGCCGCCGGCGTCGCTGGAACGAAGCGCGCGCCGGTCGCAAACGCGAGGCGGCCCTGGTTGATCGGGCTCGTCCCGTCGACGTCCTTGCGTTCCGGCATCGCGCCCGCGATCGCGCGGATCGAGAGATGCGCCGGCAGCGGCTGCTGCAAGATAATGCCGGCAATTGCCGGATCTGCATCGTACCCGGCGAGCGCCGCGCGAACCCCGGCGTCGTCCACGTTCGGCGAGAGCACGTCGACCGCGACGTCGACCCCGATCTTCGCACCGAGGGCGC
The DNA here is from genome assembly GCA_003158195.1 of Vulcanimicrobiota bacterium. Lineage (GTDB taxonomy): Bacteria > Vulcanimicrobiota > Vulcanimicrobiia > Vulcanimicrobiales > Vulcanimicrobiaceae > Palsibacter > Palsibacter borealis. The sequence goes on along the minus strand of PMHP01000195.1, from coordinate 7,709 downwards.
GCATTCCGTGCACGTACGCCAAGCTCGACTCGTCCTCACCGACCATCGCGACGAGCAGCCGCGGCACGACCCCGCGCGCGCGCAAAGCCGTCGCATCCCGTGCCAACCCAACGCGCAGCTCAGCAGCCAGCGCGCGCCCATCGAGGATGCGTGCACTCATCGGCCAAGAGGGTACGAGAAGTGAAACGGCCACTCCCGCGAACACAGCACGACCGCGCCGCAAATCGGCGCACGCGCGTAGGCGCGGGGTCAAGCGCCTACACGCGCGAGGTGGTTTGTGTGTGGAAAGGCGCGGGAGTCCGCGCCGGGGGTTTGGGGGGCTCCCCCCCATTTTAACTGTCCGGCGGGAGGCGCGGTTGGGGGCGGCTTTTACGCGCGATGAATTTGAGAGCGGGTTTGCGACCTTTAAGCAGACCTACAATGTGGCGCCGCTGCGCGCGCTCTGCGCCCCAGACGTCCTGGCGCGGTTTTGCGAGCTCTACGGGCGCTCGGGGGATCGCGTTCACCAGCATTCGTTGCGCTTGCGCCACGACGGCGTACCGCTGGTCGCAGCGATTCTCGCGCCGGGCACGATCGCGTTCGAAGGAGAGGTAGACGAAGAGCGGATGGGCGACTGGTAGCCGATGCCTCGTAACCCTCTGGGAATTGCGGTCGCAGCGCTCGCGCTCGTGGCCGTCGTGCTGACGTTTAAAGCGTACTTGGAAGAGTCGGGCGGCCTTGCCGGCGTGCTCACCGGTCCCGCGATGCTGGCCGGCGCGCCGGCCGAAAGTTACCCCGTGAAGGATCTCGCCGGCAAGAGTGACGCGCTCGCGCGCTATCGCGGGCACGTGGTTCTCGTGAACTTGTGGGCTTCGTGGTGCGCGCCGTGCCGTAGCGAAACGCCGGCCCTCGAACGGCTCTACGAGGCGGAGCGCGGCAAGGGGCTGGTCGTGCTCGGCATCGATCAAGGCGAGTCGGCGCGGACCGCCGCGACCTTTGCCGGCGAGATGAAGCTGCACTATCCGATCCTGCTCGACGAGGATCAGCGCTACGGCCGCGCGTACGCGGCGGTTGGCTTGCCGACGACGCTCGTGGTCGATCGCAGCGGTCACATCGTGCGCGGGATCGACGGCGAGATGACCTTGGCGCAGATGCGCGACGTCGTCGGACCCGTGTTGCGCGCACAGGAGTGAGGGAGCGCTCTGCGGCGCCCGTCTGCGCGTTTACGGCGATCCTGCTCGTGCTCGCTCAGGACCTTTATCCGCAGTGGGCCGGTTTTCACACGTGGGAATATGCAACGGCGCTCGCACTCCTCTCGCTCCCGATTGCCGGATATGCGCTGGCCCGGCGACGCCGCGATCGCGGCGCGAGCGGCTCGCAACTCGGGGCCGCGATGCTCGGAGCGCTCGTCATCATCGCGGCAGGTATCGGCTCGGGACTACTCGGACCCGATACCGAGATCGTCGAGCGCCAACCCGGAAGCGTCGCAGTGCTGCCCGACGTCGCAGCCGCAGCGTTCTTTCCAAATGCGGATGCGCGTGACGTTGCGCGAGGCGACATCCGGATCGTGTTGCGCCGGCGCACCGGCGCGCCGCTCGACATCGGCCTCGGAGAGCGCCGCTACGTCGGCGCTACCGAACTGCAGCTCGTGCCGCGCACGGCTGCCTACATCGAGGCGCGCGACGTGCGCGGCGATCGCCTGACGATAACGCAGCCGACAAACCCCGCGTTCTTATCGCCGGTGCTCCTGTTCGGACAACAGGTGACGATCGCGGGCAAGGCCCTGCCGGCCGATGCATTCGCGACGCCCGCGGTGCGGCGGCAGATCAAAGCGTTTTACTTCTCCAAGGCCGATTCCCTAATCGCACAAGCTCGCGGCATGGCCGGCTACGAATCGCTGCTCTTTGCGGTCGACGATGACGCGGGCCACGCGATCCCGGGTGGAATCGGATTCGCCCGCAGCGGAGGCACGATCGAACTCGGCGGCGTCCGCTTAAGCCCGACCATCGGTAGTTATCCGTCGCTCGCCGTTTCGGCCGTCCCGTATCCCGCGGCGCTCGCGGTCGGCGGGCTGCTCTACCTTGGCGGCCTCGGCTTGCGCTTCGCGCATGTGAAAGTAAAAAGTGTCCAAGATCACACCCGCCGAAAGGCCTAGAGCCGCGCCTTGTGACGGCGGGCAACATCGGTGGAGAGTGTGGATTATTCGGGGTTTCGTGCGAGGATTCTAGGCCGAAAGTCCCAAATACGTTACTTTCCTCATCGGAGGACGCATTGCTGTGCTCCGATGAATGGCCGACGACTTGTTACGGGTCTCGTCTTTTTTGTGCACGAAGGACGCGTGAAAGCAGCATCTGGATGACCGGGTCGACTATCTCGCGAGACGCGGCCGCGCGTCTTGCGTCGTATATTGAAGACCGGCGTCGCGAGATCGTGTCGTCAATCGTTCGTTCCCCCGCGCTACCGCGGCCCGGCTCGCCTTCGGCTGGAGCGTTCGCGAGCGCGTTCTTGGATCGGCTCTGTCAAGAACTCGAAGTCGGCGATCGCGACAGCGTCGACGTCTGGGCCGACGGCGCTGCCGAACGTGAGGAAGCGTTCGAGCACGCGCGCATTGTCGTGATCGGCTGCGCGGTTATCGCGGCTGCGTACGTTGCCGACTGCGGCAACTCCGACGAAGTGATATCGTACCTCGCGATCCGTTCGGGCGAACTCGAGAAGCGCTTTCGCGTCGATCGCGCGCAGCGCGCCGCGCGTCCTGCCGATTCGGCGAAGCTCGTGAGCCGCGACGACGTTGTGGCCTCGCTCTTGTCCGCGATCGAGGCGCGGGATGCGGCGACCAGCGAGCACTCGCGCGCCGTCGGAATGTGGTGTGCGCGCATCGCGCGCACGCTCGGGATGGGCCCCGAGGATCAGACGTTCGCCGCGCTCGCCGGAACGCTTCACGACGTCGGCAAGATCGCCACCCCAACGGCGATCCTGCTTAAACCCGGTCCGCTCGAAGCCCTCGAGTGGGAGACAATGCGCGCGCACTCGGCGGTCGGGGCGAAGATGCTCGAGCGCATTCCGTCGCTGCGCGAATTGGCCCCGGTCGTTCGCGCTCATCACGAACGGATCGACGGGCGCGGTTATCCCGACGCTCTTTCCGGCGACGGGATACCGTTCGTCTCCCGCATCGTCTCGGTCGCCGATTCGTTTCACGCGATGATCAGCAAACGTCCGTATCGCGAAGCCCTCGCGGTGCCGTACGCTCTGGATGAATTGCGCGCCGGGGTCGGCACGCAGTGGGATGGGATCATCGTCGATACGATGCTTGAAATCGTGCAGCCGCGCGGGGTGGCTCGTCCGCTGCGCGCCGTGCGCGGAGCCGCGGGCTAAGGCATCGATCCTCGCGCGAACTCGTAGACGAACACGGCCACGCCCGCCGCGGCGCAGAACCCGCCGAGGCCGATGAGATAGAGCGACGAGGTCAGCGCCGAGACGGAAACGATCGCAATGGCGATCTCGACGAGCGTGACCGCGACGTCGTACGTGTCGTGCGCCCTTGCATACTGCTCCGAGCGCTCGTTTGCGGCGCCGGCGAGCTGCTCTTGGGCCTCGGCGCGCTCGAGATAGGGTTTGGCCGCGCTTTGCTCCTCGCGCGCGATTGTGGCGAGGCGCTCGAGCGCTGCTCCTGCGAGCGACGGATTGGAAGCCTGGGCGGCCTCGTAGATGCGTTCGCGTATCACGTGCGCCTCGTACGAATTGTACGCGTCGGCAGCTTCGGTTCGGACCAAAATCGCCTGGTTCTTTGCGGCGAGCGCCTGGCTTGCGGACTTGTTCGAAACGAGGCTTCCGATTGCGGCCAGCACGGCCAGCACGGCGGTCGCGACCGCGATTGCCGGCGCGTGCGCGACGCCCGAGGTGTTAGACAAGGGCCTCGTTTCCGAGCGTGCGCCGGCGTATTTCCTCGGCTTCGCGCAAGCCGGCGAGGACGTCGGTGGCTGGGGCGACGAGCGTCGCTGCAGCGCGGGAGCGCTCGTAGGTGAACGCGGCCATGCGGTAGCCGTCGAACGTTCCCGCCACGATCGCNNGATCGAAACCAGGGAAGGTGCCGCAGATAACTGTTCCGTCGGGATCGACGGCGAACGCGCGCTGCGCGTCCTCATCGAAGACGACGACGTACGCCCGCAACTCCGCAGCCCGGGTGCGCGCGAACGGAGCGTGCCAGGCGGCCTCCCCAAGCGCTCGGCAAACGAACAGGTCGATTCCAGCCAGCCGGGCCGCGACGAGCCCGCGCGGCGAGCGAAGCGTCTCCCAAGCTACGGCGGCGGCGCGCACGCCGGCGATCTCGATCGGGCGATCGCGATCCGGCTCGCAGGCCGCATCCGCCGCCCCGAGGGTTGCCGCCGCGTCGGCTTGGAGCGCAAGCGCCGAGAGGCGCGCAAATTCGGCCGGCTCCGTGACCGGAGTAAACGCGATCCGTGCCCGCTCGACCGGCGCTGCAAGAGCGTGGGCCGCGACGGACGGTGCACGCGAGCGGGGACGCGGCGCGGGTGCGCCGAGTTCGAGTTCGGCGAAAAGGATCTCTTCGCCGCGTTCGCCGGCACGCGCGACAAACGCGCCGCTCGAGTCGACGAGCGCACTCTTGCCGCAGTACGCAACGCTGGCGAGCTCGACGCCGGCTTTGTTCGCTGCGGCGAACGGCACGCCGTTCTCCCGTGCCCGGACGTTGACCATCAGATCCGCTTGGATATTTTCGAGGGCGCCCGGGTCGCGGCCGCTCGTTACCCAGGCCGTCGGCATCACGAGAATCTCGGCACCCCGCTCCACGAGCGTCGCAGCGATCGACGGGATCCTGCCGTCGGCGCAGACGAGCAGCCCGAGCCGCCCAACCGGCGTGTCGATCGGCTCCAACGTCGCACCGGGAGCGAACCAGAGCCGGTCAAAATGCCAGAGGAAGCGCTTGGCCGCGTACCCGATCTCGCGGCCGTTCGGCCCGATGACGATCGCCGCATTCAGGATCGCGGCGCCGGCTTTCTTCGCNNACATATCCGGGAACCGTGCCCTCCGGAAGAATGATGAGCTTCGCGCCACGCCGGCCGGCTTCGTCAACGAGCGCCACGAGCCGCGGCCACACCGTATCGAAATCGGCCCGATCGTGCGCGAGAGTCTGAATGGAAGCGACGGGTATTTTGCGTTGTTGCACGAAATTCGATTTCCCAAAGACACGGCTCTCACGCTCTCCTAGCGAGGTGCTCTTTCCGTGAAGCGAGTCATTGGGCTTGTTATTATCTGTGCCGCCGCTTCCTGTGTCGCGGCTCCGGCGGTCGCCGGTACGCGCACGTCGGTTGCCGCCGCCGGCGCCGCGACGAAGCAGACGGCCGCGCAGCGCGAGGCGGCAAAAGAAGCGGCAAAAGAAGCGGCAAAAGCGGCGGCCGTGCAGGCGCTCGCGCCGGCCGACGAATACTTCGGGCCGCTCAAGCAGAGCGTCATCGGCATGCGCAACGAGATCAAAGTTCTCGGCTGGAATTACGACGTGAATCACGACATCGGCACGCAGACGCTCGCGACCGCTCTGTTGACGGAGCGCGCGGTCCATGCCTGGGCGGCGAAGTATCCGCACGACGGGCAAGTCGCGAAAACGCTCTTCCTCCTCCAGCGTTTGTACACGAAGGTGCTGACCAAGGAATCACGCGATCGCGCGCACGCGATCGCGCAGTGGCTGTTCCTCTCGTACGGCACATCGCCGCAAGCCAAGCAACTGCACAAGGTGCTTGCGGTCGAACACCTTGCTCCGTTGCCGGCGGCGTCAACCACCACCGCGAACGCCGGTTCGAATTACCAGTCGGCCTTCGGTCCGCCATATCCATCCGTGTTCAACGCGCCGGTCGCGATGCCGGCGGCGACNNGGCGACACCATCCGCCGCCGCCGCACACTAGCTACAAAGAAAGAAAAAGCCCCTCGCGCGAGCGAGGGGCCTCGTCTTGCCGTCGAGGTTGAGTCCTAGAAGTGGATTCCTAACCCCGCGTACGGGCCGTTGTGGGTTTGATCGACGGGGGCATTCTGCTTCACGTCGTAGCGGTCACCAGCGTAACCGAAGTCGAGGTAGAGCGGACTGTTCCCGAAGTTGAACGTGCCGCCGACGGAGTACCGAAGGATCCGGTATTGCACGGAACCGAAGATACCGCTTCCGAGGTACTGCAATCCGTTGGTCGTTACGAGCGGATAGAAGTACAGCGATCCGTAGAGCGAGAACGGCTGGTTGAGATCCGGCAGCTTCTCGATACCGAATCCGAAACCGTGCGTCTGGGTCTCGAAGGCGCCGCCTTCGTAGTTGGTGTTGCGGAAGAGGTACCCGATGCCGATGTAGATGCGCGGATCGGCGATCTTCAATCCGAAGCGTCCGTCGAAGTCATCGTCGCGGGCGGTAAACGCCGGGACGTAGACTTCGCCTTGCGCACCGATTGCGTTGACGCAACTCTGATCGAAGCTCGGGCACACGCCCTTTCCGTTGGTGTAGTGCGGATAGTTCCACTGGCGGTATTCGCCCTCGAGCATCCACGGCAGGCCGAACAGCGGGAACTCAATCGCGCCGCGGGCCGTGTAGGAACCGCCCTTGCCGGTTTCACCGGGATCGAACTCGTTGTACACCGACGGCGAGAAGATGTAGTCGCCGACGACGAAGTGTTCATACGGGTTCTTGGTCGGAACCGGGGTTGGCGTGGGCGTCGGCGGCGGCGGCGGCGGTGTCACCACCGGAACCGGCGTCGGCGGCGGAGTCGGAACGGGTGTCGGAATCGGCGCGGGAATGTAGCGCACGACGACGATACGGCGATCCGGGACCCACTGGACATACGCGCCCATCCCTTCGGAGATGACGCGGACCGGTACGACGACCGAACCCTTGTAGATCTCGGGAGGGACGTCGAGCGGGCGGCTCTCGCCATTGATGACCACTTCCGGACGACCGACCGTCACTTTGACGTCCGAGCCCGGCTTCGAGACGTCGACCGTCTTCGAGGCGGGATCGTACGAAACGGTCGCGCCCATCTGCTCGAACATCGAGCGGAGCGGGATGAGAATGGTATTGCCGCGCACCAACGCAGCGAGGACGCGGTTCGCCTTCAGGCGATCCGGCTTCGAGTAAACATGCCGGTCGTTGAAGAGGATCGGGACCTCGCCGGAAGGCGGCGTGCCGAAGTCAGCGGGGGGCGCGCCGGGTATCTGCGCGACCTGTGTCGGTGCGAAGGTTCCAATGTTTCCATTCGCTGACGAGGTCGCTGCGGAGACCGACGTCGACCCGATTCCAACCGCGACAAGCGCGGCTAGGAGCCCGGTGCTCAGTCGTTTCACGTAATACTCCCTAGCTAAGGTTTTGTGGAATGAAGGGCGGTGGCACCGGCATGGGCCGGCCAGAGAATGCCAGCAAACGACAGAGTCGCTTGCTAGCCGGGGACCTACCCACGTTTCGGGGCCGTTAATCGCGGCGGCGGAGTCCGCCTAACCGCTTCCTAACCCACACAACGCCGCTCGATTGCCTCGGGTTCCCCCGTGGCTCCCGGGCGTTTGGACAGGACCCACACTCCTGGGAGTCTCCTTAGACGGCCGCCGTGCCGGGTCCGCTCGCGGACGAGCACACGGTCGGCAGGGTCGCTCAGCCTTGAAACTTCTCTTCGAGGCGTTCGCGGAAGGCTTCCCGGGTGGTCACGTACCGCTCGTGGGTGCCCTCGGCGATCTTCTCGCGCTCGTCGAA